>CANFMY010000007.1 GCA_947448375.1 Comamonadaceae bacterium | reverse complement strand
GGTCTGCCCATCGAGGTGCCGGGTGCCACCCTCAACCGTCTGTGCGGGTCGGGCCTGGACGCCCTGGGCACTGCAGCCCGCGCCATTCGGGCGGGCGAAGCCGGCCTGATGATTGCCGGTGGCGTCGAGAGCATGAGCCGCGCCCCCTTTGTGATGCCCAAGGCCGAGAGCGCCTTCAGCCGCAGCAACGCGGTGTATGACACCACCATCGGCTGGCGCTTCATCAACAAGCTGATGAAGGAAAAATACGGCGTGGACTCCATGCCCGAAACGGCCGAGAACGTCGCCACCGATTTCAAGATCGAGCGTGAAGCGCAAGACCGCATGGCACTGGCCAGCCAGATGAAGGCCGTGGCCGCCCAAAAGGCTGGCGTCTTTGACAGCGAGATCACCCCCGTCACCATTCCCCAGAAGAAAGGGGACGCCATTGTCGTGAGCAAGGACGAGCACCCGCGCGAAACCAGCCTGGAAACGCTGGCCAAGCTCAAAGGCGTGGTGCGCCCCGATGGCACGGTGACAGCGGGTAACGCCAGTGGGGTGAACGACGGCGCTTGCGCGTTGCTGCTGGCCAGCGAATCCGAAGCGGCCAAGCACGGCCTGACCCCGCGTGCCCGCGTGGTCGGCATGGCCACCGCCGGCGTGCCGCCGCGCATCATGGGCATCGGCCCGGCGCCGGCCACGCAAAAGGTCCTGGCCCTCACCGGCTTGAGCCTGGCGCAGATCGACGTCATCGAGTTGAACGAAGCCTTTGCCGCGCAAGGCCTCGCGGTGTTGCGTCAACTGGGTTTGCAAGATGATGATCCCCGCGTCAATCCCAATGGGGGCGCGATTGCACTGGGTCACCCGCTGGGTGCCAGTGGCGCACGACTGGCCACCACGGCGGTCAACCAACTGCACCGCAGCGGTGGCCGCTACGCGCTGTGCACCATGTGCATTGGCGTGGGCCAGGGTATCGCCGTCATTCTCGAGCGCGTGTAACGCACGCATCAACGCGCTGGAGCCCGCGGGTCGACGCGGGCCGGGCGCTTGTATATTCATTTTGCAGATCAATTGTCACGAGGAGACAGACATGGCAAACAAAGTAGGCTGGATCGGGTTGGGGCGCATGGGCGAGGCGATGGTCAAGCGCCTCACCAAAGCCGGGCACGGTGTCGACATCTGGAACCGCACACGCAGCAAGGCTGAGCCGCTGGTCGAGTACGGTGCCACGCTGGTCGACAGCAAGCTCGACCTGGCGGCCTGCGAAACGGTGTTCACCATGGTCTCCACCACCGACGACTTGAAAGAAGTGTTGTTTGGTGCCGGTGGATTGGTCACGGGCAAGACCCTGCCGCGTCTGGTGGTCGACAGCTCGTCGATTTCGCAAGAGGGGTCGACCGAGGTGCGCGAGCGTCTCGAAGCCCTGGGCGTGGCCTACCTGTGTGCGCCGGTGTCGGGCAACGCCAAGGTGGCCAAAGCCGGCAAGCTGCTGGTGGTGGCCTCGGGCCCCAAGCATTTGTATGACCTCGCCGAACCCTACCTGCGTGCCATGTCGCGCAAGTGCATGTGGGTGGGCGAGGGCGAACTCGCGCGCGTGTGGAAGATTGCGCACAACACCATGTTTGGTGTGGTCATCCAGAACCTGTGCGAAATCACCGTGCTGGCCGAAAAGGCGGGCATTCCGCGCCATGTGTTTCTCGAGAGCATCAACGACTCGGTGCTGGGCTCGATGTACACCCGCTACAAGACGCCGGTGCTGTCCAACCTCACGTTTGAACAGGTTACCTTCACGCCCAAACTGTTGCTCAAGGATCTGGATCTGGGCATGGCAGCGGCCAAGGCCCAAGGCGTGTCGATGCCCGCAGCGGCGGCCACGCGTGAATCGGTTTCGCGCCTGATTGGCCGCGGCTACGACGACGTCGATTTCTCGGTGCTGCTGGTGGAAGTGGCCAAGGACGCCGGCCTCGAACTCAAGCCCGAGGCGGTCAAGATCAGCGACGGCCTGGAGTCCTGAGCATGGCTGCGCGCACCCTCATCCGTGGCGCGACCGTCATCACCCTGGACCGGCAAGGTGACTTGCCCGAGGCCGACATCCTGGTCGCTGGCGATGTCATCCAGGAGATCGCGCCACGCATCCAGGCGGACGATGCCGAGGTGGTGTCGGCCGCCGGTTGCATCGTCATCCCCGGTCTCATCAACGCCCACCTGCACACCTGGCAAACCGCCTTGCGCGGCGTGGCGGCCAACTGGACGCTGCTGGAGTATTTCCAGAAGATGCATGCCGGCCTGGCCACGGTGTTTGCGCCCGAGGATCTGCACATTGCCACGCTGGTGGGCGCGCTCAACCAGTTGAACAACGGCACCACCACGCTGGTGGACTGGTGCCACAACAACCGAACCCCGGCCCACAACGATGCGGCCATTGATGGCTTGCTCCAGTCGGGCATTCGGGCGGCGTTTTTTCATGGCACGCCCAAGCCGGACCCCAAGCCGGGCGAGACGCCGTTCTGGGAAGTGCCGCATCCGCGTGCTGAAGTGGAGCGCCTGCTCAAGGCCCATCAAGGCCGAGCGCTGCTGAGCATCGGGGCAGCCGTGCTGGGCCCGCATTACTCCACTCTCGAGGTGGCGCTGCATGATTTCCGCATGGCCCGCGATCTGGGTGTCATCGCCTCGCTGCACCAGGGCGGTGGGCCGGCGCGCACGCCCGATGGCTGGGACCGGCTGCAGGCCGAAGGGCTGCTGGGGCCTCACGTCAACATCGTGCATGGACACGCGTTGACTGATGCGCAACTCAAGACCTTTTGTGACCTGGGCATGAGCTTTTCGGCAGCCGCCGAGAGCGAGATGTCGCAAGGCCATGGTCATCCGCTGACCGGGCGTTTGCGTGCCCTGGGACGCGCACCCTCGCTGGGGGTGGACCTCGAAAGCGTGATGAGTGGCGACATGATCAGCCAGGCGCGCATTGCCCTGGGCATTCAGCGCAGCCTGGACAACGTGGCCTACCGCGCCGAGCACAACACGGTGCCGTCCACCTCGACCATTCCCGCGCGTGAGGCGCTGCAGTGGGTGACGGTGGAGGGCGCTCGCATGCTGGGGCAACTCGATCGCCTGGGCACCCTCGCTGCAGGCAAGCAGGCGGACCTGGTGCTGATTCGCGCCAGCGACCTCAACATGCAACCCGTGCACGACCCGGTCAGCAGTGTGGTGTTCCAGACCAGTCTGGCCAACATCGACAGCGTGATGGTGGCGGGTCAGTGGAAGAAGCGTCACGGGCAGTTGCTGGGTGTCGAGCTGGCTCCCAAGCTCGAGGCGCTGCGCGCATCGGGACGCAAAATCACGCAGGCGCTGGGCTTGCAATAACCATCAACCGGAGACAACCCATGAAAACAAGTTCTATCTCGACCCTGCGTCGTGCCTGCCTGGCCGCTGCCGTGGCGATCACCGCCTTGCCCTCGTGGGCCCAGAGTTTTCCGACCAAGCCGGTGCGCTTCATCGTGCCTTTCACCGCAGGGAGCGGCACTGACATCGTCGCACGCTCGGTGGCGGACGTGATGTCCAAGTCGCTCGGTCAACCCATCGTGATCGAAAACAAGCCGGGCGCGGGCGGGACCATCGCCGCGGCCCTGGTGGCCAGGTCCGAACCGGATGGCCACACCTTGCTCATCCCATCGTCGGGCCATGCACTCAACCCCGCCATCTATCCCAACCTGTCGTACGACACACTCAAAGACCTCACCGGGGTGACGCCGCTGGCCTCGCTGGCCAATGTGTTGGTCGTATCGCCCGCCAAGGGCTGGAAGACCGTGAACGATCTGGTGACGGCAGCCAAGGCCAACCCTGGCAAGTTCAACTACGCCTCGGCAGGCGTGGGCGGTGCCACGCACCTCAACGCCGAGAAGTTCAAGCTGCAGGCGGGTTTCGATGCGGTGCACGTCCCGTTCAAGGGCACCCCGGAGGCGATTTCCGATGTGATCGGTGGACGCAGCGACTGGTACTTCTCGCCGGTTTCGGGGGCGCTGCCGTTGGTGCGCGAAGGCAAACTCACGGCCTTGGCCGTCAGCACGCCCCAGCGCAGCCCCATCCTGCCGCAGGTGCCCACCACCGTCGAAGCCGGTGTGCCCGGTTCCGACTACATCTTTTGGGTGGGCATGATTGCCCCCGGCGCCACACCGCCCGCAGTGATCAAGCGACTGAATGAAGAGGCCATCAAGGCGCTCAACAACCCCGAGGTGAAAGAGCGGTTGACCAAACTCGGCGCGGAGCCAATGCCGATGACCCCCGAGGGCTTCAACGCGTTCATTCGCTCCGAGATGGAGTCGGCCGCACGCATTGCGCAGGCGGCCTCACTCAAGGCCAACTGATCCAGCGGAACCGGGAGCCAACATGCGCAGTCTTTTCATGGGCGTGGGCAAGATGGGCTTGCCCATGGCCCGACATCTGCAGCAAGCGGGCCACGCGGTGGGGGTCACCGATCTGGAGGCCGCGCGTCTGCAACTGGCCCGTGAAGCCAAGCTGACCGTGACCGACGATGCCACCGCCGAGTTGGCGCGCGTGGACCGCGTCTTTTCCTCGCTGCCGCATGACCAGGCCTTGCTGGTCGTGGCCGACCAGGTGGTCGCTCACGCGCGTCCGGGCACGATCTGGGTGGACACCAGCACGGTGTCGATGGCGGCGTCTGCGCAGGCGGCCCTTCGCTGCCAGGCGTCAGGCATTCGCTATTTGCGCGTCACGGTGTCAGGTAACAACCACATGGCCGAGTCGGCACAACTCACCGTGCTGGCCTCAGGCACGCGTGCCGATTACGACGAACTCTTGCCCGCCTTGCGGTGTTGGGGGGCCCACCATTTCTATCTGGGTGAGGCCGAGCAGGCCCGTCTGATGAAACTGGTCATCAACTTGATGATTGCCCAGACATCGGCCATGCTGGCCGAGGCCATGACCTTGGGGCGTCAGGGCGGACTCGACTGGCAAAGCCTGTGGCAGGTGGTGGGGGCCAGCGCGGTGGCGTCGCCCATCATGAAAGCCAAATCGCAACAGCTGGGCCGTGCGCTGGGCGAGCGGGATTTTTCGCCGACGTTCACGGTGCATCAGATGCTCAAGGACATCGGTCTCATCCTGCAGGCCGGGGCGGATCTGCACGTGCCGCTGACGCAGACCAGCCTGACCCAGCAGTGGATGCAATCGGCCATCGCACAGGGCGACGGCGAACTCGATTATGCGGCGATCATCAAGGTGGTGGAACGCGCGGCCGGTCTTTCCGGCCAAGCTTGAGCCGGGGACGCGCGAGCGGTCTTATTGCTCGGCAAACGCCCGCTCGATCACGAAGTCACCCGGACGCGTGGTGTTGCCTTCCTGAAAGCCGCGCTGCTCAAGCAGACTCTTGAGGTCTTTCAGCATTTGCGGGCTACCGCAAATCATCACACGGTCCTGTTGGGGATTGATGGCGGGCAGACCCAGGTCGGCAAACAGCTGGCCGCTTTCCATCAGGTCGGGGATGCGCCCCATGTGCCGATAAGGCTCACGCGTGACGGTGGGGTAGTACAGAAACTGCGAGGCCACCATCTCGCCCAGCAACTCGTGCTGGGGCAACTCTTGCGTGAGGTAGTCGTGGTAGGCCAGTTCGTTGACCTGACGCACACCGTGCACCAGGATGACCTTCTCGAAACGTTCGTAGGTCTCGGGGTCGCGCAGCACACTCAAGAAAGGCGCCATGCCGGTGCCGGTGGAGAGCATGTAGAGGTTCTTGCCGGGCAGCAGGTAGTCGATCAGCAAGGTGCCGGTGGGCTTGCGGCCCACGATGATGCTGTCGCCCACCTGGATGTGCTGCAGGCGCGAGGTCAGCGGACCATCGGGCACCTTGATGCTCAGGAACTCGAGGTGCTCCTCGTAGTTGGGGCTGACGATGCTGTAGGCGCGCAACAAGGGCTTGTGGTTGACTGTCAGGCCGATCATGGTGAAGTGGCCGTTGGAGAAACGCAGGCCCATGTCGCGGGTGGTGGTGAAGCTGAAGAGCCGGTCGGTCCAGTGGTGAACGGACAGGACTTGTTCTTGGTGCAAGGCGCTCATGGTGGTTTTTATGGCTGAATCCATGACTGTACAACAGGACTTCTAACCAGGTGTCATAAGGCATGACAGGGCCTTGCATAAGGTGCGAGGGTGTCGATGCCGTGTCCTGTGCATCCACTGCGCTGCCGTGTGGTCCAGGCCGCGAGCAGGGCAATGTGTATACCGCTGCCAGCAGGGCTAGCCGTTAAACTGACCTCCCTTTGAAAGCCAGGAAGAACGCATGTCCTCATTCATCGCAACGCAGGTCAACCGTCTGGTGCGCCAACTGGCCTTGGGCCTGGGCGTGCTGGTGTGGATGGCGCCGGTCTGGGCGCAGGGCGTGATCAAGATCGGCGAGATCAACAGCTACAAGGCCCAGCCGGCGTTTCTGGAGCCCTACAAAAAGGGCATGGAACTCGCGCTGGAGGAAATCAACGCCGCTGGCGGTGTGAACGGTCGCAAGCTGCAACTGTTCATTCGTGACGACAACGCCACCCCCGGAGACGCGGTGCGTGCTGCCGAAGAGCTGATCACGCGGGAGCAGGTGGATGTGCTGAGTGGCACCTTCCTCTCGCATGTGGGACTGGCAGTGGCCGATCTGGCTCGCCAGCGCAAGATGTTCTTTCTGGCCGGTGAACCGCTGACCGACAAGGTGGTCTGGCAAAACGGCAACCGCTACACCTTCCGTCTGCGTGCCTCCACCTACATGCAAGTGGCCATGCTGGTGCCCGAGGCCGCCAAGCTGCGCAAAAAACGCTGGGCCGTCGTCTACCCCAATTACGAGTACGGCCAATCGGCGGCGGCGACCTTCAAGCAATTGCTGAAAGCGGCGCAACCCGACGTCGAGTTTGTGGCCGAGCAAGCACCGGCCTTGGGCAAGGTGGACGCCGGATCGGTGGTGCAAGCCCTGGCCGACGCCAAACCCGATGCCATCTTCAACGTGCTGTTTGCGGCGGACCTGGCCAAGTTGGTGCGCGAGGGCAACACGCGCGGCCTCTTCCAGGGACGTGAGGTGGTGAGCCTCCTGACGGGCGAGCCCGAATACCTCGATCCGCTCAAGGACGAAACCCCCAACGGCTGGATCGTCACCGGCTACCCGTGGCACAGCATCAACACGCCCGAACACAAGGCCTTTCTGGCCGCCTACCAGGGTCGCTACAAGGACTACCCGCGCCTGGGCTCGGTGGTGGGTTACACCATGATCCATGCCCTGGGCGCCGGCCTGCGCAAGGCGGGCAGCACCGACACCGAGAAGCTCATCACCGCCTTTCGCGGCCTGACGTTTGACAGCCCTTATGGCAAGTTGAGCTTTCGTGCCATTGACCACCAGTCCACCATGGGGGCTTTTGTGGGGCGCACCCGCAACGAGCAGGGCAAGGGGGTGATGGTCGACGCGCGTTACCAGGATGGCGCTGCTTTTCAGCCCAGCAACGACGAAGTCCGCAAGCTCCGTGCCGCGGACTGAGTTCATCGCCCTGGACTGATCAAGGATGGATGCCTGGGGCTGGACCGTCCAACTGCTCAATGGCTGGGCGGGCGCCTCCTCGCTGTTTCTGGTGGCGGCCGGGCTGTCACTGATCTTTGGCGTGACGCGCATCGTCAACTTCGCGCACGGCTCGTTTTTCCTGCTCGGCATTTACCTCGCGTACTCCCTGGTGGAGTTCATCAGCCGCCCGCTGGGCCAGGCCTGGGGCTATGCCCTGGCGGTACCGCTGGCGGCGCTCATCACCGGGGCGCTGGGGGCCGTGGTGGAAGTGCTGCTGCTGCGACGCATCTACCGCGCGCCCGAACTCTTTCAACTGCTGGCCACCTTTGCCCTGGTGCTGGTGATTCAGGACGGTGTGCTGTGGGCCTGGGGTCCGGAGGATTTGCTCGGTCCGCGGGTGCCTGGTCTGGCCGGGGCCGTGGACATTGGCGGACGCCGCTTTCCCAGTTACGACGTGCTGCTGATGGCGGTGGGACCGTTGGTGCTCGGTGGCGTGTGGTGGTTGCTGCACCGCACCCGCTGGGGCCTGCTGGTACGGGCCGCCACACAAGACCGCGAGATGGTGAGTGCTTTGGGGGTGCCTCCCCGCCGGGTGTTCACCAGCGTGTTTGCGCTGGGTTGCGCCCTCGCCGGTTTGGGCGGCGCTTTGCAGTTGCCGCGTGAACCCGCCAGCCTGGGGCTGGATTTGCAAACCATGGGCGATGCCTTCGTGGTGGTGGTGGTGGGCGGCATGGGTTCGATTCCCGGCGCCTACGTGGCGGCTTTGCTGATTGCCGAAATCAAGGCGGTGTGCATTGCCATCGGCACCGTGGAGTGGGGCGGAGTGAGCGTGTCGTTTTCCAAGCTCACCCTGGTGGCGGAGTTCGTGGTGATGGCGGTGGTGCTGGTCTTGCGACCCTGGGGGTTGATGGGCCAGCCGCCCCAGCAGCAACGCAGCCAGACCTCCCCCCAAGCTCCCCTGCGGGCAGCCGCAGCCACCACGCGTCGCGTCGTGTGGGTGGCGCTGATCCTGGCGAGCTTGCCCCTGTGGTCCACGGTTTTTCCGTATGCGCTAGTGCTGGGCATTGATGTGCTGGTGGCCATGCTGTTCGCTTGCAGCCTGCACTTCATTCTGGGACCTGCAGGCCTGCATTCATTTGGCCATGCCGCGTACTTTGGGGTGGGGGCCTACGTGGCAGCGCTCGGGGTGTTGCGTGCTGGCTTGCCGATGGAGGCCATGTTGCTGGCAGCCCCGCTGGTCACCGCCGTGGTGGCCATGGGTCTGGCCTGGTTTCTGGTGCGCATGAGCGGGGTGTACCTGGCGATGCTCACCCTGGCCTTTGGCCAGATTCTGTGGGCCATCGGTTTTCAGTGGGACGCCGTCACGGGCGGCAGCAACGGTTTGACGGGCGTGTGGCCCAGCCCCTGGTGGTCGGATCGATCCCTGTATTTCGGCCTGACGCTGGCGCTGGTGACCACGGGCGTGCTCGCGATGCAACGCCTGTTGCATGCCCCGCTGGGCTATGGCCTGCGCGCGGCTCGGGACTCCGTGTTGCGCGCGCGTGCCATCGGCTTGCCGGTTGAACGCTTGCAGTGGACGGGCTTGGTGGTGGCCGCGCTGTGGGCCGGTTTGGCGGGTTCGCTGTATGCGTTTTCCAAGGGCAGCATTGCACCCGACGTGCTGGGTGTGTCGCGTTCGGTCGATGCGCTGGTGATGGTGCTGCTGGGCGGCGTGCAGTCCACGCTCGGCCCCTTGCTGGGGGCTGCGGTGTTCACCACCTTGCAGGACACGCTGGCGCGCAGCACCGAATTCTGGCGCGCCTGGTTGGGTGGGGTGATGCTGGTGCTGGTGTTGCTGGCGCCACAAGGCCTGGCGGGTCTGCAGCAGCAGGTTCGTGCCTGGTTTGCGGGGCGGCACTTGTCGCGCGGGGGGCGTGGATGAGCCCGTCCTTGCAGGTTCAGGGTCTGCGCAAGTCCTTTGGCGATGTGCGTGCCGTGGACGATGTGTCGTTCGAACTCGCCCCTGGCGAGTTGTTGGCCATGATTGGCCCGAACGGAGCGGGCAAGTCGACCACCTTCAACCTGATTCACGGGCAACTCGACCCCGATGCGGGCAGCGTGCTGTTTGAAGGGCAGTCCTTGCTGGGCTGTTCGCCACGTCAAATCTGGCAACGCGGCATCGGCCGCACCTTTCAGATAGCTGAAACCTTTGCCTCGTTCACCGTGATCGAAAACGTGCAGATGGCGTTGCTGTCGGTCGATGGGCGGGTGTTCTCGCCCTGGCGGCGTGCTACCCGCTACCGCCGAGCAGACGCACTCGAATTGCTTGCGCAGGTGGGCCTGCAACCACAAGCCGAGCGCGCTGCGCATGAATTGGCCTACGGCGATGTGAAACGACTCGAGTTGGCCATCGCCCTGGCCAGCCAACCCCGTTTGCTGTTGATGGACGAGCCCACGGCGGGCATGGCCACGGCCGAGCGACACGAACTCATGGCGCTGACCCAGTCCCTGGTGCAGCAGCGTCAACTCGCGGTGCTGTTCACGGAGCACAGCATGGACGTGGTGTTCGAGCATGCGGACCGCGTGCTGGTGCTGGCCCGTGGCCGGCCCATTGCCTTGGGCACTCCCGCGCAGGTGCGTGCGGATGAACAGGTGCAGGCGGTGTACCTGGGTCAAGGGCGACTGACGCACACCACGCCAACGGGTGCGCCGATGCCAATGTCGTCGAGGCAGAGGGCTGCATCTCCCTCCCCCGCGCTGACCCGTGCTGCTGGTTCCGGGGCAGCGATGTCTGCTCGAACGCCGGATGCCCGCCTCGAACCCTTGCTCGCTGTCCAGGGTTTGACTGCCGGCTATGGCGCGGCACGGGTGCTGTTCGATGTGCATCTGCAGGTGAACCGCGGCGAAGTGGTGGCGTTGATGGGGCGCAACGGCGCTGGCAAGTCCACCCTGCTCAAGGCCTTGATGGGACTGGTACCCGAGCGCTCAGGACAGGCCACCTTTCTCGACCATGACCTGATGCGCCTGGCCCCACATGAGGCGGCGCAGGCGGGTCTGGGTTACGTGCCCGAAGACCGTCGCATCTTCACCGACCTCACCGTGCAAGACAACTTGTGCGTGGGGCAACTGCCGGCCAGACAGTTCCCGGATGGAGCTCGCGCGCCGCACTGGACGCTCGAGCGCGTGTTCGAACTTTTCCCGAGGCTGGCCGAGTTGCTGCATCGCCCGGGTGGGCGCATGAGCGGTGGCGAACAGCAGATGCTCACGGTCGCCAGGAGCCTCATGGGCAACCCGCTGGTGTTGTTGCTCGATGAGCCCTCCGAAGGGGTGGCCCCGGTCATCGTCGAGCAAATGGCCGAGATGATTGTGGCGCTCAAGGCCGCCGGCGTGAGCCTGCTGCTGTCTGAGCAAAACCTGGCCTTTGCCTCGTGGGTGGCGGACCGGGCCGTGGTGCTGGAAAAGGGACAGGTCCGCTACACCGGGCCCATGCAGACGCTGGCGTCGGATGATGCCTTGCGTCGGCAATTTTTGAGTGTGTGAGCGGCGGGGTTTCGTCTTGTCGAGCGCGGCATCAGTGCCGCCAGACCGAGACCTGATCGCTCACAGCTGCCAACCCAGGACCTGATCGATCACGTGGGTGGCGTTGTGCACTTGCTGTCCCCGCCAGGCCACGATGTGGTCGGGTCGGATCAGCGTCAGCGGCGCCTCATACAGCGCCAGCAAACCCGGCTCGTCGAACCGCACCACCTTCAGCTCCACCCCTCGCGCCATGGCCGCTGCCTGCAGTGCCATCACACTGCGGTCTACCGGCTCGGTGGGGCCCTGGGGCGGTGACAGCACCAGCAAGCTCCAGCCCATCCCGAGCCGATCAAACAGCGACGCCCCATCCGCCAGCCAGGCATGCGGCGGACGCCCCCCGGGCGTGGCGGTGGGTTGATACACATTCGGATGATCCGGCGGTGGCGGGGTGCCATCGCTCACCACCAGGGGTGAGCCATCGTAGCGGCCGCCAAAGGTCACACCGGGAATGTTGAACTCCAACCGGACATGCGCGTTGAGATGCGCGCTGGCCTTGGCGCGCTCAGCCTCACCAGCCGGGCCGTCTTCTTCCAGCACCTCGGTGGCCGGGTACAGGCCCACCGAATCGGCAAATTGCCGCGAGTAGCCCGTGTTGCGTTGGGCGATGGGTTTTCGCTCGGTCGCGTAGGTGCCAAGCAGCGCCTCGGGCGCCTGGCCGTGATGCACCGCCGCCAGCTTCCACCCGAGATTGACCGCATCTTCCACGCCGGTGTTGTAGCCCAGACCGCCAGTGGGGGTGAACAGGTGCGCGGCGTCGCCGATCAGGGACACCCGACCGCGAGCCAGGGCCTGTGCCACCAGGGCATGACCCGCCGTCCAGGTTTGAACCGACAGCACCTCCATCGCGATCTCGCAGCCCATCACCTGGTGCACGATGCGACGTGCATCCTCGGCGGTCCAGTCATCGGCGGGCTCTCCCTCATGGATGGCCGCATGAAAAGCGAACTCGCTCACCCCGTCCACCGAGGCCAGCAAGGCGCGCCGCTCGGCATTGACCGCCACGTACATCCAGGCTCGGCTGTGCGGGATGCGCGCATACACCTCGGGTGAGCGGAAGTACACGGCAAACATCTGCCCGCCCATGTAGCCTCGCTTCATGCCCGTGGCACCCTCGTAGCCAATGCCCAACTGGTGGCGCACGGCACTGCGCGGACCATCGGCGCCCACCAGGTGACGCGCCCGCACCTGCACCTCGGGTTGCGAACCGTCGGTGGGATGTATCCAGGCCTCCACGTGGGTGCCCTGGTCTTCAAAGCGTTTCAGTGTCCAGCCAAATCGGATGTCCACCCCTGGCCACTGGGCTGCGTGGCGGCGCATCACCGGCTCGACATATTTTTGGGAGATGCGGTGGGGCAACTCGGCGGCGCTCCAGGAGCCGCTCATGTTGCGGATGTTGCTCACGGCCTGGGCTGCGGTGGGCAGCGACAGGCGCGCCAGCTCGTACTGGCTCAGACGGGTGAAGTACGCGATGTCGGTGGGGTGGTCCGAGGGCAGGCCCAGCGCGCGGATCTCTTGGGCGAAGCCGTGGCGACGGTAATGCTCCATCGTGCGCGCCTGGGTGGCATTGGCCTGGGGGTTGAAGGCGGTGGACGGTTTGGCATCCACCAGCAGGCAGGGGGTCTGGCGGGCACCCAGTTCGTTGGCCAGCATGAGGCCGCTGGGGCCACCACCCACGATGAGGACGGGGATATCGATCATGTCGAAACAACAAGAGAAAAAACGAGCGAAATAAACGAGAAAGAGCGAAGGTTGTTCAGGTTGACGACAATGCCGCCAGGACTCGACCCGGTTGACACCGCAACCGGCATTGCCGCCATGGTGCCACGTCTGGGCAATTTTTTGCGGTATGGTCGATCAAATTCTGACAACTCGCGGCTGGCCGCGTCACCGATTGGACATCATGGACTCTCAACTCGAACAACAACTGCGCATTCGACAACTGGTGGACAACTGGGCCGTCTGGCGAGACGCCGGCGACTGGGAGCGCTTCAAGACCGTGTGGCACGACGACGGTGTGATGATGGCCACCTGGTTCCAGGGGCCATTTGAAGAGTTCATCCGCGTCACCATCGAAGGCTGGAACAAGGGCGTGAGCATCCTGCACTTTCTGGGGGGATCCTCCATCGATGTGCAGGGCACGCGGGCTATCGCGCAAACCAAGATGACGATTTCCCAGCGCGGCATGGTCGAGGACGTGCTGTGCGACGTGGTGTGCACGGGCCGCTTTTACGATTTCTTCGAGGAGCGCAAGGGCCGCTGGGGCCTGGTGCACCGTCAGCCCATCTACGAAAAGGATCGCATCGACCCGGTGGATCCCGCAGCCCGTTTGCACCTGGATGCGGCAGCCCTGGCCGGTTTTCCCGAAGGGTATCGCCACCTGGCCTACATCCAGACGCGCATTGGCTACCAGGTCAAGATGGACATGCCCATGCTTAAGGGCGAGGTTGTGCAGGACTTGTACCGCCGGGGTGCCAACTGGTTGGCCGGCAAACCGCTGGAGCGCTGAGCCATGAAGACATTGACGACTTCCGCCCAGGTGGATGCCTCCGGTCGAGTTCATCGCCGTCAGGTGCTGGGCGGGTTCGCCGGCTCGCTGGCGGGGGGCATGACGGGCTCGCTGGCCGGTGCCCTGGTGGCCGCGCCCGTCTGGGCACAGGATGCGTTTCCCAATCGCCCCATTCGCGTGATCGCGCCGCAACCGCCCGGCGGCGGTTTTGACTTTGTGGCCCGCACGCTGGCCGACAAGCTGGGTCAGAGTTTCAAGAGCGGCGTGGTGGTGGAAAACCGCACGGGCTCCGGAACCCTGGTGGGCACCGACATTGCGGCCAAAGCCCCGGCGGATGGTTACACGGTGCTCACGGGTTCGGTGTCCAACCTGGTGCTCAACGTGGGACTGTTCAAAAACCTGAGCTATGACCCGCTCAAGGACTTTGACCCCATTGGCCTGGCGGTGTCCTACAGCTACACCTTGCTGGCACGCAAGGACTTGCCGTTTGCCACGTTGGGTGAACTGGTGGCCTACGCCAAGGCGCATCCGGGCCGACTGAGCTACGCGTCTGCCGGCAATGGTTCGGGTCAGCATGTGCTGGCCGCGGCCTTGTGGCATCTGGCTGGTGTGCAGATCACCCATGTGCCGTACCGTGGTGCACAGCCCGCGTATGCCGATGTGCTGGGGGGCCGGGTGGATGTGTTCTTCGATTTGTCCTCCACGGCTCGCGTGCATGTGGAGTCGGGCAGTCTCCGGGCGCTGGCCGTGTCGGGCTCAACCCGTTTGCCGATGCACCCGACGGTGCCGACCTTGCGCGAAACCGGTGCTGCGGCGCTGGAGTTGGAGTCGTGGTTCGGTTTCTTTGCGCCGGCGCGCACACCGGCACCCGAGTTGGCGCGCTGGCGTGCCGAGTTTGCTCGCGTGGCCCAGTCGCCGGACGTGATGGAGCGTTTCGAGAAAGCCGGCGGTCGGCCCATGGCCGTCATGGGCGAAGACGCCCGGGCCTTGTTGCGTCGCGACCTGGAGCGCTGGGTGCCGCTGATGCGCGCAGCAGGATTGCAACCCGAGTAAGACGTTTATTTTTCAAGGATCTTTCATGACCATCGCCCAAGCTGCTCTCGAGCAACTGTTTCTGAACGCGCGCACCGCCAACGGCTTCACCGACCAACCGGTGCCCCTGTCGCTGGTGCAGCAGGTGTATGACATCGCCAAGATGGGCGCGACCTCGATGAACGCCCAGCCGGCCCGCTACGTGGTCCTGCACACCCAGGAGGCCAAGGAACGTCTCGTGGCCGCCATGAGCCCTGGCAACGTCGACAAGACCCGATCGGCGCCGGTGGTGGTCATCGTGGCCACTGACCACCAGTTCTTCGAACACATGCCGCTGCTGTTCCCCAATTTCCCCGGTGCCCAGGCCTTGTTTGAAGGCAACGCAGCATTGGCGTCTGCCACGGCCACGCGCAACAGCACCTTGAGTGGCGCGTATTTCATGATGGCCGCGCGCGCGCTCGGCCTCGACTGCGGACCCATGAGCGGTTTCGATGCCGCCCAGGTCAATGCCGAGTTCTTCCCCGACGGTCGCTGTTCGGTGAACTTCGTGCTCAACCTGGGCTATGGAGACCACAGTAAGCTGTTCCCGCGCAACCCGCGGCTGAGCTTTGAGCAAGCCTGTACCGTGCTGTGAAGCGCGGTGTGCCGTGCCTGAAACCGGAGTGACATGACATGAAAGTGTTCGCATCTTTGCAGGACGTGGCCTCGTGTGTGGGGCAAGAAGTGGCGGTCAGCGAGTGGACCACCATCACCCAGGAACAGATCGATCTGTTTGCCCGGGCCACGGGCGACCACCAGTGGATCCATGTGGACCCCCAGCGTGCAGCCGAGGGCCCGTTTGGCACGACCATTGCCCACGGTTACCTCACCTTGTCCCTGGTGCCCACGTTTTTCGAGTCGGCCATGCGCATCGACAACGTGCGCATGAGCATCAATTACGGACTCAACAAAGTGCGCTTCATGGCGCCCGTGCCGGTGAACAGTCGCTTGCGGGCCCGCATCACCCTGCTGGCGTGCGACCCGGTCGAGCCTCAAGGGTTCCAGCAAACCTGGCAGGTGCAGGTGGAGCGTGAAGGCAGCGACAAGCCGGTGTGCGTGGCTGAGTCGATTGCCCGCCGCTTTGCCTGAGTGTCAGGCCAGGTGCTGACACTCAGGTGCCCGCGCCGGTAAAGCCCTGTTGCCGCCAGGCCTCGAACGCAACAACCGCCACGGCGTTCGACAAATTCAGGCTGCGCTGCCCGGCCCGCATGGGTAGACGCAGTTGTTGCGCCGGGGCAAACTGCTCGCGCAACGCGGCAGGCAGGCCCTGGGTTTCGCTGCCAAACACCAGCCAGTCGCCAGGCTGAAACGCCACCTCATGCACCGGGCGCTGCCCGCGTGTGGTGAGCGCAAAGCAGCGTGCGGGGTCGGGGCTTTCTTGCTCCACAAAGGCCGCCCAGCTCGGGTGGCGTCGCACCTCGGCGTACTCGTGGTAGTCCAGCCCGGCACGCCGCATCTGTCGGTCTTCCATGGAAAAGCCCAGGGGTTCGATGAGGTGCAGGGTGCAGCCTGTGTTGGCAGCCAGCCGGATGACATTGCCCGTGTTGGGCGGAATCTCGGGATGGACCAGAACGATGTGAAACATGCGGGCTAGCTTACCTCAGGCGTGCGGGCCAGCACCACGCCCACCACGCTCTGGGCACCGGCTTGCAGCAGGGCACGGGCCGCCTCATTCAACGAGGCACCCGTGGTCAAGATGTCATCGATCACCGCCACCTGACGGCCCTGCACCCATCGATGATCAACGGGCAGCACGTGACAGGCATGGGCCAGGTTGGCGCGGCGAGTGGTCGCATCAAGGCTGGATTGGGCCTGGGTGTCGCGCAGACGGTGCAGCAGGTGGGGTTGGTAGCGCCGGTGGGTGCTCGAGCCTGTGTGGTTCAGGGCGCACTGTCGCTCGAGTTCGCGGGCCAGTTCGTGGGCCTGGTTGAAGCCGCGTGTGTTCAGACGCTGGCTCGAGAGCGGCATGGGCACCACCAGGTCCGCCTGCTCCAGCGCCGGGGCAATGCCCGGTGCGTGCCACATCAAGGTGCCCAGCGTTCGCGCCAGCCCGGTTTGACGGTCATATTTGAATCGTGCGATGCAGCGGTTCCAGGGGTAGTCGTAGTCCACAGCCGCATGGCAACTGGACAAGGCGGACAGAAGGGGTGACGGCGTGACGCGGCAGGACCGGCAAAGCCTCGACCCATAAGGCGCCGGTGCGTTGGGTTGTGAGGGTGTCTCATGCTGGGTCAGGTGCTGGGGTGAGGGCAGGGGTGGGGCCAGGGGAAGGGGAAGGGATAGAGGCAGGGCACAGCGCAGGCAACGCGACCGGGGCTGGGCAAACGCTGTCACACAGGCTTCGCACAGCGCGGGGCCAGGCCACGCCCCGCACACCCAGCAGCGGCTGGGCCAGCGCCAAGACGCCCCTGCTGAGGTGGCGCGGCGCAGGCATGAGGCGAGAGCGTGCAGGCCAGGTTTCACTGGACCAATATACTGGCGCAGCCATGTCATCCCCGCCCGATGTAACCTCCTCACGTCCCCCCATCGATGCCGCCGCCGCCACTCGCTGGCTGGAGGGCCGTGTGCCGGGGGCAGGGGGTGCCCAGGCCTGGCTGCACGGCGAGGTGGCCCGGCGCATGGAATCGCGTTTGCAGTGGATGCGCCAGGCCCCGACCGACTGGATCGACTGGTCGCCGTCTCTGGGAGGGTGGGAG
Organism: Comamonadaceae bacterium; assembly: GCA_947448375.1. Lineage (GTDB taxonomy): Bacteria > Pseudomonadota > Gammaproteobacteria > Burkholderiales > Burkholderiaceae_C > Limnohabitans. The sequence goes on along the minus strand of CANFMY010000007.1, from coordinate 18,441 downwards.
GCCCACACCCTGTTGTCGCAGCGCTACCCGCAGGCCCGGGTGCTGCGAGTCGAACCCGCCGAGACTCGACAGCAAGCAACCCTGGCCTCGCTGGCCCCACCGCGCTGGCAGTTCTGGAAAACCGCCCCCCAGGTCGTGACACAGGCGCCGCCCGGGCAGGCCCGGATGCTGTGGTCCAACATGTTGCTGCACGCGCACCCGAATCCCGAGTCGCTGCTGCGGCAGTGGCATGACGCGCTGGCGGTGGACGGCTTTGTGATGTTTTCCTGCCTGGGGCCCGATTCCTTGCGCGAGTTGCGTGCCTGGTATGCCCACAGGGGCTGGCCGTCCCCGTCGCACAACTTCACCGACATGCATGACTGGGGCGATCTGCTGGTGCTGGCCGGTTTTGCCGAACCGGTCATGGACATGGAACGCATCACCCTCACCTACCCCGACGCCCAGGCCCTGCTGGCCGATCTGCGCGATCTGGGGCGCAACCTGAGTCCCTCGCGTCATCCGGCCTGTCGCAGCCGCGGCTGGGCGCAGCGTCTGGGGCACGACCTGGCCGCGCCGGACTCGCCGCTTCGGATCGCGCAGGAGGGGCGTTTGCAATTGACCTTCGAGGTGATTTACGGCCATGCGCTCAAACCCACCCCGCGGGCGCGGGTGGCGTCGCAGACCGAAGTGCCCTTGCAGGACCTGAAGGCCATGCTGGGCCGTCGTCCCGCGCGTGACTGACCCGGGTGTGCCAGGGGGGACGCAAGCTTGCCGTCAGCAGGGTTAACCAGAAGGCTTGCTACAATGCGCGGCGCTGTTTCGCTCGGGGATGCCCTGGGCTGGTTATCGCGTGTTCTGCCTGGCCAACGGGTCGGGTCGGGATCACCCCACGAGGTCACTCAAGAGAAGATGATGAACAAGTTGAACAGAACGTTGGCGTCAAGCCTGCTCATGCTCGGAACCTGGCTGTCTACGGCCGCTTGGGCCGTGAACGATTTGCCCGGTGGACCGGGCGTGCGACAGCTCAATTTGCCGGCAGGCGCCACCAAGATCGCCGAAGAGCAGGCCTGGCTGCACTGGTTCATGCTGATCATCTGCACGGTGATTTTCTTGGCCGTTTTCGGGGTGATGTTCTATTCCATCCTCAAGCACCGCAAGTCGCTGGGCTACAAGCCCGCCACCTTCCACGAGTCGGTCAAGGTCGAAATCGCCTGGACCGTGGTGCCCTTCATCATCGTGATCCTGATGGCGCTGCCCGCCACCAAGACGGTGGTGGCCCAGAAGGACACCTCCAATGCCGACCTCACCATCAAGGCCACGGGATACCAGTGGAAGTGGGGTTACGACTACATCAAGGGCGAAGGCGAAGGCCTGGGCTTCATCTCCACGCTGGACAACGAGCAGCGTGAAATCTCCAACAGCGGCGCCAAGGGTGTCTCCATCGACAACTACCTGTTGAAGGTGGACAACCCGCTGGTGGTGCCGGTCAACAAGAAGGTCCGCATCATCACCACGGCCAACGACGTGATCCACGCCTTTGCCGTGCCCCAACTGGGCATCAAGCAGGATGCCCTGCCCGGATTTGTGCGTGACACCTGGTTCCGTGCTGAGCGCACGGGCGACTTCTACGGTCAGTGTCAGGAACTGTGCGGCAAAGAGCACGCCTACATGCCCATTCACGTCAAGGTGCTGAGCGCCGAAGACTACTCCGCCTGGGTGGCTGGCGAACAGAAGAAACTGGCCGCCAAGCAGGATGATCCCTCCAAGGTCTGGACCCTGGACGAGATCGCCAAGCGCGGCGAGAAAGTGTATGCCGCCAACTGTGCCGCCTGCCACCAGCCCAATGGCAAGGGCGCTGGTCCGATCAAGCCCCTGGATGGTGCAGCCGTGGTGCTCGACGCCGACAAGAGCAAGCAGATCAACGTGCTGCTCAACGGCCAGGCCAACGGTGCGATGCCGGCCTGGAAACAGCTCAGCGACACCGATCTGGCCGCCGTCATCAGCTTCACCAAGAACAACTGGTCCAACAAGACGGGGCAGCTGGTTCAGCCGGCTGACGTCAAGGCCGCCCGCAAGTAACTGAACCCATTCGAAGGAATCCACCATGAGCGCAGTTCTCGATCCCCACGGTCACGTCGCTGACCACGGACACGATGATCACCACGGTGCACCCCACGGGTGGCGTCGCTGGGTGTTTGCCACCAACCACAAAGACATCGGTACCTTGTACCTGCTGTTTGCCTTTGCCATGCTGATGGTGGGCGGTGTGCTGGCCCTGATGATTCGCGCCGAGCTGTTCCAGCCGGGCCTGCAAATCGTCAACCCCGAGCTGTTCAACCAGCTCACCACCATGCACGGCCTGATCATGGTGTTTGGTGCGATCATGCCGGCCTTCGTGGGCTTCGCCAACTGGATGATCCCGCTGCAAATCGGTGCTTCCGACATGGCCTTCGCCCGCATGAACAACTTCAGCTTCTGGCTGATGATCCCGGCAGCTGCCATGCTGGCCGGTTCGTTCTTCATGCCCGGAGGTGCTCCTGCGGCCGGCTGGACGCTGTATGCGCCCCTCACCCTGCAGATGGGCCCCTCCATGGACGCCGGCATTTTTGCCATGCACATCCTGGGTGCTTCGTCCATCATGGGTTCGATCAACATCATTGTGACCATCCTCAACATGCGCGCCCCCGGCATGACGCTGATGAAGATGCCCATGTTCGTGTGGACCTGGCTGATCACCGCTTACCTGCTGATCGCCGTCATGCCCGTGCTGGCTGGCGCCATCACCATGACGCTCACCGATCGTCACTTCGGCACCACCTTCTTCAACCCCGCTGGCGGTGGCGACCCGGTCATGTACCAGCACATCTTCTGGTTCTTCGGCCACCCCGAGGTGTACATCATGATTCTGCCGGCCTTCGGCATCGTGAGCCACATCGTCCCGGCGTTCGCCCGCAAGAAGCTGTTCGGCTACGCCTCCATGGTCTACGCCACGGCCTCCATCGCCATCCTGTCCTTCATCGTGTGGGCCCACCACATGTACTCCACTGGCATGCCGGTGACGGGTCAGTTGTTCTTCATGTACGCCACCATGCTCATCTCCGTGCCCACCGGCGTGAAGGTGTTCAACTGGATCGCCACCATGTGGCGCGGCTCCATGACCTTTGAAACCCCGATGCTGTTTGCCGTGGGCTTCATCTTTGTGTTCACCATGGGTGGCTTCACCGGCCTCATTTGCTCCATGGCCCCGATCGACACGCAGATCCAGGACACCTACTACATCGTCGCCCACTTCCACTACGTGCTGGTGGCGGGTTCGCTGTTTGCCATGTTCGCCGGCTTCTACTACTGGGCGCCCAAGTGGACCGGTGTGATGGTCAACGAAACCCGCGGTAAAGTGCACTTCTGGTGGACGCTGATCTCTTTCAACGTCACCTTCTTCCCGATGCACTTCCTGGGTCTGGCCGGCATGCCCCGTCGCTACGCCGACTACCCGATGCAGTTCACCGACTTCAACCAGATCGCGTCCATCGGTGCGTTCACCTTCGGTTTTGCACAGGTGTACTTCTTCCTGTTCGTCGTGCTGCCTGCCATGCAGGGCAAGGGCGAGAAGGCACCTCAGCGTCCCTGGGAGGCAGCAGAAGGCCTCGAGTGGGAAGTGCCCTCGCCGGCGCCGTTCCACACCTTCGAGAACCCGCCCAAGCTGAACGCCGACGCCACCCGCATCGTCGCCTGATCACTGTCTGACTGGCATGACACCCGAACAGAAAAAGAGCAACCTGCGGCTGGGCCTGATCCTGGCCTCGGTGGCGCTCGTGTTCTTCGTCGGGTTCCTGGCCAAGATCGTGCTGTTGAACCGCTGAGCCCGCTGCCATGGCGCTGAACCGCAACAATCTGCTGATGCTGCGCAAGCTCGTGGTCGTGGCCGCAGGCATGTTCGCTTTCGGTTACGCGCTGGTGCCCCTGTACCGGGCCATTTGCGAGTTCACCGGCATCAACATCCTGGCCCTGGGCGAGCGTTCGGTCACCGGCACGGGCAATGCCCGCCTGGCGGCACCGGCCAACACCCAGGTGGACACCACCCGCACCATCACCGTCGAGTTTGACGCCAATGCCCGCGGGCCCTGGCAGTTCCGTCCGGCGCAGCGCTCGGTGGACGTCCACCCGGGTGAAATGGTCACAGTGATGTACGAGTTCGAGAATGTGCAGGACCGCGTCATGTCGGCTCAGGCCATTCCCAGTTACGCCCCGCGTCAGGCGGGCGCGCATTTCAACAAGATCGAGTGCTTCTGCTTCAACCAGTACACCCTCGCCCCCGGCGAGAAGAAGCAGTGGCCGGTGGTGTTCGTGGTGGACCCCAAGTTGTCCAAGGACGTCACCACCATCACCTTGTCGTACACGTTTTTTGAAGTGGGCAGCAAAACCCCTGCTGCCCCGACCGCGCAAAGTGCGCCCGCTCGTTCACAGGTGGGCGTATGACCGAACCACAACCCGTCCGCAAGGGGTCGCTGTGGCGCACCGTTGTTGCCGTGGGCTGGTCTTTTCTGGGTATTCGCAAAAGCAGCGAGTTCCAGGAAGACATCGCAAAGATCACGCCCCTGCATATTCTGGGTGTGGGTTTGGTGGCGGGTCTGTTGTTTGTCATCGGGTTGATGCTCATCGTCAACCTGGTTGTCGCGAAATCATGAAGGAGTGGAAATGAGCAGCACCTCGCACGGCGGCACGCCGTACTACTATGTCCCGCACGAATCGCGGCACCCGGCCCTGGCGGCCCTGGGCCTGTTCTTCGTGATCCTGGGCGCTGGCCAGTGGGTCAACGGAGCCGACTGGGGGAAGTACTCCCTGTTTGGTGGTCTGGCCTTCTGGCTGTTCGTGCTGTACCAGTGGTTTGGTGACGCCATCGCCGAAAGCGAAGGCGGCCAGTACGGTCACAAGATTGATCTCTCCTACCGCTGGAGCATGAGCTGGTTCATCTTCTCTGAAGTGATGTTCTTCGGTGCCTTCTTTTCCGCCCTGTGGTGGACCCGCGCCCACTCGGTGCCGGAGTTGGGCAACCTGAACAACGCGCTGCTGTGGCCCGACTTCAAGGCCGTGTGGCCTACCCTGGCCGCCGGCGCCACCGCGTCGCCGGGCGGCATCGTTGAGCCGTTCCAGACCATGACGCCGTTCTGGCTGCCCACCATCAACACGGCGTTGCTGTTGTCCTCGGGTGTCACCCTCACCGTGGCCCACCACGCCCTGCGTGAAGGTCACCGCGCCAAGACCATCCAGTTCATGTGGCTGACTGTGCTGCTGGGCATTGTGTTCCTGTTTGTGCAGGGTTACGAATATGCGCACGCCTACTCGGACATGAACCTCAAGCTCACCTCGGGCGTGTATGGTTCCACCTTCTTCATGCTGACGGGCTTCCACGGATTCCACGTGTTCCTGGGCATGCTGATGCTGCTGGTCATCACCCTGCGTTTGCAAAAAGGCCACTTCACGGCTGACAAGCACTTCGGTTTCGAAGGCGCCGCCTGGTACTGGCACTTTGTGGACGTGGTGTGGCTGGGTCTGTACATCCTGGTGTACTGGATGTAAGCGGGGCGGCTGACCCCACTGCTCACAGGCCGCTCATGCGGCCTGTGTCGTTTAGGCGGTCATGGCGTGAGAGCCGTGAGCGAGAGCCCGGACCGCGTCAGCGCCTTGTCCGGTCGTGTCTCGAGCAGGGCCCTGCTATTGACCGACAGGAATCCCGGTGGGCTGGATGTAGCCCAATTTCCAGGCCAGCAGAATGCACAAGAAGAGCAGAATGGAGAACCCCACCCGAAAGCCCAGTGCGCGGGCCATGCGGTTGGTTTTGGCAGCGCCGTTGCGTCCATCGCGCATCATGAAGATGAGCGCCGACGCCAGACTACCCAGGATGGCCACGAAGGCCAGTGCAACAAGCCATTTCATGGACAGGATTATCGCGTGAGTGCCCCCCACAATGCCCCACCATCGTCGACCCCGCGTGCGGGGCGCAGCCTGCGTTGGTGGGTGGTGACCTTCAGCGCGCTGGTGGCGATGGGCGTCACGGCGTCCCTGGGGCGCTGGCAGTTGTCGCGTGCCGACGAAAAGCTGGCGCAGCAAGCCGTGCTGGATGCCCGGGCTGACCAACCCGAGTTGGGCCACGACGACTTGCAAGACCTGCACTACCCGCTGGCCGATGCACTGATGCACCGCCGCGTGAGCCTGCAGGGCTTTTGGCGGCCGCAATACACCGTCTGGCTGGAGAACCGCAGCCACCGTGGGCAAGCCGGTTACTGGGTGCTCACCCCCTTGCAACTCGATGCCGACACGGCGGTACTGGTGCAACGGGGTTGGGCCCCGCGTATTTCGCAAGACCGCAGCGTGTTGCCGACTGTGCAAACCACGCTGGAAGTGGTCGAGGTGGACGGGGTGCTGGCCACCGGACCCGGTCGCTTGCTGTCACTGGGGGAGGAGTCAACGGAGAGCGCGACAACCCTGGGGTCGGCATCGGGGTCATCCAGGATTCGGCAAAATCTCACCCTGGAACAATTCAGGCAGGACAGCGGCATTCCCGTCCTGGCCTACGTGATCCAGACCGATGACGATGATGAAGGCCTGCGCCGCGATTGGCCCGCTGTGGGCTCAACGGCTGATAAAAATCTGGGCTATGCCTTTCAGTGGTTTGCCCTGTGTGCGCTCCTCTTTGTGCTGACCTTGTGGTTCCAATTCCTACAGCCTGCCCGACATGCCTCAAGACCTTCCTGATTCTTCCGCCGACCATCCCCTGGGGCTGACGGTCTATGACCTGCCTGATCCACAGGCCGTGGGGCAGGCCAGTGAGCAACGCACGTCGCAGGGTCGCTGGCGCATGCTGTTGGTGTTGCTGGTGTGTGCTGCACCGGTCATCGCGTCCTACTTCACCTATTACGTGATCCGTCCCGAGGCGCGCCGCAACCATGGCGAGCTGATCCAGCCCACCCGGTCCTTGCCCGATGTGCCCACGCGCACCTTGCAGGGGGAAGCCCGGCAGCTCACGTCACTCCAGGGCCAATGGCTGCTCATCAGCGTGTCGTCTGGCGCTTGCGATGAACGTTGTCAGCAGCACCTGTATTTGCAGCGGCAAATCCTCACCGGACTGGGCAAGGAACGTGACCGCACCGATTGGGTCTGGTTGATTGACGATGATGCCCCGGTGCCCGCCACCCTCCAGCCCGGACTGACCGAGGCTGTGGTGTTGCGCGTGCCGCGCGAGGTGCTCTCGCAATGGTTATCTCCCCAGTCAGGTCAGAGCCTGAGCGACCACTGGTTTTTGGTGGACCCGCAAGGCGAGTGGATGATGCGCTTCGGCCCTGACATCGATGCCAAGCAGGCGGTGCTGGTCAAAAAGGACCTGGAGCGACTGCTGCGCGCGGCCTCGGGTTGGGACAAGGCGGGACGCTGAGCCATGGATGCCACCCGCCTGGTCGACTGGAGCCCTGTCCTGCACATCATGCTCACCGGCCTTCTGCTGGCGCTGGGGCCCCTGTGCTGGGTCTGGCTGCGCCATCGCCAGACATCGACCCACCGACGTCTGCGGCAACTGACCCTCCTGACCTTGTTCCTGACCTTTGATCTGGTGCTGTTTGGGGCCTTCACCCGACTGACCGATTCGGGCCTGGGCTGTCCGGACTGGCCGGGCTGCTATGGGCACGCAAGCCCCGTGGGCGCACAGGCCTTGATCAGCCAGGCGCAGACGCAGATGCCCACCGGTCCCGTGACGCACGAGAAGGCCTGGATCGAGATGATCCACCGCTACCTGGCTGCAGCCGTGGGCGTGCTTATCCTCACGCAGGCCCTGTTCGTGACGTGGCTGGCGTGGAGTGCCCGTCGCAGGCGGTCGGATTCCTCGCATCCATCCGCAATGGCTTCCCGCGAGCCCCTCCACCTGGGGTGGCCCTGGGCCACCCTGTTCTGGGTGTGCCTGCAAGGGGCCTTTGGTGCCTGGACCGTCACGCTCAAATTGTTGCCGGCCATTGTCACCCTGCATCTGCTGGGTGGGTTGGTGTTGCTGGTGTTGCTGGCGAGCCAGGTGGCACAGCAGCGACTGGCCAGCGGCGATACGCAGCGCTTGCCCATGACCGCTGCATTGCGAGGGTTCAGCGTGGTTGCCGTGCTGGTGGTGCTGCTGCAAATTTTGCTCGGGGGCTGGGTCAGCACCAACTATGCGGTGCTGGCGTGCAACACGTTCCCGCAATGCCAGGGCAGCTGGTGGCCCGTGATGGATTTCGCGCAGGGCTTCAGCCTGTGGCGTCATCTGGGCATGACCACCGATGGCCGCCCGATTGATTTTGAAGCGCTCACCGCCATTCACTACGCCCATCGGCTGATGGCGTATGGGGTCCTGATCCTCCTGGGCACACTGGCCTGGCGCTGGAAACGACAAGGCTTCAAGACCGCGGGGCGGTGGCTCAACCTGCTCTTGCTGTGGCAATTCCTCACCGGCTTGTCCAACGTGCTCTTGGACTGGCCATTGTTGTCGGCCGTTGCGCACACGGGCGGCTCGGCGGCTTTGCTGCTGTGTCTGAGCTGGACCTTGTTCACCTCTCGAGCCACCACGGCTGTCACAATCTCACCGTCTCTCACCCGGCCCTTCGCATGACGACATCCGCGCTTTCCCTCCCGTCCCGATGGCGGCAGTTCAACGCCCTGACCAAACCCAGGGTGATCCAGCTGATCGTGTTCTGTGCCCTGATTGGCATGGTGCTGGCCGTGCCCGGTGTGCCCGGCTGGGCCGATGTGGGCCTGGCGGCGCTGGCGTGTCTGGGCATCTGGCTGGTGGCCGGCGCGGCGGCGGCGTTCAACTGCATTGTGGAAAAGCAGATCGACGCGCGCATGAAACGCACCGCCTGGCGTCCTACCGCCAAGGGCGAGTTGAGTGACCGTGACACCCTGCTGTTCTCCTTTGTGCTGTGCCTGGCGGGCTCGGTCATTCTGTACGCGTGGGTCAACCCGCTCACCATGTGGCTGACCTTTGCCACCTTTGTCGGTTACGCGGTGATCTACACCGTCATTCTCAAGCCCCTCACCCCCCAGAACATCGTGATCGGGGGTGCATCCGGAGCGATGCCGCCGGTGTTGGGTTGGGCGGCCATGACTGGCGATGTGGGCCCGGAAGCACTCATTCTCTTTCTCATCATTTTTCTGTGGACGCCGCCGCACTTCTGGGCGTTGGCGCTGTACCGCGTGGAGGACTACCGCAAGTCCGGCCTGCCCATGCTGCCGGTGACGCATGGCAACGAATTCACTCGCCTGCAAATTCTGCTCTACACCTGGGTGTTGCTGGCTGCCTGCCTGATGCCCTTCATCTATCGCATGAGCGGCTGGTTTTATCTGGTGAGCGCGGTGATTCTGAGCGTGATGTTTTGCGTCTACGCCTGGGCTTTGTGGCGCGAGTATTCGGACGCCCTGGCGCGCAAGACCTTTCGCTTCTCGCTCATTCACCTGAGTCTGCTGTTTGCCGCCTTGCTGATCGACCATTACCTGTGAACGCACCGCGCCCACCCCTGAACCTGTTTCGGCGTCGTGCCTTGTTGACGTCGCTGGCCATCGCGTCGCTGACAGGCGTGTCCGCCTGTGACCCGAACAAGCCGCAGTTTGTCTCCATCGACATCACCGGTGCCGACTACGCACGGTCGTTTCGGCTGCCTGACCAGCACGGTCAAGTGCGCACGCTGGACGACTTCAAGGGCAAGGTGGTGGCGGTCTTCTTCGGCTACACCCAGTGTCCCGATGTGTGCCCCACCACGCTCACCGAGTGGGTGGAGATCAAGCGCCAGCTGGGGGCCGAGGGTGATCGCCTGCAAGGCCTCTTCATCACCGTGGACCCCGCGCGTGACACCCCCGAGGTGCTCAAGGCCTACATGGGCAACTTCGATCCCACCTTCCTGGCGCTGATTCCCGAGAACGCCGAGGCCATGGCGCAGGTGGCCAAGGAGTTCAAGATCATCTACAAGAAGGTGGACGGCAAGACGCCGGGCAGCTACACCATGGACCATTCAGCCGGCAGCTACCTGTTTGACCCGCAAGGGCGCTTGCGCTTGTACAGCCGCTATGGCAGCAAAATGGAGGGCTTGGTGGCCGACATTCGCTTGCTGTTGAAGTGACCCCCAACGCAAGGGGGGATCAGCGTCCCGCCCGGGCAGCGAAGATGCCCCTCGAGACCCGCAAGAGGCTCGCGTGGGGCCTGACGCGGTTTACGCGTAGTCGGCCAGCGCCGCACGCATCTTCTTCATGGCGGCCACTTCAATCTGGCGGATGCGCTCGGCGCTCACGCCGTATTCGGCCGCGAGTTCGTGCAGCGTCATGCCACCCGAGCCGTTGTCATTGACCTTGAGCCAACGCTCTTCCACGATGCGACGGCTGCGTGCATCCAGCGCGTCCAGCGCCGCCGCAATGCCGTCAGTGGCCAGCACGTCACGCTGATGCGCTTCAATGCGGGCGGTGGGTTCGTGGCTGGCGTCGGCCAGGTAGGCGATGGGTCCAAAGGCTTCCTCGCCATCGTCGCGCGGCGCCGGGTCGAGCAGCACATCGCCACCGGACATGCGCGTTTCCATCTCGATCACGTCCTCGCGCTTGACGTTCAGTTCGCGTGCGACCACACCAATCTGCTCTTCAGACAAGGTGTCACGGTGGGTGATGCCTTGCTCGGCGGCATCGGCCTTGAGACCTTGCTTCATCGAGCGCAGGTTGAAGAACAGCTTGCGCTGGGCCTTGGTGGTGGCCACCTTCACCATGCGCCAGTTGCGCACAATGTATTCGTGAATTTCGGCCTTGATCCAGTGCAGCGCATAGCTCACCAGGCGAACGCCCATGTCGGGGTCGAAACGCTTGACGGCCTTCATGAGGCCCACATTGCCCTCTTGAATGAGGTCGGCATGTGGCAGGCCGTAGCCCAGGTACTGGCGCGAGACCGACACCACCAGGCGCAGGTGCGACATGATGAGTTTTCCGGCGGCTTCGAGGTTGCCTTGCTCTTTGAGTTCACGGGCAAAGCGCTGCTCTTCTTCCAGGGTCAGAAGAGGCATTCGGTTCACCGCCGAAATGTAGGCGTCCAGGTGGCCCAACGGCGGCACCAGGGCCCACGGATTGCGGGCCACCAGGGCTTGGGAGGCGGTTGTCATAGCGGTCATGGTTGTAGTCCTTTCGGATACGTATGGCGCAATATTAGCACTCCGGCAGACCGAGTGCTAATCCCCAAAGGGTTTAAGGGTAATCCCTTGGTTGTGACCGGGGTGACGCCCCGGTGGGTCACCGAGGGTGCGCGCCATCCCACCCGTGAATGTCCGGGGTTCAGCTGCGCAGGCGGGCCAGTTCCACCAGCGCCTGAACAGAACCGGCCTGTCCCAGTCCCCAGCAAGCCTGGATCAGGGCTTCCACCTGGGCGGCGCCCAGCACCGGGTCGGCCTGGTCGTGGAACTTGCGCGCCAGCATGGCGTCGGTCATCGGACGCTCGAGCGATCCAATGGCGTGGTCCACGCGCAGCGCGATGCTGGTGCCGTTGGTCAGCACGGCAGTGACTTCTACCGCAGCTTCATCAATGCGGTCGTCAACGGTGGCCACGATCTTGCGGCGCAGCGCCACCATATCAGGGCGGTTGACGATGTCGTCGGCGTATTCCGGCTCGCCGGCGCGGCCAAAAATCAGGCCGGCGGCGCAGCCGTGGTACACGCTGAACTTGGCTTGCAGGCCGTCCACGGGCTCTTTCTTGCCGGTGAGCTCCAGCACCAGCGAGTGCACGCGCAGCTCCAGCCGCTCGATGTCCTCGGCCTTCACGCCGCGCTCGCGCAACTGCGCGCAGGCGTCGATGCTGGGGTGGATCACGATGCCGCAGGCAAAGGGCTTGTAGGTGTTGAAGCTGATCTCGAAGCGCTCGCCCAGCTCGCCATTGATTTCATTCCAGTCGCACTTGGGCGAGACCACCTGGGCAAATCCGCGCGGTGCCTCGATGGCACGCGGGCTGGCGGTGAAGCCTTGCTGGGCCATCAGGGCGGCCATCAGGCCGGCACGGGCCGCACCGCCGGGGTGGAAGGGTTTGGTCATGGTGCCGAACTGCTCACGCAGGCCCACCGGTTGCGAGGCGGCAATGCCCAGGGCCATGGCGGTCTTCTCGGTGTCCAGTCCGAGCAGTCGCGAGCAGGCGGCGGCCGAGCCCAGCATGCCGGTGGTGCCGGTGATGTGCCAGCCGCGGTCGTAGTGGTCGGGGTAGATGCAGTTGCCCACGCGGCAGGCGACATCGATGCCCAGCACCAGGGCGTCGATCACCTGACGCCCGGACGCGCCGGTTTTTTCGGCCAGGGCCATCAAGGCGGATGCCACCGGGCCGGCCGGGTGGATGATGGTCTTGAGGTGGGTGTCGTCAAAGTCGAAGGTGTGCGAGCTGATGCCGTTGATCAAGGCTGCGCTGGCGATATCGACGCGCTCGGTGCGACCGGCCAGTGTGGCCTGCGGGGCGGGCTCCAGCACCTGCACGGCGGCCAGGGCCGCTTCAGCCGCCTCGTGGTGCGCTGCACCCACGGCACAGCCCAGCCAGTTCAGGAAAGTGCGGTGCGCCTCATGGTCCACCGCATCACTCCAGCCGCGCGAGGGGTGGGTGGCGACAAAGCGGGCCAGGGTCTGGGTGATGGGCGGGGCGTTGTGGTCGGCGTTGACCTGGGTGTTGCGGGCCATGAATGTTCCTGAGTCGAGGGGTCAAAGGGTGCGGTAGCTCGGCGTGAAGCGAAGCGACGCAACGTGAAGGGGTGGGTTATTGGGCTCGCTAGGCGGGGCAAGATAGGACAGCGCGGATTGTCGCCGGGCTTGGATCCATCAGTTGTCGAGTTGGATATGGCGCGCCTTGGCCAGACGCGACCAGCGTTCCAGGTCGGCGCGAATGTACTGCGCGAAGGCCTCCGGGCTCATGGGCTGCGGTTCGATGGCCTCCACCGCGAGCTTGTCACGCAGGTCGGGGGCACTCAGCACGGTTTTGAGCGTGTCGTTGAGCAGCTTGACCACCGGGGCAGGCAGGCCGGCCGGGCCCACCACGCCGTACCACTGCACAGCGTCAAAGCCCTTGAGGCCCAGTTCTTCCAGGGTGGGGGTGTCCTTCAATTGCGGATGGCGCTGCGGCCCGGTCACGGCCAGGGGGCGCGCACGACCGGAGCGGATGTGGGGCAGGGCAGCTGCCAGACCGGGAAACATCGCCTGCGTCTGGCCCGCGATCAAATCGGTGAAGGCTGGAGCGATGCCGCGATAGGGCACGTGCGTGACGTCGATCTGGGTCTGGAGCTTGAAGAGCTCCATCGTCAAATGCGTGAGTGACCCTTGACCCGACGAGCCGTAGCTGGCGCTGGGGTTGTGTCGCAGGTAGGTGAGCAACTCGGCCACCGATTGCGCGGGCACTTGCGGGTTGACCACCAGCACATTGGGCGTGCTGCCAATCATGCCCACGGGGGTGAAGTCCTTCACCGCGTCGTAGGGCAGGTTGCGTCGTGTGGCCGGGCTGGTGCCGAGGGTGGCCACATAGCCTTGCATCAGCACATAGCCATCGGGGGCGGCGCGTGCCGTGTTCTGGCAGGCGATGACACCACCGCCACCGCCCTGGTTGTCCACCACGATGGATTGACCCAGCTGTTTGGCCCAGCGTTCGCACACCGTGCGTCCCACCATGTCGCTCCCACCCCCGGCGGCCACGGGCACGATGTACCGAATCGGCTTGTTGGGATAGGCGGCCTGCGCTGACACAGACAGTCCGGCCACCAGGCCAGAACTGGCCATGGCCTTCAACACGGTGCGTCGTGATGTGATCACCTTCATCCCCCTGGTGCAAGCAGGCGGCGATTATGCGCCGAGCAGGGCGTGGGCGAATTCGCGTGCGTGAAAGTTTTGTAAATCTTCCAGTTGTTCGCCCACCCCGATGAAGTACACCGGCACGGGGCCGCGCACCCCGTCGCGCTGGCGCTCTTGACCCCAGCGGGCAATGGCCGCAAGAACCCCACCCTTGGCCGTGCCGTCGAGCTTGGTGATGATGAGGCCCGTGAGGCCCAGGGCTTCGTCAAACGCCTTGACCTGCGCCAACGCGTTCTGGCCGGTGTTGCCATCAATCACCAGCAGCACTTCGTGCGGGGCGGTGGAATCGGCCTTTTGCACCACGCGTCGCACCTTCTTCAGCTCTTCCATCAGGTGGAGCTGGGTGGGCAAACGCCCCGCCGTGTCCACCAGCACCACGTCGCGACCACGCGCCTTGCCGGCGGTGACGGCATCAAAACACACCGCGGCCGGATCCCCACCCTCCTGGCTGATGATGTCGACGTGGTTGCGGTCCGCCCACACCAGCAACTGCTCGCGCGCGGCGGCCCGGAAGGTGTCGCCCGCGGCCAGCAGCACGCTGGCCCCGTGGTCGCTCAGGTGGCGGGTGAGCTTTCCAATCGAGGTGGTTTTGCCGGCGCCGTTGACCCCGGCCACCATGATGACGGTGGGGGTGTGTTCGCCCACGCGCAGGGGTTGTTCCAGCGGTTGCAGCAAGTCGGTCAGGGCATCGGCCAGCAGACCGCGCACCACAGCAGGGTCTTCGGCTTTGGTGTCCTTGACGCGGCGCTTGAGATCGTTGAGCAGGAATTCGGTGGCGGGCACGCCAGCATCGGCCATCAGCAAGGCCGACTCCAGCGACTCGTAGAGCTCATCATCGATCTGCTTGCCGGTGAACACCTCGGCAATGCCCTGGCCCGTGCGGCGCAAACCCTGGCGCAGGCGAGACAGCCAGCCAGTGCGAGCGGCGGACTCCGATGCCGACGGCGCAGCTGCGGGGGTGCCGCCAGACGCAGGCGCTTCGACCGGGGTGGCCACCGATCTCGAGGCCACGGCAGGTGCTGCGGATGCGGGGGCGGATGCGGCAGGGGTAGAGAGGGCGTCCGAGGCAGGCGACGGGCTGTGTGCGTTCGGGCTCGCAGCCACGTCGGGAGCTGGGGTTTTTTTCCGGAAAAAGCTGAACATGCTCGGGAGGTTCCTAGAATCGCGGAACCTTGCAGCATCTGGGCTGCAAGTCCAACTCAAGTCAGAACCGCGATCCTTCATTGTATGAAACGTCTCTTACTGGCGGGCCTGACGGCCTGCGCGATGGGGTGGGGGCTGATGTCCACCGCCGCTGCCACCGGCACGGCACCGACCGACCCGGGCATTCAGGTGTCCACACTGGCCAACGGACTCACTCTGGTGGTCAAGCCCGATCGACGCGCGCCCACCGCGGTGCACATGCTGTGGGTGCGGGTGGGCTCCATGGACGAAGTGGACGGCCATTCCGGTCTGGCCCATGTGCTCGAGCACATGCTGTTCAAAGGCACCCCCAGCGTCCCTGCCGGTGAGTTCTCGCGCCGCGTGGCGGCCATGGGGGGGCGCGAAAACGCGTTCACCAGCCGCGACTACACCGGCTACTTCCAGATGATCCCCGCCAACCGCCTGGCCGATGTGATGCAACTGGAGGCAGATCGGTTTGCCCACAACCGTTGGCCCGACGCCGAGTTTCGCAAGGAATTGGAGGTGGTGAAGGAAGAGCGCCGCCTGCGCACCGAGGACGCGCCGCGCGCCCTGTTGATGGAGCAACTGGGCGCGGTGCAGTTCACCGCCTCGCCCTACCGTCGCCCCATCGTGGGCTGGATGAGCGACCTGGACGCGATGACGCCCGACGATGCACGTGAGTTCTACCAACGCTGGTACAGCCCCAAGAACGCCGTGGTGGTGGTGGTGGGTGACGTCGAGCCCCAGGCGGTGCGGCGTCTGGCCGACCAGGCCTATGGCTCCATTCCGGCCCGAGCCGTGCCCGCGCGCAAATCCAACGCCGAGCCGTTGCAGTTGGGCCAGCGTCGTCTGGAGGTCAAGGCCCCGGCCGAGCAGGCGTACCTGATGATGAGCTGGAAAGTGCCAGGTTTTCAGGGGTTCAACGACAGCGCCGAGAGCCGTGATGCGCTGGCCCTGACGGTGCTGTCTGCGGTGCTTGATGGTTATGGTGGTGCGCGCCTGGACCGCCACCTGACACAGGGCGCCGATCGTCTGGCCGATGGCGCGGGTGCCTATCACGACTTCAGCGGGCGCGGACCGTCGGTGTTTGTGCTCGATGGCGTGCCCGCAGCGGGCAAGACCACGCAAGCGCTGGAAGCCGCCTTGCGTGCCCAGGTCGATCGCATTGCGCGCGAGGGCGTGAGCGAGGACGAGCTGCGTCGGGTCAAGGCCCAGTGGGTGGCCCAGGCGGTGTACAAGCGCGACTCGGTGTTCAACCAGGCGCGCGAGATCGGTACCTACTGGATTGAGGGCCTGCCCCTGGACACGAGCGATCGGTTGATCGACCGCTTGCGTGCCGTCACGGCCGAGCAGGTGCAATCGGTGGCCCAGCGTTACTTCGGCAACGACACGCTCACCGTGGGCACCTTGCTGCCCCAACCGCGCGACCCGGCGACGGCACGCAAGCCCGCCACGCCTAGCCGGCACTGACGCGAAGGATTGACCATGCACACCATTTGTTCACGCCTGCTGGGGGGAAGCTTGCTCGCGCTGGCCAGCCTCTCGGCGCTGGCAGGTCTCCCGATACAGCGCTGGACGGCCACCAACCAGGCCGAGGTTCTGCTGATTGAAAGTCCTGCCTTGCCCATGGTGGATATCCAAATCGACTTCGATGCCGGCTCGCGCCGCGACCCGGCGGCGCAGGCCGGGCTGGCCAGTGCCGTGGCCGCCCTGATGTCCAAAGGCGTGCGCGCACGGGACGGCGCACCCGCCCTGGATGAAAACGCCCTGGGCGAAGCCTGGGCCGATCTGGGTGCCCTGCTGGGCGCGTCGGCAGGGGGCGATCGCTTCAGCGTCACGCTGCGCACCCTCACCGTGCCAGACGTGTTGCAAGGCGCCTTGCAACTCGCTGCACGGCAACTGGCCGAGCCGGCTTTTGCCCCGGAGGTGTGGGCCACCGAACGCGCCCGTTTCATCGCCTCCATCCAGGAGGCCAACAGCCAACCCGGCACGGTGGCGCAACGCACCTATGGGCGCGCAGTGTATGGCTCGCACCCCTATGGCCAGGAACCCCAGGAGGCCAGCCTGCAAGCCATTGACGTGGCCCATTTGCGCCAGTTTCATGAGCGTCATGTGCAGGCCTGTCGGGCGCGGGTGAGCATCGTGGGCGCGCTCAACCGCGCACAGGCCGAGGCGGCCGTGGAACAGCTGTTGTCCAGGCTGCCGTCGGGCGGCGCCTGCGAGGCATTGCCCACCATACCCGAGGTGCAAGCCCTGGCCGCGCCTGAGCAGCAACGCGTGCCAATGGCCTCCGCGCAAGCCCATGTGCTGATCGGCCAACCGGGCATCCGGCGCGTGGACCCGGCATTTTTTCCGATCACGGTGGGCAACTACATTCTGGGCGGTGGCGGCTTTGTGTCACGCCTGACAGAGCAGGTGCGTGAAAAGCGTGGGCTCAGCTACAGCGTGTACAGCTATTTCTCGCCCGGCTTGCATGCGGGCGCTTTCACCGTGGGCTTGCAGACGCGGCCCGATCAGGCGGCACAGGCCGTGGACGTCGCCACCGAGGTGCTCAAGCAATTTATTCAAGAGGGTCCCACCGAGCGTGAACTGCAAGCCGCCAAAGACAACCTGATCGGGGGCTTTGCCTTGCGACTCGACAGCAACCGCAAGCTGCTGGATCAGCTGGCCAACATTGGCTGGAACCGTTTGCCCTTGAACTACCTGGACACCTGGACCGATGAAATCCGCCGTGTCACCGTGGCCGACATCCGGGCTGCTTTCCAGCGCGTGCTGCAACCCGAGCGCATGGTGACCGTGATCGTGGGGGGACAGCCCTGATGGGGGGCGAGATCCGCATCATCGGCGGACAGTGGAAGCGGACCCGGCTGGCGGTGCCCGACAAGCCAGGCCTGCGGCCCACGCCGGATCGGGTGCGTGAGACCTTGTTCAACTGGCTTGGCCAGTCGCTGCAGGGTTGGACGTGTGTGGATGCCTTTGCCGGCACGGGAGCCCTGGGACTGGAAGCTGCGTCACGCGGTGCCGCCTCCGTGCAACTGCTGGAGCAAGACGCCGAACTGGTCAAAGCCTTGCACGCCACGGTGCAACGGCTGAAAGCGACGGCACAGGTCACCGTCCAACGCGGGGACGGCGTGGCCGGGCTGCGCAGCCTGCCCGTCGCCAGCGTGGACCTGGTGCTGCTGGACCCGCCGTTTGAAGCGAACCTGTTTGAGACCGCCTTGACAGCGGCACGCCCCTGTTTGCGCGCAACCGGTTGGCTCTACCTCGAAGCCCCCGCGGCCTGGGGTGAGGCCACCCTGGCGCCCCTGGGCTATGGCCTGCATCGTCATCTGAAAGCCGGGGCCGTCCACGCCCACCTGCTGCAGCCCTTGTCTTGAGGCCAGGGCTGGCGATGCCTCGCTGCTCCCGTGGCGTGCTGAACTGACCAGGGCTTGATGAAGCCCGTTT
>CANFMY010000006.1 GCA_947448375.1 Comamonadaceae bacterium | reverse complement strand
GCACGGCCACGCCACACGAGTCATAGCCCCGGTACTCCAGGCGCTGCAGGCCCTGCACCAGGACGGGAACGACGTTGTGGGTCGACACGGCTGCAACGATTCCGCACATGGAGGGCTCCTGGTTGGTGACTCACGACTGTATGTCACCAACCATGCAATAAAAAAATATTAAAATACATTAATTGAAATAATATTTCCATTAATAATAGTGACGGAATAAAATTCCAATATGAGTTCTATTTTGAAACAAAAAATTGATCTGGATACGATCGATGAACGCCTCCTGCAGTTGCTGCAGCAGGATGCGTCGCGCTCCAACCAGGACCTGGCGCTCGCCATCGGCCTATCCCCCCCCACCTGCCTGCGCCGCGTGCGCCGGCTGCACGCGGTGGGCTTGATCGAGCGGCAAGTGGCCATCCTGCGGCCCGAGCCCTTGGCCGAGCACTACGGCGAAGGCTTGCAAGCCATTCTGGAGGTGACCCTGGAGCGCCAAAGCGCACAAGACCTGGACGCCTTTGAGCAACGCGCCGTGGCAGACGCCGAAGTCAGCCAGTGCTGGCGCGTGTCGGCCGGTCCGGACTTTGTGCTGGTGGTGCTGGTGCGCGACATGCCGGCCTACCAGGCCCTGGTGCAGCGCCTGCTGGGCGTGCAAACCAATGTGCGCAACGTGCGAACGTTTTTTGCGGTGCGCCGTGCCAAATGCAACCCCAGGGTGTGGCTGCCGGGTGCGGCACACCAAGACACCCCTACCGCTGCCTGAGGGCACCCAACCGGGTGGACCACGCGCTCAGGGGGTTTTCTTGACGGGGCGCTTCCAGTTGGGAATGCTCACTTGCTTGCCACGCGCCACGGTCAGTGCACCGGCTTCGGTGTTCTTGCTGATGGTGGAGCCGCCGGCAATGGTGCCGCCCGCCCCCAGCGTGACAGGCGCCACCAGCACGCAGTTGCTGCCCACGTGCACATCCGCCTCGATGACGGTGCGGTGCTTGTTGGCGCCGTCATAGTTGGCCGTGATGCTGCCCGCCCCATAGTTGACCCGCTCACCCACGGTGGCATCGCCCAAATAGGCCAGGTGGTTGGCCTTGGCCCCATCGGCCAGGGTGGAGTTTTTGATTTCGACAAAATTGCCCACGTGCACATCGGCCCCCAGCTGAGCGCCGGGGCGCAGTCGCGCAAAGGGACCGACCGTGGCACGCGGCCCCACGGTCACGCCTTCCGCGCCGCCCTCCACACAGGTGAAGGGCTGCAGCACCGCGCCCGCTGCGATGGTGACGTTGGCGAGTACGCAGTTGGCCCCGATGCGCACACCTTCGCCCAGGTGCACACGGCCCTGGAACACACAGTTCACATCGATCTCGACATCGCGCTCGCAGGTCAGCTCGCCGCGCACATCCAAGCGTGCCGGGTCTCGCAACCGCACGCCTTGCAGCATGAGCGCGTGCGCACGCCGCTGCTGGTAGGCACGCTCCAGTTCGGCCAGTTGCACCGGGGTGTTCACCCCTGCTACCTGCACCGGGTCTGTGAGCACCTGGGCCACCACCGACTGGCCATCCGCCACGGCCAACTTGACCACATCGGTGAGGTAATACTCTTGCTGGGCGTTGTCATTGCGCAGGCGCTGCAACCAGGGCCGCAGCAAGCGGGTGGGCACTGCCATGATGCCGCTGTAAATTTCCCGGATGCGGCGCTGCGCGTCGCTGGCGTCCTTGTGCTCGACGATGGCCTGCACCGAGCCATCGGCCTGGCGCACAATGCGCCCGTACCCGCTGGGGTCGTCCATCTCGAGCGTGAGCAGCGCCAGCCGCTCGCCACCACTGGCATCGAGCAAGGCCTGCAGGGTGTCGGCCTGCGTGAGCGGCACATCGCCAGACAAGACCACAGTGACGCCATCGTCGGGTAGCACGGGCGCGGCCTGTTGCAAAGCGTGGCCGGTGCCCAGTTGCGGCATCTGACGCACAAACTGCAAGCCGGGTTGACCGGCCAGGGCCGCTTCGACCTGCTCGGCCCCGTGGCCGGTGATGACCACCGTGTGACGTGCCTTCAGGGCCGTGGCCGTGTCAATGACGTGCTGAACAAGGGCCTTCTCACCGAGGTGTTGCAAGACTTTGGGCATACTGCTGTGCATGCGAGTCCCTTTGCCCGCCGCCATGATCACCACATCAACTGCCTTCATGCGCTGGATTCTCCACCGGGGATGGCCCCGGCTATTGGTTAGCCATGCCCCCATTATCAGCGAGCCCTTGACCGGGTGGCACCGCTGGCGCACTTCTTGGCTCATGGGGTTGATGCCGCTCGTGTTGGGCGGGTGCAGCATGTTGCAAACCGTTTACAACAACAGCCCCGATCTGGCGTATTGGTGGATCGACCGGTTTGTGGACGTCAACACCGAGCAGCGGCCGGTGCTGATTGACGACCTGCAGGCCTACCAGCAGTGGCATCGCAGCACCCAGTTGCCCCGTTACGCGCAGTGGCTGCAGCAACTGCAGTCGATGGCGCTGCAGGATGTGAGCGAGGAACAATCCTGCAAGGTCTACCGCGACATCTGGGAGAGCCTGCCCACCCTGGCCGATACCGCCGATGCCGGCATGGCGCGCCTGGCGGGCAGCCTAACAGCCGAACAACTCGAGCACCTGCGCAACAAGCTGGAACGCCACCACCGCGACTGGCGACGCGATTGGCTGGAGCCGGCTGCGGACGAGTTGCTGAAAAAGCGGATACAGCGAACGCGCGAGCGCGTCGAGGATTTTTACGGACGGCTCGACGCCCAGCAGCAACGCCTGCTGCGTCAGCAAGCCGAGCGCTCGCCCTACGACGTCTCGCTGGGCGAAGCGATTCGCCTGCGCCGACAGGAAGACATCGTCGCCACGCTGCGAGGCTTGCAACAGCAGCGGCCTGCGCCCGATGAACTGCGCCGCCAGATTCGGGGCTTGCTACAACGCAGTGTGATGTCACCGGCGCCCGCCCACCAGGCTTATGTGGACCGGCTGAACGACTTCAACTGCCGCGCCATGGCGCAGATGCACAACAGCACCAGCGCCGAGCAACGGCAGTCCGCGCTCAAACGGTTGCAGAAGTATGAGCGGGATGCCCGCGCGTTGATGGCGCGCTGATGGCGCGTTGAGGAAGGACGCCCCTCAGGCCTGCAGCGACTTCCACATCTCCATGTCGCGCTCAGCCGTCCAGATGCGCGGGTTCTTGATGCCCGCGGCTTCGTCAAAGGCACGGCTCACATCAAATGGCAGGCAGTGCTCGTAGATGAACACATGACCAAAGATGGGGTCCATGCTTTGGCGGGTATGGGCCATCGCGCCTTTGAGGTCGAGTTGTTGTGCCACGGCTTCACGGCCACAGCGGAACAGCGTCTCCACCCAGCGCTGGGTGTAGTCCAGCGCCTTGTTCACGTTGGCCTGGCCTTTCATGGCCTCGCCGCGTCCGGGCACGATGGCCTCGGCTTTCAAGGCGCGCAAGGCTTCCAGCGTTGCAGGCCATTCTTCGAGCTGGGCGTCTCCGGTGTACACACCCGCTTCGTACTCGACCAGATCGCCACTGAAGAGCACTTTCTCGGCTTCGACCCAGGCAATGGTGTCGCCGCGGGTGTGGCCCGGGCCCGGATGCCAGATGTCCACGAGCACGCCACCGAGGTCCAGGCGCAGGCTGCCCTGACGACCGGGCGTGCCGTCCCCGATGACCATCGTCGGCCAGGTCAGACCCGGCACGCCCTCGGCGCCGCGGAACAGGCGCGGGAAGCGCTCCATCTCGCTCTTCATGTCTTGCGCGCCACGTTCGACAATCAGTTCGTAGGTGCCACGGCTGGCGATGATTTCGGTGGCGCCCTCGGCAGCGTAGGCGCTGGCACCGAGCACGCGCACGGCGTGGTAATGGGTCAACAGCACATACTTGATGGGCTTGTCGCTGACGGTGCGGATCTTGGCGATCAGGTCGCGCGCCATGTCGGGCGTGGCGGTGGCGTCGCTCACCATGATGTACTGGTCACCGATGATGACGCCTGAGTTCGGGTCGCCCTCGGCGGTGTAGGCCCAGCAGTGCGGGCTCAGTTGCTCGAAGGTGATTTTTTTGTCGGCCAGGTCGGCCTGGCTGGCGAAGGCTTTGGACATGGAGCTTCTCCTGAGGTGTTGGCGCTCATTCTAATGAGGGCTCGCCTGCCGCGGAGGCGAGTGGGTGTCAGGGTGCGGGGGGCGCGTCCGCCAAGCCCGACTCCAGCGTGCGGATCACCTCACTGGCAAAGGCGGCATAGCTCATGGTGCCGCCAGGTCGCAACCAGGTGAAGGTCCAGTTGATCATGCCAAACACCATCATGGTGATGGCCGTCTGGTTGTGTGGCGTGAAGCGCTCGGGATAGGCGCGTTTGATGAAGCGGGTGAACGCCGCCACCACGTCGCGCTGCCGATGCACGATGAGTTCGCGCTGTGTCTCGCCCAGAAACTTGGTGTCATTGAGCAAGGCCACGTGTCGGGTCGCCGAGGTTTCGTACTCTTGCAAGAAGCGGCGAATGAGTTCGTGCAAGGCCGCACGATCATCGAGGTTGAGCCGCTGGGCCGCTGCCTCGCTCTCGCCAATGATGACCAGCAAGCGCTGGGTGTAGCGGTCCAGCAGGTCAAACAGAATGGCCTCTTTGCTCTCGTAGTAGTGGTAGAGCCGCGCCTTGGACGTGCCCCCGGCGTGGGCAATGTCGTTCATGCTGGCCGCCGGGTAACTGCTGTCGGCAAAGCACTGGGCGGCGATGTCCAGAATCGCTTCGCGGCGCAGATCGTGAGAGGCTGACTTGGGACGTGCCATGGTCGATCAGCGCGAGTGGCCTTGAAGTGGCGTGACAACGGGGCAATGCATGAGGCTGTTCAGGTCGCGGTACATGAATCGATTCACGGCAACTCCGCGTTGTCCGGTTGCGCGGCAGCATCGCGCGGCCCCACCAGGCCTAGCCGGGCCTTGAGCGACTGTGGCTGGCCGCTGATGAGCGCGGCGTAGGCGGTGGCGTTGCTCAAGACCTTCTTCACGTAGTCGCGGGTTTCATTGAAGGGCACGTTCTCGGCCCAGATCGCCCCTTCCAGCAAGGGGCCGTTGCGCCAGCGGCGCGAGCGCGAAGGTCCCGCGTTGTAAGCAGCGGCAGCCAGGGCCTGCGATCCTTCAAAGTTGTCGAGCACCAGTTTGAGGTAGCCCGTGCCAATGGCAATGTTGGTGTCGCGTTGATTGAGTTGATCCAGGGTGAATTGGTTCAGCCCGATCTTGCGTGCTGTCCACTTCGCTGTCGCCGGCATCACCTGCATCAGGCCCGACGCCCCCACCGACGAGCGGGCATCGGTGACAAAACGGCTCTCTTGCCGGATGAGGCCATACACATAGGCGGCATCCAGGCCGATCTCGCGGGTGCGTTGCAGCACCGCGGTTTTGTGCGGCATGGGAAAGAGCAATTCGGCGTCGAACTCCTGGCGGGCCCGGTCCATGGTGTTGATGCAGCGGTCCCACACCTGCTGCTCGCAGGCCCAGTGGGCCGCCGCGAGAAGTTCACGGTCGGTCATGCGTCCGGCCTGGCCTTGTGCGTTGACCAGGTTGGTCCCGTAGTTCCACTCGCGTACCCCCTCGGGGCGCAGACCGATGGCGATGGCATGCAAGCCGCGGCGCAGGGAAGGATTGGCCCGTGCCACCGCCAACTCGTCTGGCGTGGGTGCGGCAGGCCGCTCGGGCAGCACGATGGATTGACCCAGCGCCTCGAGCGCGAGTTGTTCATAAAAACCGCGTGGTCCGGCAATGCTCTCGAGCAGTTGGGTGGCTTCCTGGTTCAGCGCCGGCGTGGTGGGGCGTCGCGCCTGCAGAGAACGCGCCAGCCAGTACGCCCAGGTGGGGTCGCGTCGCGCCTCCGCGCTCATGTGACCAATGGCCGATTCCACCACCGACCAACGCGGCGTGTTGCCTGCGCGCAGCGCGGCGCGCACTTTCCAACCCAGCATGTCGTCGTTGAGGTCACGGTCGTTGCGCACCTTGGCAAAGTGGTCCAGCGCGTCGTCGTCCAGACGCATGGCCGATTGACGGCCAATCACGCCCCACACCCAATGCCGTTCTTCGCTGGTGAGGTAGGGGCTCCATTTGTTGGCGAGCTGTTTGGCGGCTTCGTCCGGGTCGCTCGCGGCGATGCGCACCAAGGCCAACACCACCAATTCCTGACGCACCTTTTGAGGGGCGGCGATGCGCTGAGCCAGAAATTTCGAGGGCTGACCCAACACATCGGGGAGTGTGCCCAGGGCATCGGGCGCAACGATCTGCACCGCCTGTCGCGCCGGGCGCGGTCGGTTGTGTTCGACAGACAAACGCGCCTTGCGCCACACATCGAGCGCACTCAGACGCTTGGCATCGAACAAGGTATCAGCAGCCCAGGCACAGCCTTCGTCGCCCTCGCGCTGCAGCATCCACAAGCGACGCACCTCGTCCACCATCGAGGTGAGAATCTGAGCGCCCTTGTTCTGGACATCGAGCAAGACCTGGTAACACTGAACCTCGCGGTCGTCGCGCATGCGGTAGTGAATTTGCTCGTCGCCAAAGGTGGACAGCTCGCGCCGACTGCCCAGCAACAACAGCCAGTCGTTGCGCAACCGATCCTCCTGGTAGGTGCCGGCATAGCGTTGCAAAAACTGGCGAATCTCGGAGGAGCTGGCTTCGTCGAGACGGGCACGCAATTCCCAGTAAGCGGCCCAGGGTTCGAGCAGGTGCCCTCGAGCCTGCGGCAACAGGGCGGTCAGGCGCTTGCGGTCGTTGCGCTTGAAGGCCTGCGACATCTCGATCACCGCGGCGTCGCCGCGCTCGGAGGTCTGAGCGGCTGTCAGGGTATTGGTCTGAGCCTGCGCGCCCGGGAACGCACCGGCCACCATCAGCGCTGTCATCAGTGCAACCCGCTGCACCCGCACGTGTACGTTGGGCAGCACCCGGGCCACCGAGCGTTTGAAAAGCCTTGTCATTGCTAGCATGGCGCGATTATCCCCGGGATGATGCGCGTCAGTCAGGCGAGGGGGAGTCCAGTTACCATTGGGGCTCGCATCGGAGGCTCCCTGGAAGCTTCCCTTGACCATTCAGGGTGAGGCTGCGAGCCCGCCTTGTCCGTGTTCTACGCCATCTTGCGCTGTCCCCTGCCCTTGCCCCCACCCTTGCCATGAACAAGAAAACTCAACGCCAGGAACTGATCGAGCAGCGTCTGAACATGCCAGACCGACTGCAGCGAGCCGACTTGCTGCAGCGGGTGATGCGCATCTGGCTGGTGGGCCGCCCCGACGCCATGATTGGCGCTTACTGGCCCATCAAGGGCGAGTTCGACCCCTTGCCGGCCTTGCACCGCTGGAAGGAAGACGGCGAGTTGCTCGAGCAACCACAACGCCGTCGCATCGGCCTGCCGGTGGTGGACCGCGAGAACAACACGCTGCAGTTTCACGCCTGGTACCCGGGCTGCCCCATGGAAGAGGACGCCTACAACATCCCCAAACCCAAGGACACCGAGGTGATCGTCCCCACGCTGCTGTTTGTGCCCTGCGTGGGCTACGGCGCGGGCGGTTACCGACTGGGCTATGGCGGCGGGTTTTATGACCGCACACTCGCGGCCTTGCAGCCCAAGCCGTTCACCGTGGGCCTGGGGTTTGCGCAAGGCTTCCTGCCGGACCTGGAACCCGAGGCGCACGATGTGCCGCTGGACGCCATCCTGAACGAAAACGGGGTCGTGTGGCCGATTGGCTGAGCGCCCGCCTCAGCTGTCAATTCGCGGTCGATTCGCTGGCTTGTTGTAAAGCCCACATGCGGGCATAACGCCCACCCTGCGCCAGCAACAGGGCGTGGGTGCCCCGCTCGACGATGCGACCACCGTCCAGCACCAGAATTTCATGCGCATCCACCACGGTGGAGAGTCGGTGCGCAATCACCAGCGTGGTTTTGTTGCGGGACACGGCCTGCAACTCGGCCTGGATGGCACGCTCGTTGGCGCTGTCCAGGGCCGAGGTGGCTTCATCAAAAATCAGGATGGGCGGGTTCTTGAGCAAGGTGCGGGCAATCGCCACACGCTGCTTCTCGCCGCCCGAGAGTTTCAAGCCGCGCTCGCCCACCAGCGTGTCATAGCCCTTGGGACTGGCCTGGATGAAGTCGTGGATGCGGGCCGAGCGAGCAGCCTCTTCAATGGCCTGCGGTTCGGCACCCGGACGACCATAGGCGATGTTGTAGCCCACGGTGTCATTGAAGAGCACGGTGTCTTGCGGCACGATGCCAATGGAGCGACGCAGGCTGTCCTGCGTGCAGTCACGTAGATCCACGCCCTGGATGAGGATGGCCCCTGCTGTGACGTCATAAAAACGGTAGAGCAGCCGAGCCAGGGTGGATTTGCCTGCGCCGGAAGAGCCCACCACGGCCACGGTCTTGCCCGCCGGAATCTCGAAACTCAAGTCATGCAGGATGGGGCGCGCAGGGTCATAGGCAAAAGCCACCTGCTCGAAGCGCACGGTTGGGGGCTGTGTGAGGTGCAGGTCGGTGGCGTGCGGCGCGTCGGCGATTTCACGCTCGCGGTCCAGCAACAGGAACATGCGGTCCAGGTCCGCCAGGCTTTGCTTGATTTCACGGTACAGCACGCCCAGAAAATTCAGCGGGATGTAGAGCTGAATCATGAACGCGTTTATCATCACCAGGTCTCCGAGGGTCATGCGCCCGTCGACCACACCTTGCGTGGCGCGCCACAGCATGGCCACCAGCGCCACGGCAATGATGAGTTGCTGCCCGGTGTTGAGCACACTCAAGGTGGTTTGCGCTTTCAATCGTGCCGTGCGCAGACGTTGCAGGCTGTCGTCATACCGCTGTGACTCGAATGCTTCGTTGTTGAAGTACTTCACCGTTTCGTAATTGAGCAGCGAATCGATGGCCCGCGTGTGGGCCACGGAATCGAACTCATTGGCCTCTCGCCTGAACTGGGTGCGCCACTCGGTGATGCGAATGGTGAACACCACATAAAACACCAGCGCGGCGACGGTGATCAGCGCAAACAACGGGTCGAATTGCACCGACAAAATGGTCAGCACCAGCGCCACCTCGAACAGCGTGGGCACCACGCTGTAGAGCGAATACGAGATCAGTGACTCCACGCCACGCACGCCGCGCTCGATGTCGCGCGTCATCCCGCCGGTTTGGCGCTCCAGGTGGAAACGCAGGCTCAAACCATGCAAATGCTCAAAGGTCTCCAGCGCCATGCGTCGGGCCGCCCCCTGCGTGGCCTTGGCAAACACCAGTTCGCGCAACTCGGTGAAGGCCGAGACCGACAGTCGCAACACGCCATAGCCCAGCAACAGCGCCACGGGCACCACCAGCAAGCTCGTGGGCTCGCCCGGTTTCAAGTCCATCGCGTCCACCAGGTGCTTGAGCAACACCGGCACGCCCACGTTGGCGAGCTTGGCCGCCACCATGAAGGCCAGCGCAATCATCACGCGCCACTTGTAAGTCCACAGGTAGGGCAACAGGCGGCGCAAGGTTTCGTTGTCCGTGCGCGAAGAACTCGGCGCATGGGCCGGCAGAGGCGGTGAGGAAGCAGCGTGACGCATATAGAAGGAAAGCGATGTGCGCCTCAGGACATGATGTAGGCACCGGTGCCGGTGGACACCAGCAGGCCATCGGCGGCGGTGAACTCGATGCGCGCATTGCCCACGCGCGAGCCCACGCGAACCGCCTCGGCACGGATGTTGAAGTGCGTCCCCAGACCCGGACGCAGGTAATCCACTCGCAAGTCGATGGTCCCGAGTTTCTGGAAACGCTCCAGGCGTTTGGCCACGGGTTCATCGAGGTGGTGCGCCCCCAAGGCCACGAAACAGGCCACGGCACCGATGGTGTCGATGCAGGCGCTGATGACGCCACCATGCACCCGGTGGTGGCTGTAATGCCCGATCAGGTCGTCGCGCATCTGGATCGTGGCCGTCACCACCGTGGGCTGGATATCGGTGATCTTCAGACCCAGGGTCTGGTTGAAGACAATCTTGCGCTCGAAGATATCGCGCACACCTTCCAGATACTCGGGCTCGAACACCACCGGCTCTGACGGTCTGGGTTGACGGTCGGTCATGACCGGCTCAAAGTGAAGAGAAATCCGGCTTGCGTTTTTCCAGAAAGGCGCTGAAGGCCTCCTTGGCGGCAGGCTCTTGCAACATGCGACCAAAGATCGCCCCCTCCTCGCGCATGCGCTCGAGCACCGCGGGCGTGGTGGACGCCTTGAGCAAGCGCTTGGTCTCGACGACGGACGACAGCGGTTTGGTGGCCAGGCGGCGCGCTTGTTGCTGTGCCAACGCATTGGCCTCGGTGGGCGGCACCACCCGATTGACCAGGCCCACTTCCAGCGCGGCCTCGGCCATGAAGGGGTCTCCCATCAGCAGCACCTCGGCCGCACGCTGATAGCCCATGAGCCGGGGCACCAGGAGGGAAGAGGCCGCTTCGGGGCAAATGCCCAGGTTCACAAACGGCATGGAAAACATGGCGTTGTCGCCCGCGTAGACCAGGTCGCAATGCAGCAGCATCGTGGTGCCAATGCCCACCGCGGGGCCGCACACCGATGCCAGCAAGGGTTTGGGGAAGGTGGCAATGGCGTTCAAAAACCGAAACACCGGGGAGTCCGGCGTGCTGGGGGGCTTGTTGAGAAAGTCGCCGATGTCGTTGCCCGCGCTGAAAATGGTTTCGTGTCCCTGAAACAGCACCACGCGCACGGCGGCATCATCGGCGGCAGCCCCCAGGGCATCGGCCAGTTGGGCATACATGGCGGCCGTGAAGGAGTTCTTCTTGTCTACCCGGTTGAGGGTGAGGGTCATCACACCCGACTCCACATGTTGCAGCACATCACTCATGGTTCACTCCTTGTCTTCCGCGACATTGTCAGACTTTCTCAACACAGGGGGGCTTGTGGCCTTCAGGCTGCGTGCCCCAAGACGCGCTCGAAGCCACGGCGCGCATGCGCCAGCCCCGAAGAAGAGCGCAGAAACCGGGCTTCATGGTGCAAGGCCAGCACCAGGCCATGCAACTCGAAGGTCACCTGGTGCGCGTCCCACGCCGGGGGGACATGGCCTTGCGCTTGCGCCTGCACCACGGCTCGGTGCAACGACGCCATCCACAAACTGACGGAGGCGGCCAGCGCGTCCCGCACAGGCCCGGGCCGGTCATCGAGTTCGGCTGCCCCGCCAATGAAGAGGCAACCGGCGTCGATTTCCTGGGCGATGCGCTGAACCCACAACTCGAACAAAGAGCGCAACCGCGGCAAGCCCCGGGGCAACTGCAGCGAGGGGAAGAACACGTCCTGCTCAAAACGCTGGTGGTATTCGCGAATCACCGAGATTTGCAACTCTTCGCGCGACCCGAAATGGGCAAACACACCGGACTTGCTCATGCCGGTGCTGTCGGCGAGGGCGCCAATGCTCAGTCCCTCCAGCCCCACTTGCGTGGCCAGCGTCAGCGCGGCGTCCAGGATGACGGCGCGGGTGTGCTGACCTTTGGAGGAGACGGTGGGCGGTGGCATGGCGTAATAATCGAACGATCGTGCGATTTTCCTCGATTTAGGCGTGAGGGTCAGTCCAGAAGCGGACGGCCTCTGGAACAACCTGCAGGACGGCCTCTACACTTACCCCCATGGAAACCACCCGTCTGATCGCCATCCGTCACGGCGAAACCGCCTGGAATGTGGACACCCGCATACAAGGACAACTCGATATTGGTCTGAATGAGCGCGGACAATGGCAGGCGCGCCAGGCCGCGCGAGCACTGGCCGACGAGCCCATTGCCGCCATTTACAGCAGCGACCTCAGCCGGGCTTTCGAGACGGCGCGTGCCATTGGCTCCGCGGTCGGGCTTGACCCGGTGCCCGACACCGCCTTGCGCGAGCGTGCCTTCGGTATTTTTGAAGGACGCACCTGGGCCGAGATAGAAACCGCCTGGCCTGAAGACACCCGACGCTGGCGCGAGCGCGAACCCGGATGGGGCCCCGCGCAAGGCGAAACCCTCGAGCAGGTGCGCGACCGCGTGGCTGCCGCCACCGAGGCCTTGGCCGCGCGCCATCGCGGCGAACAAATCGTGCTGGTGGCGCATGGCGGGGTGATGGACGCGCTCTACCGTCTGGCCACGCAACAACACCTCCAGGCCCCGAGAACCTGGTCGCTGGGCAATGCCGCCATCAACCGGCTGTTGTGGTCGCCGCAGGGGCTCACGCTGGTGGGATGGGGTGACACCCGGCATCTGGACGATGCGGTGCGGGACGAATCCAGCGCTTGATGCGCAAGCTCACTCCGGCTCGACAAACAGCGCACCCGCGGCCGCCGGCGGCGACACCCCCAGATGCCGATAAGCGGCCAGGGTGGCCACGCGCCCGCGCGGCGTGCGTTGCAAGTAGCCTTGCTGGATGAGAAAAGGCTCGATCACATCCTCGATGGTGTCGCGCTCTTCGCCGATGCTGGCCGCGATGTTGTCGAGCCCGACCGGGCCGCCGTCAAAGCGGTGCACCACGGCCTCCAGCAGTTTGCGGTCCATCAGGTCCAGCCCCAGCGGATCGACGTCCAGCATGGCCAGCGCCTGTTGCGCCATCTCGCGCGTGATGCGACCGGTGCCCTTGACCTCGGCGTAATCACGCACGCGACGCAACAAGCGATTGGCAATGCGCGGGGTGCCGCGTGAGCGCCGGGCAATCTCCAGGCCGCCCACCTCGTCGATCGGCGTTTGCAACAACCCGGCGCTGCGCATCACGATGCGTTGCAATTCGTCGGCGGTATAAAACTCCAGGCGCGAGACGATGCCGAATCGATCCCGCAGCGGGTTGGTCAGCATGCCCGCACGGGTGGTGGCCCCCACCAGCGTGAAGGGCTGCAAGTCCAGCTTGATGCTGCGTGCCGCCGGTCCCTCGCCAATCATGATGTCGATCTGGTAGTCCTCCAGCGCGGGGTACAGGATTTCCTCGACCACCGGGGACAGGCGGTGGATCTCGTCAATGAAGAGCACATCGTTTTTCTCGAGTCCGGTGAGCAGCGCCGCCAGGTCCTTGGGCTTTTCCAGCACCGGACCGCTGGTCTGTCGCAAGTTCACGCCCAGCTCGTGGGCGATGATGTGGCTCAGCGTGGTTTTGCCCAGGCCCGGCGGGCCAAAGAGCAGCACATGGTCCAGGGCTTCGCCGCGACGGCGCGCGGCCCCGATGAAGATGTCGAGCTGCTCGCGCACCTTGGCCTGACCCACGTACTCGGCAAGCTGCTTGGGCCGCAGGGCCCGTTCCAGCGCGTCCTCGGCCGGCGAGGTCGCCTGCGGGGTAACCACGCGGGGCGCGGGCGCGAAATCGTCGGTCTGGATGCTCATGGGTTCACGCTCCTCATCGCGCCAGGGCCTTGAGGGCCTGCTTGATGCCCTCGCTCACGCCGATGTCGGCCGGCAAGGCTTTCAAGGCCAGCGCGGCCTCGCGGTCGTTGTAGCCCAGGGCCAGGAGCGCCTGCTGGATGTCGTGGTGCGCGTCGCCCGCGGCAGCACCGGACACTGCCGAACCCAGGTCGGCGCCGAGCTTGCCTTTGAGTTCCAGCAACAGGCGTTCGGCGGTTTTCTTGCCGATGCCCGGCACCTTGACCAGCCGGCCCGGGCTTTGCTCGGTGACGGCGCGGGCCAGTTCGTCGACGCTCATGCCGCTGAGCACACCCAGCGCGGTGCGCGGCCCCACGCCTGAAATGCGAATGAGCTGGCGAAAGGTGTCGCGCTCGGTCGCCGTGCCAAAGCCATACAGCAACTGCGCATCTTCGCGCACCACGAAGTGGGTGAGCAGCGACACGGGAGAGCCCACGGCGGGCAGGTTGTAGAACGTGCTCATGGGCACATCCACCTCATAGCCCACGCCATGACAATCCACCAACACCTGGGGTGGTTGCTTCTCGATCAGCGTTCCGCTCAACTTGCCTATCATTGGAGTCCTCTCGACACGGATTATCAACGTGATTCTCAGACACAGCTTCTCCCCGCCCAACAACGCCCGCCTGGCCCACCTGTGCGGACCGATGGACGAACACCTGCGCACCATCGAAGTGGCCCTGCAGGTCAAGATCGCCCACCGGCACGAGCAATTCAAGGTGGACGGCCCCAAGGTCAAGGCGCAACGGGCCATGGAGGTGCTGCAAGCACTCTATGAGCGGGCGGCCCGCACCATCCCGCCCGAGCAGGTGCAACTCATGCTGGCGGGTGACGCGCCCCTGGCTGAAGCGGAGGAGGGCGCCTCGCTGCTCCAGACCCGCCGCAGCAACCTGCAGGCGCGAACCCCCAACCAGAGCGTGTACCTGCACAACATTGCCCAGCACGACATCACCTTCGGCATCGGCCCGGCGGGCACGGGCAAGACCTACCTGGCGGTGGCCTGCGCGGTGGATGCCCTGGAGCGCAGCGCGGTCCAACGCATCGTGCTGACCCGACCGGCGGTCGAGGCCGGCGAAAAGCTCGGCTTTCTGCCAGGCGACCTGGGGCAAAAGGTGGACCCCTACCTGCGCCCCCTGTACGACGCGCTCTACGACCTGATGGGCTATGAACGGGTGCAAAAGGCGTTCGAGCGCAACGCGCTGGAAATTGCCCCGCTGGCCTTCATGCGCGGGCGCACGCTCAACAACGCCTTCATCATCCTGGACGAGGCGCAAAACACCACGCCCGAGCAGATGAAGATGTTTCTCACCCGCATTGGCTTTGGCGCGCGAGCGGTGGTGACGGGCGACGTGAGCCAGATCGACTTGCCGCGCGGGCAGATGAGCGGGCTGATCGACGCCGAGCGCGTGCTCAAACGGGTCTCGGGCATTGCCGTCACACGCTTTACCAGCGCCGATGTGGTGCGTCACCCGCTGGTGGCGCGTATCGTCGACGCCTACGACGCGCAACGCACGCGCAAAGAAGCATGAACACACCGCAAGCGAGTCAGGTTCGACTGCAATGGTCGGACGGCCTGACGCAGCAGCAGCGTGACGGCTTGCGAGGCGTGCTCACCACCGCCCGCCTCAAACGGTGGGTCAGCACCGCGCTGGCCGGACCCGGCGAGATCACCGTGCGCATTGTGGGCGCCGCCGAAGGCCGCAGGCTCAACCGCGAATTCCGGGGCAAGGATTACGCCACCAACGTGCTCACTTTCGCCTACACCCAGACACCCCTCACCCTGGCCGACCTGGTGCTGTGCGCCCCCGTGGTGGCACGCGAGGCGCGCGCACAGGGCAAGCCCCTGGTGGAACACTATGCCCACCTCGTCGTGCACGGCACCCTGCACGCGCAGGGGTATGACCACGAGGACGGTGACGATGAAGCGAATGAAATGGAATCGCTGGAAGTGCTGCTGATGGGCTGTCTGGGCCTGCCCAACCCCTATTGAACTTCCCTGCTGCGGCCCAGGCGCGGCGTTAGGTCGTCTGTAGGTAGCCTATTGATCGCCCATTGCCCACTTTTAACTCCCTGTTGACTACCTATTGGCTCCCTTTTGACCCCCAGTTGATCTGCCATTGCGCCCTGACTCGACCCCTCTTGAACGCGCAGGGCGAGTGAGTTGCACGCGATTGATCGAACGACGCAACCCCACGACCCGCCGCTCACCCGCAGAGCGCCTGAGATAATCCGGTCATGAGCATGCCACCGTCCACCGCATCGCGCCCCCTCGCCTGGCTGCGACTGTTGCGCCCGCACCAGTGGCTGAAAAACGGTTTCGTGCTGGCCGGTTTGTTGTTTGGCCGCTTGTGGCACCAGGCCGATCTGGTGCATCTGGCCTTGTGGTCGGCCGCCGCGTTTTGCCTGGCGTCCAGCGCGGTGTATGTGCTCAACGATTGGCTCGACCGCCACGACGATGCGCAGCACCCGCGCAAGCGCCATCGTCCTTTGGCCAGTGGAGCCATCTCCGGCACGGAAGGCGCGGCGGTGGGCCTGGCCTGTCTGGCGGGTGCCGCGTGGCTGGCCGCGCAGACCACGCCGCTTTTCATGGGCCTGCTCGCCGCCTACCTGGTGCTGAACACCGCCTACACCCTGCGCTTGAAGCAAGTGCCGGTGGTCGATGTATTCATCATCGCCGCCGGTTTCATGTTGCGCCTGCTGGCGGGCACCTGGGCCATCGGCATTCAGCCCTCGCACTGGCTGCTGCTCACGGGCTTGTTTGTCACGCTGTTTCTCGGGTTTTCCAAGCGTCGCGCCGAGAGCTTTCATGCCAGCGAACAACAACGCGCCGTGATGGCGCATTACCCACCTGCTTTTCTCGACCTGTGCGTGGGGGTCACCCTCACCGCCACCTTGCTGACCTACAGCCTCTTTGCCACCGCCCCCGAGGCGCTGGAGCGTCATGGCCCACGCCTGTGGATGACGATTCCGCTGGTGGTGTTTGGCGCGCTGCGCTACGTGTTCCAGGTGCACCGCGGCCAGGCCGAGGACTTTGCGCGCGACCTGCTGCGCGACCGCTGGATCGTGTTGTCGGCGGTGGCTTGGTTGCTGGTGTTTGCGAGTCCACGCGCGTGACACCCCTGGGCTCACTCGGACGCAGCCTGCTCCTGCTGGCCCTGGTGGCCCTGGTGGTGCTGGGCTTGTGTCAGGCCGCCTGGCAGTGGTGGGGAGACCCGCAAGCACCCGGTGTGTGGCGTGGCCTGTTGTCCACGGACGGGGCGCTCGCCACGCTGTTGTGCCTGGTGAGCTATGTCTTGCGAGGGCAACGCTGGCGACTGTGGGTAGCGGCCTGTGGCCACCCCACCCCGTGGCGACGGGGCCTGCGGGTCTACCTGGCGGGGTACAGCCTGACACCGACACCCGGCAATGTGGGCGAAGCGGCGCGTGGCTTGCTCATGCGCCCGAGTCCACTGCCGGTCTCCACCAGCGTGGCGGTATTCGCCGCCGAGCGGTGGCAGGATTTGCTGGCGCTGGTGCTGTTGGCCGTGCCGGCCTTGCTGTGGTCACCCTTTGATGCGTCCGGCCTGGTGGTGATGCTGCTGTGCGTCCTGGTCACCACGCTCATCTGGTTGTCGATGCAAAGCCTGGCCTGGCAGTGGGGCTTGCGTCTGATTCCGGCCAAGGTCCAACACGTGCTGGGTCTCGAACAAGCGCAGCAGTGCCTCCAGCACCAACCGGGGCTCACCTGGAGTCTGACCCTGCTGGCCTGGAGCGCACAAGGCGTGGCGGTGTGGCTCCTGTGCCGTCACAACGGCCTGCTGGCCGATGCGCTGCAAGCCACGTCCTGGTACGCCTTGTCCATGGTGGCGGGCGCCCTCACCACCCTGCCGGCCGGATTGGGCGGCACGGAGGCCAGCCTGGTGGGACTGTTCACCCAACAAGGCGTGAGCACCTCGCTGGCCCTGCTGCTGACCCTGCAAGTGCGCTTGCTGACCTTGTGGCTGGCCGTTGCCGTGGGCCTGGTGGCGCTGTTGTATGGTTGGCGGATGGATCGTCCTCGTTCGTCGCCATGAATCCGTCTTTCATGACCCCTCCCATGCAACGCGCCCTGTGGGCCGTGGCGGGCCTCTCGCTGGTGCTGCGGCTTTTCATCAGCGCCACGTTCCCCATCACCGGCGACGAGGCCTTTTTCTACTGGTGGGGCGTGGCCCCCGATTGGGGCTACTACGACCACCCCCCCATGGTGGGCTGGTTCATCGCCACCATGTTGCACCTGCTGGGGGACAGCACCTGGTCCATTCGCTTGCCCATTGTGCTGCTGCCATTGGTGCAAGGTTGGGTGCTGTGGTGGGGGGTGTCGGCCTGGGACCGCGAGCGGGCACCTTGGGCGACCTTGCTGTTCTGGCTCACGCCCATCAACTGGATCAACACCCTGGTCACCACCGACACGCCGTTGATGCTGTGGTCCATGCTGTCGGTGGCGTGTCTGATCCACGCCGAAGTGCGCCCGCGCCTGGATGGCCGGGCCTGGACGATGTATGCCCTGAGCGGCGTGTTCATCGGCTGCGCTTTCCTCTCCAAGTATTTCTCGGTGGTGCTGGGACTGAGCTACCTGGTCTATTTCGCGCTGGTGCGGCGCGAACGCTGGGCGGGTTTGCTGGTGCTGGTGCTGGCCGCACTGCCGGGGCCGACACTCAACCTCTGGTGGAACATGGGGCACGGTTGGTCCAACATCATGTTCAATGTCTACAACCGCAACGAGGGTGAGGTGTTCGGTTGGCACAAGCCGGGGCTGTACCTGCTGACCTGGGCCTACCTGCTCACCCCCGGCGTGCTGTGGCTGGGTGTGAAACACCGGGGGGCGCTGCGACAGGTGTTGGGCCGGCAGCGGTTGTTGGCGTGTCTGGTCCTGGTGCCCATGGCCTTTTTTGCCGTGTTGTCGATCAAGAAGGTGATTGGCCTGCACTGGGTACTGAGTTTTTATCCGCTGATGTTTGCTGCCGTGGCGCTGGCTTTACCCCGAGAGGCGCTGGTGCGAGCGGGACGCTACCTGGCCGTCTTCCTGGGCCTGCATCTGCTGGTGGTGGGCGGGATGTACACGCGCGAGCTGGCCGACTGGAAGAACGTGAAAATTTATCCGGAGATCGTGCGCAGCTACCGCACCGAGGCGCTTTTGCAGCAAGTCAGCCAGCCCGGCACCGTCATCATGGCCACCGCCTACACGCCAGCCGCCATTTATGGCCACACCCTGAAAACCTACGTGCCCGTGTTTGGCTTGGGCAAGTTTCATGCTCGGCAAGACGACCTGCTGGTGGACTATTCGCGTTTTGACGGCCAGAAAGTTCGCATCATCAGTTTCAGCCGCCCCGAACTGGCAGATTACGCGCCCTACTTTGACCGCGTCTCGCTGTTGGAACTGGCGCAATCGGACGCGCGGTTTTTTGTCGTCGAGGGGCTGGGCTTCAAGTTCGAGACCTACCGGCAGCAAGTGCTGGGCGACATTTTCAAGCGCTACTACAACATCCCCGCCTGGTTGCCCATGACGGGGTGTCCATTTTGCGAGCGCTACTGCGGGCAGGTGCGGTGTCCACGTCCGGACGGCGACACGCGATGAGTGGGCCGATGACCGAGCGCTCCCATGCGACGGCCGAGACGATTGCCGCCACCGAACGCCCGGTGCTGGCCGTGTTCGACTTTGACGGCACGCTCACCACGGCCGATAGCCTGGGCGCGTTTTTGCATCTTCATCTGGGTACACGGGGTTGGGGGTGGGCCCTGGTGCGACAGGCCCCGGTGCTGATGGCGTATGTGCTGCGCCTGGTGTCCAACCACCAGGCCAAGGCGGCCTTGTTGCAACAGACCTTGCGCGGAGCGCCGCAAGATGGGCTCGACAAGAGCGCCGAGCGTCTGGTGCAGACGTGGCTGCCTCGCCACCTCAACACCTGGGCCCTGGACGAGTTGCAGGCGCACCAGCAAGCCGGGCATACCTGCGTGCTGCTGAGCGCCTCTGCGGATGTGTATCTGGGCGCAGTGGCGCGGGCCCTGGACATTCCCCACCTGATCTGCACCGGACTGGCGATGCAGGACGGACGCTGCACCGGACAGATGTCCACACCCAACTGCCACGGCGAGGAAAAATGGCGACGGTTGCAAGCCTGGTTTGCCCAGCAAGGCCAGCCGCGCGAAGCCTGGGAGTTGCACGCCTATGGCGACACGCGCGGCGATCTGTCCGTGTTGCGGCATGCGGATCAGGCGTGGATGCGCGGCAGGCCCTGGCACGGCTGACGCTTGAATCTGCCATCTGCAAGCGAGAAGCGACTAGGTTGGCGATGCCGGCGGCGCGATCCGCATCGGGATGGTGACGGGCCCGTCGTTGACTAACTCGACTTGCATGTCGGCACCAAACCGACCTGTCTGCACATGGGGATGCAGGCTGCGCGCGCGTTGCACCAGCCCGTCATACAACCGCTCGCCCTCCGCAGGCGGTGCCGCCTGTGTGAAGCTGGGCCGGTTGCCTGCCGAGGTGTCGGCGGCGAGCGTGAACTGACTCACGATCAACAGCCCTGCCGGCTGCGCCGCGGCCAGACGGTCCTGCAGGGAAAGGTTCATCTTGCCCTGTTCATCACTGAAGATGCGCAGCTTGAGCAACTTGGTGAGGAGCTTCTCGGCTTGTAGCTCGGTGTCACCTCGTTCGGCGCACACCAGCAGCAACAGCCCGCCGTCAATCTCGCCCACCACCTCGCCCGCAATGCAAACCCGGGCTTCGCGCACACGCTGCAGCAGTCCGATCACAGCAAATCCTTTTCGTCACCCGCGTGGGCTTCCACATCGCTGGGCAGCAACTGAAT
This sequence comes from Comamonadaceae bacterium, assembly GCA_947448375.1. GTDB lineage: Bacteria > Pseudomonadota > Gammaproteobacteria > Burkholderiales > Burkholderiaceae_C > Limnohabitans. Next base: position 17,545 of record CANFMY010000006.1, on the reverse strand, counting down.
GGAGGCCCGCAAGCCCGGCACCGCGCTCATCAAGGCTTGCTCCACACTCAAGCGCAGGGCTGCCGCACGGCCCAGCGTCCAACTGGCCGGCATGTGCAGGTGCAGGTCCACAAAACGGCGCTGGCCAGCCTTGCGGGTGGTGACATGGTCAAACCGCACGATCTGCGCTTCGCCCCGCTGGTATTCGAACTCGGCCAGCACGGCGTGAATTTGGGCCTGCACCTCGGGCTCGACCGCCTGGTCCATCAGCCCCTGTGACGCGCGCCACACCAGGTGCACGCCCTCGCGCAGGATGTTCAACGCCACCCCGATGGCCACCGCGGCGTCCAGCCACAACCAGCCGCTCAGGCTGACCATCACCATGCCGACCACCACCCCTGCCGACGTCCACACATCCGACACCAGATGCTTGGCATCGGCCTCCAGCGCAATGGAGCGGTGCTGCCGTGCGGCACGAAACAGCACCCAGGCGAGCCAACCGTTCAGGGCCGAACTGACGATCGACAGCCCCAAGCCCAAGCCAATCTGCTCCACCGGTTGCGGGTCCCACAAGCGGTGCAGCGCCGCCCAGATGATGCCCAGTGCTGCCACCAGAATGAGAATGCCCTCGAAGCCGGCCGAAAAATATTCGGCCTTGTGGTGACCGTAGGGATGCTCCTCGTCAGCGGGCTGTGCCGCCAGGGTCACCATCAGCAGGCCGAACATGGCGCTGGCCAGGTTGACCACCGACTCCATCGCATCCGACAACAGACCGATGGAATCGGTCACCCACCAGGCCAGTGTCTTGAGCGCGATCGTGACCAGCGCCACGATGGCCGAGACCGCCAACCAGCCCTTGGGACTCATGCTCACCGCAGGGTCACGCGCGAGAACTTGCGCTTGCCCACCTGCACCACATACGTGCCGGCGCTGAGCTTCAGGCCCTTGTCCGACACCACGGCGGAATCCACCCGCACGCCCCCGCCCTCGATCAAGCGATGGGCTTCGCTGGTGGAGGGCGCGAGACCCGCTGATTTCAACAAGGCGCCGATGCCCATCGGCGCGCCGTCCAGTGACACCTCGGGAATCTCGTCCGGCACGCCGCCACGGCTGCGGTTGATGAAGTCCTGCTCGGCAGCATCGGCAGCCGCTGCGCTGTGAAAGCGTGCGGTGATTTCCTTGGCCAGCAGCACCTTGGCGTCTTTGGGGTTGCGCCCGCCCTCGATCTCGCGGCGCAACGCATCAATCTCGGACATCGAGCGAAAGCTGAGCAAGGTGAACCAGCGCCACATCAAGTCGTCACTGATGGACAACACCTTGGCAAACATGGTGTTGGCGTCCTCGGTGATGCCGATGTAGTTGTTCTTGCTCTTGGACATCTTGTCCACGCCGTCCAGCCCCTCGAGCAACGGCATGGTCAGAATGCACTGGGGCTCCTGCCCGTATTCCTGCTGCAGGTGACGCCCCACCAGCAAGTTGAATTTTTGGTCGGTGCCGCCGAGCTCCAGGTCGGACTTGAGGGCCACACTGTCGTACCCTTGCATCAGCGGATACAGGAACTCATGCACGCTGATCGACTGGCCGCCCTTGAAGCGCTTGTTGAAATCGTCGCGCTCCATCATGCGGGCCACGGTGTACTTGGCCGCGAGCTGGATCATGCCGCGCGCGCCCAGCGGATCGCTCCACTCGCTGTTGTAGCGAATCTCGGTGCGAGCCGGGTCCAGCACCAGGCTGGCCTGCTTGTAGTAGGTCTGGGCATTGGACTCGATTTGCTCGCGCGTGAGCGGGGGGCGCGTGCTGTTGCGACCTGACGGGTCACCGATCATGGTGGTGAAGTCGCCGATCAGGAAAATCACCTGGTGCCCCAGGTCTTGCAGTTGCCGCATCTTGTTGAGCACGACCGTGTGACCGATGTGGATATCGGGCGCGGTGGGGTCCAGGCCCAGCTTGATGCGCAGCGCTTGTCCGGTCGCCTCCGAACGTGCCAGCTTGCGCACCCACTCGTCCTGCGGGATCAATTCCTCGCAGCCGCGCAGGCTCACCGCCAGGGCTTCCTGTACCCGGTCAGTCACCGGATAGGCGGCCCGACCACTGGCAGAAGATTCATTGTGCGACGCAAGGGGTTGATTCATATGAGTTTTTTGGATTTTCCAAAGGCTTGCAGGTTGGGGCTTGCCCGCTATAATGCTGGCTTCGTCCACGATTTTACGTGGCGTGTCTTCCTTTTGTGCGCTGGCAGCTTGTGCCCGCTGGCGTGAGCAACCCGTTGCATCGGGTTCCTTGGAGTTGTGGTTTGCATCCGTTCCTGTCGTCGTTGCTGAACACTTTGCGAGAGACTGCCGGCCTGTGTCGCCAGCAGTTCGCGCAATTGCGTCATGAGCATCCGCGGCGGATCGGTCTGGCTGTTGCGTCGGTCATGCTGATTGGTGCCGGCGGTTCCTACGCGGTGGCGGCCCTTGGCCCGGACGCCGCAGATCTGCCGGTCCGCGAAATCGTGCAGCCTCTGTCATTGGACCTCTCCAGCCAACTGACGGCCGCCAACACGGCTGCGCCCCTGCGCCTGTACCGCTCGGATACCACCCGCTCCAGCGACAGCGCGGATGGCTTGCTGCGCCGACTCGGTCTGGCCGACCCTGCTGCCGCCGACTTTGTTCGCACCAACCCGCTGGCCCGCAAAGCCCTGCTGGGACGTGCCGGTCGGCTGGTCACGGCCGAGGCCGACGACCTGCATCGCCTGCAACAACTGACCGTGCGCTGGATGGCGCGTGACGATGCCCTCGAGTTTGAGCGTCTGACCATTGAACGCGACGCCAACGGATTTGTGGCGCGACAGGACACCGGCAAACTGCAGGCCACCACTCGCATGGCGGGTGGCACCATTCAAACCTCGCTCTTCGCGGCCACCGACGACGCGCGCATTCCCGACCACGTTGCCACCCAGTTGGCTGACATTTTTGCTGGCGACATCGATTTCCACCGCGCGCTGCGCCGCGATGACCGTTTTTCGGTGGTCTACGAAAGCCTGGAAGCCGATGGTGAGCCGCTGCGTGCCGGTCGCGTCCTGTCCGCCGAATTTGTCAACAACGGCAAAACCTTCCAGGCCGTGTGGTTCCAGGAAGCTGGCGCCGCCCGCGGCGACTACTACAACATGAATGGCCAGAACCTGCGTCGCGCCTACCTGGCCTCCCCCCTGGCCTTCTCGCGCGTGACCAGCGGGTTCAAGATGCGCTTTCACCCCATCCTGCAAACCTGGCGCGCCCACCTGGGCGTGGACTATGGCGCGCCCACTGGAACGCCGGTGCGCGCCGTGGGCGATGGCGTGGTGGAGACTGCTGGCTGGCAAAACGGCTTCGGCAACATGGTCATGGTCAAGCACCGCAACGGTCATTCAACGGTCTATGCCCACCTCAGCCGCATCGATGTCAAGCGGGGGCAGTCGGTGGGTCAGAGCCAGACACTGGGCGCAGTGGGCGCCACCGGCTGGGCCACGGGTCCGCACTTGCACTTCGAGTTCCGCGTCAATGGGCAGCAAAAAGACCCGTTGCTGATGGCTCGCCAGAGCGAATCGATCCCCGTGCCCGAGCACGCCCGCGCCCAGTTCCTCCAGCAGGCCGCTGCCGCTCGCGTCGATCTGAGCGCAGCGGCCACGTTGCAGGTCGCCAGCATTCAGTGAGTTCCGCAGGCTGTTTCATCGGCCTGATGTCGGGCACCTCGCTTGATGGGGTGGATGGAGTTCTGGCCCGCTGCGACACCCCCTTTCATGTGCTGGCGCATGCCAGCGCCCCCTTTGAGGGCCCGCTGCGCGCCGAATTGCAGGCTCTCAACACGCCGGGCCCCAACGAACTGCACCGTGCCGCGCTGGCGGCCAACGCGCTGGTGGAGGTCTATGCCCGCGTGGTCAACGATTTGCTGCAACAGACCGGGATGACCGCCCGTGAGGTGCGCGCCATTGGCGCCCACGGTCAGACCGTGCGTCACCAACCCGGACTCCACGACGGCACGGGCTACACCCTGCAGTTGAACCAGCCAGCCTTGCTGGCCGAGCGGTGCGGCATTGACGTGGTGGCCGACTTTCGCAGTCGGGACGTGGCAGCAGGCGGACAAGGAGCTCCCCTGGTGCCGGCGTTTCATCAGCGTGTCTTTGGTCGTCCCGGGCAGCACACCGCGGTGCTGAACCTGGGTGGCATCGCCAACCTCAGTCTGCTGGGACCACAGGGCGAGGTGCTGGGGTTTGACTGTGGCCCGGGCAACCTGCTGATGGATCACTGGTGTCACACCCACACCGGCCAGGCCTTCGATCGGGATGGCCACTGGGCGGCCAGTGGACAGGTCCAGCAGGCCCTGCTGGCGCATTTGATGGCCGAGCCGTTTCTGCAGCTACCGCCCCCCAAAAGCACGGGGCGGGATTTGTTCAACCCGGGCTGGCTGACTGATCGTCTGCGCTCACACGCCGAACTGTCACCCCCAGACATCCAGGCCACGCTCACCGCCTTCACGGTCCAGGCCAGCTTGCAGGCTTTGGCAGCACACAGCCCGAGCTGCCAACGACTCATCGTGTGTGGCGGCGGAGCCCTCAACCTGCATCTGATGCAACAGCTGCGCGAAGGACTGACCGGAGGTGAAGTGGTGGAGTCGGGGGAGGCGGGCCTGCCGCCCTTGCAAGTGGAAGCGGCTGCTTTTGCCTGGCTGGCACAGCAGACCGTCAATCGCCAAGCCGGTAACTGGCCGCCCGTGACCGGCGCGCGCGGAGCGCGCGTGCTGGGCGCTGTTTACCCCGCCTGAATCAGACCGAGAACGAAGAGCCACACCCGCAGGTGGTGGTGGCATTGGGGTTTTTGATGACGAACTGCGCGCCTTGCAAATCTTCCTTGTAGTCGATTTCGGCGCCCAGCAGGTACTGGTAGCTCATGGCGTCGATCAGCAACGACACGCCATGCTTGGTCATGGTGGTGTCGTCGTCGTTGACGACTTCATCAAAGGTGAAACCGTACTGGAAACCCGAACAACCGCCGCCCTGCACGAACACGCGCAATTTGAGGTCGGGGTTGCCTTCCTCGGCGATCAGGTCGGCCACCTTGGCTGCCGCGCTGTCGGTGAAGACAATCGGTTCAGGCATCTCGGTGGGCAGGGATTCGGCAACAGCGCTCATGGCAATTTCCTCTGATAGGAATGGAATAGTAACGTAATTTTCTCAACAATACCGACGGCAGGGGTATCGCGGGAGTGGCCGGGGGTGTAGGGGCGGCGGGCGCTGTCGTCCCAAAACAAAAGCCGCCGGGAGATCCACGGCGGCTTGAGTGAAGACCCAGGGCAGGGAAGGCGTCTGCCCCCCAGGCCCCGAGGCATCGGGATCAGCGCTTGCTGAACTGCTTGCGACGGCGAGCAGAGTGCAAACCGACCTTTTTACGTTCGACTTCACGGGCGTCACGGGTGACGTAACCGGCAGCCGACAGGGCGGGCTTGAGGCTCGCGTCGTAGTCGATCAGGGCACGGGTGATGCCGTGGCGCACAGCGCCGGCCTGGCCGGATTCGCCACCGCCATGCACATTGACCTGCACGTCGAACGTTTCGGCGTGGTTGGTCAGCATCAGGGGCTGGCGGGCGATCATGATGGAGGTTTGACGGCCAAAGAAAGCCGAAATGTCCTTGCCATTGATCGTGATCTTGCCGGAGCCTTTTTTCAGAAACACGCGGGCGACGCTGGATTTGCGACGGCCGGTGCCATTGTTCCATTCACCAATCATGAGAGCTCCTTACAGTTCCAACACTTTGGGTTGCTGAGCGGTGTGGGGGTGCTCAGCACCGCCATACACCTTGAGCTTCTTGATCATGGCGTAGCCGAGCGGGCCCTTGGGCAGCATGCCCTTGACGGCCTTCTCGAGCGCGCGGCCGGGGTGCTTGGCCTGCATGTCGCGGAAGTTGGTGCCATAGATACCGCCGGGAAAGCCCGAGTGACGGTAGTAGACCTTGTCCAGCTCTTTGGCGCCGGTGACACGGATCTTGGAGGCGTTGATGACGACAATGTAGTCGCCGGTATCGACGTGGGGCGTGTAAATGGCCTTGTGTTTGCCGCGCAAACGGCGTGCTGCTTCGCTGGCAACACGTCCGAGCACCTTGTCGGTGGCGTCAATCACAAACCACTCGTGCACCACGTCAGCGGGTTTTGCGCTGAACGTAGACATGGAAATTTCCTTGAGTTGGTTTGGCGGGCTCTTTTCCACGGTCGGCGTTCCTCTGATGGGAACCTCTTAGGTGGGGTTGAAGTTTTCGCCGCGGAGCCACATGGCGCTGCGAAAGCCCTCCATTCTATAACAGTCCGGCCCTGGAGTACCATCCCCCCCATGTTCAGTTACCGCCACGCCTTCCATGCCGGCAACCATGCCGACGTGCTCAAACACCTGGTGCTGGTGGCTGTGCTGCGCTACCTGGCCGACAAACCCGTCCCGCTGACGGCGGTGGATACCCATGCGGGTGCCGGTTTGTATAGGCTGGACAGTGAGTGGGCGCAAACCAGCGCAGAGGCGCTCGACGGGCTGCAGCGGCTGGTGACGGCGCTGCCCGGACTGCAGGGAGAGCTCTCCCCGTTGATAAGAGACTACCTCGACCTGGTCGCCGAGTTCAACCCGCGCGGCCAGTGGATGCGCTACCCGGGCTCCCCCTTTGTGATCAATCACTTACTCAGAGAGCAAGACAAAATCAAGCTCTTTGAGTTACTGCCCAGTGATGCCCGGCTGCTGGAGCAGCACGTCGCACAACTCGATGCCGGGCGCCGCGTGGCGGTGTTGCGCGAAGACGGGTTTGACGGCCTGAAGAAATTCCTGCCGCCGCCCAGCCGCCGCGGCCTGGTGCTCATCGATCCGAGCTACGAACTCAAGACCGACTACGGGCGGGTGGCAGCCACCATCCAGGACAGCCTCAAGCGCTTCCCCACCGGCACCTACATGGTCTGGTACCCGGTCATTGGCCGCCCCGAAGCGCATGACCTGCCCAAGCGCTTGCGCACCCTCACGCAACAAGCCGGCAAGTCCTGGCTGCACGCCACCCTGACGGTCAAGTCGGGCAAGGCCTCCACCCTGCCTGTGTCGCTGCAAGGCGACACCAAGGTGCAGCGCCCCGGCCTGCCCGCCAGTGGCGTCTTCCTGGTCAACCCGCCGTTCACCCTGGCCAAGACCTTGCGCCCGGCCCTGGAGCAACTGGTCCAGCTGCTGGGACAGGACCGCCACGCCGCCTGCCTCGTGGAATCTGGCGGCAACTGATCGCTGGCTGGGCAGGGGCGGCGACACAGGCCGCCAGCGCTGGCACAATCCGCCCATGACGCACCCCTCCCCGACCGACGCCCAGGTCCTGGGCGCCTGCCCGCACGACTGCCCCGACACCTGCTCGCTGGTCACCACCGTGAAAGAGGGCGTGGCGGTGCGCGTGCAGGGCAACCCCGACCATCCGCACACCGCCGGCGTGCTGTGCACCAAGGTGGCTCGCTACACCGAGCGCACCTACCACCCTGAGCGCTTGTTGCAGCCCCTGCGCCGCGTGGGCCCCAAAGGCCCGAACGCGCGCTTTGAGCCCGTCACCTGGGATGAAGCCCTGCAAGACATCGCCCGCCGCCTGGGGGATCTGGCGGCTGTTGACCCTGAAGCCATCCTGCCCTACAGCTACGCCGGCACCATGGGGCAGGTGCAGGGCGAATCCATGGCTGCACGGTTTTTTCACCGCCTGGGCGCCTCGCGCCTGGACCGCACCATCTGCGCGAGTGCCGGAGCCGAGGCGCTGTTGCACACCGTGGGCGGCAAGCTGGGCATGAAGATGGAGTGGTTCGCCGAGGCCAAGCTGATCCTCATCTGGGGCAGCAATTCCGTTGGCAGCAACCTGCATTTCTGGCGTCTGGCACAGCAAGCCAAACGCCACGGCGCACGGCTGGTCTGCATCGACCCGCGACGCACGGAAACCGCCGACAAGTGTGACGAACACCTGGCCTTGCGACCGGGCACGGATGCCGCACTGGCCCTGGCACTCATGCACGAGTTGATCGTGCATGACTGGCTGGACCACGACTACCTGGCGCAACACACGCTGGGCTGGCCCGAGCTCAAGGCCCGGGCCCTGACCTGGCCACCCGAGCGCGCCGCCGAGGTCTGCGGACTCGACGCACCCGCCATCCGGCGCCTGGCGCGCGACTACGGCACCACACAACCCGCGGCCATCCGCCTGAACTATGGCGTGCAGCGGGCACGCGGCGGGGGCAATGCGGTTCGTGCTATCGCCTGCCTGCCGGCCTTGACAGGTGCCTGGCGACATCGCGCGGGTGGCGCGTTGCTCAGCAACTCGGGGCATCTGCGTTTCAACACCGCGGCGCTGCAACGCCCGGATCTGCTGGGCTCGCGCCGACCGCGCGTGCTCAACATGAGCACCATTGGCAACCACCTCGCCCCTGATGCGCCCCATGCCCCGGTGCGCGCGCTGGTGGTCTACAACAGCAACCCGGTGGCCGTGGCACCCGACTCGGCGCGCGTGGTGGCGGGCTTCGCCCGCGAAGACCTGTTCACGGTGGTGCTGGAGCACTTTCGCACCGACACCGCCGACTACGCCGACTACCTGCTGCCCGCCACCACCCAGCTCGAGCACTGGGACGTGCATGGCACCTATGGCCATACTGACGTGGTGCTGAACCGACCCGCCATTGCCCCACTGGGCCAGGCCCGCACCAACACCGACATCTTCCGTGCACTGGCGCGCCACATGGGGTTTGATGACGCGTGCTTTGCCGAGGATGACGAGAGCCTGTGCCGCCAAGCATTGACGCAAGCGGACGGCCATGAGTTTGTGCCCTTCGCCACCTTGATGGCACAAGGCTTTGCCAGCATTCCCGGGCCCGAGGCCCCGTTCGCTCACGGACAGTTCCCCACGCCCTCAGGGCGTTGCGAATTCATGAGCGAGCGCCTTGAAGCCTTGGGCCTCGATGGCTTGCCCGACTACCTGCCCAATTACGAGGCACCGGCTTCAAGCGATACGTATCCGCTGGCCATGATCTCGCCACCGGCACGCCACTTCCTGAACTCGACCTTCGTCAACGTGACCAGCCTGCGTGATGTCGAAGGTGAACCCCTGGTGGAGATTCATCCGCAGGACGCACTGGCCCGCGGTGTGCAAGACGGTCAGACCGTGACGGTCTTCAATGCGCGCGGACGTCATGTCTGCCGTGCCCGCGTCACCGACCGCACCCGAGCGGGCGTGGTGGTGGGCTTGGGCATCTGGTGGCGCCGCCATGGCTTGAACGGCACCAACGTGAACGAACTCACCAGCCAGGCCCTGACGGACCTGGGCCGCGCGCCAACCTTCTACGACTGTGCGGTACAAGTGACAGCCCAATCGTCCGAGTGACGGGCCCGACACTTTGGGGTAGAGTCGGCGCACAGGGCCCTGCCCACAGACCCCCACGAGACCCAACACCATGGCGAAGAAGGCGCCCCGACGCACCGCAGAGCGGATCCTTGAGGTCACGCTGGCGCTGTTCAATCGTTTTGGCGAACCCAATGTCTCCACCACGCTGATCGCTGCCGAATTGCGCATCAGCCCGGGCAACCTGTATTACCACTACCCGGCCAAAGACGAGTTGATCAACTCGCTTTACGAGCGTTACCAGAAAGCGCTGCTGCCCCTCTTGAGCGCCGCCCCCGAGGTTCGTGATGTCGAGGACGCCTGGTTCTTCATGCACAGCCTCTTCGAGCGGGTGTGGGAGTACCGGTTTTTGTACCGCGACCTGGGCGACTTGCTCACCCGCAACCGCCGCCTGGAAACCGACATCCAGGCAGTGCTGGAACTCAAGCGGCAAGCCTTTCGCGCCGTACTCGCCCACCTGGAGCACACGGGCGCCCTGTCCATCAGCCCGGAGGAGAGCGATCTGTGTGCCACCCAGATGGTGGTGATGCTGACCTGGTGGCTCAGCTACGAATATGCGCGCGACCCACGCCATGCCCTGGAAGACGCGCAAGCCCAAAGCGCCTTGCTGCGCGGTGCACGCCATGTGCTGGGGCTGATCCTGCCCTACCTCCAAGTCGAACCGCGCGAGCACCTGCGACTGCTGCTGCTGGCTTACGAAGACCCCACTCATGGCACTGATGGCGCCGACGCCACCGCGGCAGGAGCCAAGTCCGCATGAACCCCTGGGTGGCCTTCTCTCCCCCGATGTCGCTCAGCCCACAGCAGGTGCGGGACCACTGGTCCAGGTTGCATGGGGGCGATGCCGAGCCCATGCCCGCATCGGACGAATTGCTGCAGGCGTGGACGCTGTTCCACCGCGGTGATTTTGAAACCGCCTACCAAACGGGTGTGGCCTTGTCCCAGCGTCAGGAGCCCGCAGGCCTGACCGTGGCCGTTCGCGCCCTGAGCGTATATGCCACCTACCTGGAGCCGCGCTCGGTGCAGCGCGAGCACCTGCTCGAGCAGGCCCAGACGCTGGCCGCCCAGCACACCGCCTCGCACCCCGACAACCCCAATGCCTGGTACCTGTTGGCGTATTCGCTGGGACGCCACGCCCAGTCGCTGAGCGTGGCCAAGTCCCTGGCGCTGGGTTTGGGGCAGCGCACGCGTGAAGCCTTGGACCGAACCCTGAGCCTCAACCCCCAGCATGCCGACGCCCACCTGGCCCTGGCCACGTTCAATGCCGAGGTGATCGACAAGGTGGGGGAAGTGGTGGGGGCCGTGACCTACGGGACCAGCAAGCACAGCGCGCTGGCGCTTTATGATCGCGCCGCAGAACTCAATCCGGGTTCGTTGGTGGGCATGCTCGAAACGGCACGAGGTCTCATGATGCTTGACCCTGAACACCATCAAGCCCGGGCCGAGCGCCTGTACCAACAACTGCGTGTGGCCCGCACCCTCGATGCCCTGGAGGCCTTGGTGGTGGGACTGGCCAACGCCACCGATGATTGACCCATGACCTTACTTGCACTCGATGTCGGCAACACCCGCCTGAAGTGGGCGCTCTATGACCGCGCGCACGCCGGCGCACGCCTGCTGCAGCACGGCGCTGTGTTCCTGGAAAACATCGACCACCTGGCCGAACGCGAGTGGGCCAATCTGGCCGCACCCCAAAATATGCTGGGCTGCGTGGTGGCGGGCGAGGCCATTCGTCGCCGGGTGGAAGAGCAAATGGAGTTGTGGGACGTGACGCCCCGGTGGGTTGTGCCCAGCGCTGCCGAGGCCGGTCTCACCAACGGCTACGACCACCCGACCCGTCTGGGGGCCGACCGCTGGATCGCCATGATCGGCGCCCTGGCGCGCATGCACAAGCAGACCGCCGGCGAGCCTCCACGCCCGATGGTGGTGGTGATGGTGGGCACCGCGGTGACCGTGGAAGCCGTGGACGCCGAAGGTCACTTCCTGGGTGGCATCATCTTGCCAGGACACGGCATCATGCTGCGCGCCCTGGAGTCCGGCACGGCTGGGTTGCGTGTGCCCACTGGCGATGTGCGCCCCTTCCCCACCAACACCAGTGACGCGCTGACCAGCGGAGGCACCTATGCCATCGCCGGCGCGGTCGAGCGCATGGTCATGCACGTGCGGGATCACTGCGGCAGCGAGCCGCTGTGCTACATGACCGGCGGTGCGGGCTGGAAGATGGCACCGAGCATGTCGACGCCCATCGAGCTGGTTGAATCGCTGATTTTCGACGGCTTGCTGGAAGTGGCCTCACATCGGTACCCGGCAACGCCCTGAGTTGTACGACCAACGAAGCTGCCGGCTCATCCACGCCAAGACCAGCCGCCTCATCGCGTGGGTCAGGCCGATACGGCTGATGTCAATTCTGCCGCCAGGGCAGTCCGCGCAGCTTCCAGCCACCGCTCAAGGACCGGTGTGCCTGTGCGTCCGGATCGCCCTCGAAGCCCTCCAGGATGTTGTAGGCCGTGGCGCCCAGTTCGGTGGCCCGCTTGGCCGCGGCGATGGAGCGCACGCCACTGCGGCACAGCATCAGCAGCGGCTTGTCCCGCAGGGTCGGGATCTGCGTTTCGAATTCGGGGTTCATGGCCATGCCGGGCCACTGCTTCCAGGCCAGGGCCACGGCACCGGGCACAAAGCCCACCCACTCGCGCTCGGCGTCCGTGCGCACATCCACCAGGACAGCGCGGCCCGATTGCACCCAGTCCCACGCCAGTTGCGGCGACACATCCCCCGCGTAGCCCTCGGCGGGCTCGGGCTGTGACAAAGCACGTTGACTCATCACCACGTTGCCCCCTTCAAACAATGCGCACGCTCAGGTTGGGCAGGCCGTCGATGTGCATCTCGATCACATCACCGCGCACCACCGGACCCACATTCTCGGGGGTGCCAGAGTAGATGATGTCGCCTGGAAACAGCTCGAAAGCCTCGGAGAGCTTGCTGATTTGCTCGGCCACCGACCAGATCATCTGCTTGAGATCCGCCTGCTGCTTGACCTGGCCGTTGACCTTCAGCCAGATCGCCCCCTGGGTGAAATGACCCGTCTGCGCCACCTTGTGCACGGCCCCGATGGGTGCGCTCTGGTCAAAGCTCTTGCCGATCTCCCAGGGTTTTTTCTGGTCGCCCATGAAGCGCTGCAAATCGCGCCGGGTCATGTCCAAGCCCAGGGTGTAGCCCCACACCAGGTCCAGGGCCTTGTCCACGGGGATGTTGCGTCCACCGCGCCCCAGCACAGCCACCAATTCGGCCTCATAGTGGTAGTTTTTGGTCAGCGGCGGGTAGGGATGATCGGCCACCGTGCCGGTGGGCACAAACTGGATGGCGTCAGTCGGCTTCTGAAAGAAAAAGGGCGGCTCGCGGGTCGGGTCCGACCCCATTTCGCGCGCATGCGCTGCATAGTTGCGGCCAATGCAGTAAATGCGTCGAACGGGAAAGACCTCGTCACTGCCCACCACCGGCAGCACCACCTGCGGCACCGTGAAAGGCATGCGCGATGACGCGTGGGCGCCACCACCGGCGGTGGCACAGCCGGCCAAGCCGCTGGCCAGGGCCGTGCTGCCAACCACGGCAGAGTGTTGGAAAAAATCACGTCGCTGCATGGCACTGTTCCTGAATTCCGCGAGGCACGCACACGAAACAGCTGGCGCACCCCTTAAAGGTTGAAGGGTTGTGGCATTGTGCCGAATTTTCCCGACAGGCTCAGCGCACGGGCGATAGCCCGGAAGTAGGTAAAAACCCTCTGTACCAAATTCGCAAAAAAGCAAGAATCCAGTGTTTGTCGACCAATTGTCTTAGACACATTACCAGGAGAACGCATGACCGAGTCCAAAACCCCCCGCCGCCGTAACCTGCTCAAAGGCGCTGCCGTTGCCGCTGGCGCCATGAGCGCCCCCATGGTGTCGCGCGCCGATACCGTCACTTTCCGCTTCCAGAGCACCTGGCCGGCCAAGGACATCTTCCACGAGTACGCCAACGATTTCGCCAAGAAGGTCAATGACATGGCCAGCGGTCGCCTCAAGATCGAAGTGCTGCCTGCCGGCGCCGTGGTTCCCGCCTTCCAGCTGCTCGACGCGGTCAACAAAGGCACCCTGGACGGTGGTCACGGCGTGCTGGCCTATCACTACGGCAAGAACACCGCGCTGGCGCTGTGGGGCTCTGGCCCGGCGTTCGGCATGGACCCCAACATGGTGCTGTCGTGGCACAACTATGGTGGCGGCAAGGCCATCCTGGAAGAAATCTACAAGTCCCTCAACATCGACGTGGTGTCTCTGGTCTACGGCCCAATGCCCACCCAGCCGCTGGGCTGGTTCAAAAAGCCCATCGCCAAGGTGGGTGACCTCAAAGGTCTGAAGTACCGCACGGTGGGACTGGCCGTGGACATCTTCAATGAGCTGGGTGTGTCGGTCAACCCGCTGCCGGGTGGCGAGATCGTGCCCGCGCTGGATCGCGGTCTGATCGACGCGGCCGAATTCAACAACGCCTCTTCCGACCGCGTGCTGGGCTTTCCCGATGTGGTCAAGAACTGCATGCTGCAAAGCTTCCACCAGAGCGGCGAACAGTTCGAAATCCTGTTCAACAAGACCAAGTACAACACCCTGCCCACTGAACTCAAGTCGATCATCGATTACTCGGTGCAGGCCAGCTCCGCGGAGATGAGCTGGAAAGCCATCGACCGCAACTCCAAGGATTACGAGGAGATGAAGAAGCAGGGTATCAAGTTCTACAAGACGCCCGACGCCATCCTGCGGGCGCAACTTGAAGCCTGGGACAAAGTCTCGGAGAAGAAGGCCGCCGAGAACCCGTTCTTCAAGCGCGTGATGGATTCGCAGCGCGTGTACGCCCAGCGCGCCGGCCAGTGGCAAAGCGACTACATGGTCAACTTCAAGATGGCCTATGATTTCTACTTCGCGAAGAAAAAGGCCTAAGCTTTTCTTAGCCTGAGTACCAACCCATCCAGGCTCGCCTGGATGGGTGTTTTTTTTGACCCCGATCGAACATGAACACCCAATCCCTGCTCCATGCGGCTGACCGCATCAGCATGGCGGTGGGCAAGGCATTTGCCTGGCTCATCGTTGTGCTGATGCTGCTGGTCGTGGCCGAAGTTTTCAAACGTTATGCGCTCAACGCCCCCACCGCCTGGATCTTTGATGCCAGCAACATGATTTATGGCACCCTGTTCATGATGGGCGGCGCCTACACCCTGTGTCAGGACGGCCATGTGCGCGGGGATTTTTTCTATGGCAGCGCCAAGCCTCGCACCCAGGCCACGCTGGACCTCGTGCTGTACGTGCTGTTCTTCATGCCGGGCGTGATCGCCCTGACCTGGGCCGGCTGGACCTATGCCGCCGATTCCTGGGCCATCCGTGAGCAGACCTTCAACGCGGACCCGCTGCCCTTGTATCCGTTCAAAGCCGTGATCCCGATGGCCGGCCTGATCGTGCTGCTCCAGGGATTGGCCGAAATCCTGCGATGCGCCGTGTGCATCCGCACAGGTGAGTGGACACCCCGCCTCAAGGACGCCGACGAGATCGACGTGGTCGAACAGCAACTCTCGAGCAGCACCTACGTGGACGACGAGGCGCGCCAGCAAGCCATTGCCAACGCCAAGTCCATTGAAGAGTCGGCCCACCAGCGCGCGAAAGGAGGCCACGCATGAGCGATCCCGCACTCGGCCTGCTGATGCTCGGCCTCATCGTGGTGGTCATCATGATGGGCTTTCCCACCGCCTTCACCCTCATGGGTCTGGGCATGGTGTTTGGCTTCTCCACCTTCTACGATCCGTCGCAACCCTGGTTCGACAACAAGATCTTCAACCTGATGGTGCAGCGCACCTTTGGGGCGATGACCAACGACACGCTGCTGTCCATCCCGCTCTTTGTGCTGATGGGCTATGTGATGGAACGCGGCGCCCTGGTGGACAAGATGTTCCACAGCGTGCAGCTGGCCTTCCGCCGGCTGCCCGGCTCTCTGGCCGTCACCACGCTGGTGATTTGCACCTTCTGGGGCATCGCCAGCGGCCTGGTGGGCGCGGTGGTGGTGCTCATGGGCGTGATTGCCATGCGCCCCATGCTCAACGCCGGCTATGACACACGCCTGGCTGCCGGCGTGATCACCGCCGGGGGCACCCTGGGCATTCTGATTCCGCCTTCGGTGATGATCATCGTCTACGCGGCCGTGGCCGGGCAATCGGTGGTCAAGCTGTACGCAGCGGCCATGTTTCCGGGCTTCTTCCTGGCCTTGCTGTACCTGATTTACGTCATCGGCTGGGTGCTGATCGACCCCAAGGTGGCGCCCAAGCTGCCCCCGGAGCAATTGCGAGCTGCGGTCTCGCCCTGGGTGCAACATGTTGCCGATCGGTATTCGCCGCGCATGTTGCCGGCCTTGCTGACCGCTGTGCTGTCGCCCGCGCGCGCGCTGAGCGCCGGCGGTGCCCAGCTGGGCTTGAGCTGGGGCAAACTTGTCAAGAGTTTGCTCATGAGTCTGGTGCCGGTCATCATGGCGGCGGTCACGCTGGGCGCTGCCTGGTGGTACGTGGTGATTTATTCGCAGGCTGATAACCGCGCGGCCGACACCGCGGTGAGCGCGAGCGCCGCCGCCTCGGGGGCGGCCACCGCCACCACCGAGCGCACGGGCGTGCAGGAACCCCCCGGATCCGGCAATGGCGTGCAGGAACCTCCTGGCGCCGCGGGTGTGCAAGAACCCCCTGGCGCTTCGGGTGGCGTGAAAGAGCCCCCGGGTGCCTCGGGCGGGGTGCAAGAGCCCCCCGGTGCCAGCAACGGTGTGCAAGAACCTCCTGGCGCAGAATCCTCCGCAGGTGTGCAAGAGCCCCCCGGTAGCGAAGGGGTCAAAGCCCCCCCCGGCGCTGAAGAGGATGCGCCCCTGCAAGCCCTGGGGGACGGCGACACGTCCAACGCACCGCGCACCGAACCCGTGCCCGAAAGCTTTTACAGCGGCTTTGCCATCACCTGCGTGTTCGTCCTGGGCTTGCTCCTGTGGTACTACCGCGGCTTTGATGCCGAGCAGTACGAAATTCTGGACATGCTGGTGCGATCGGTCATGCCCCTGGGCGTGCTGACCCTGGTCGTGCTGGGGGTGATCCTGCTGGGCATCACGACGGCCACCGAGTCGGCCGCCGTGGGAGCAACGGGCGCCTTCCTCATGGCCTGGGCTTCCGGCGGGCTGAACTTTGAACGCATCAAGGAAGCGGTGTATCTGACTGCCAAGACCACCTCCATGGTGTGCTGGCTGTTCGTGGGCTCGGCCCTGTTCTCCGCCGTGTTTGCCATCCTGGGTGGCCAGCGACTGGTGGAGGAGTGGGTGATGGCGCTCAACCTGAGCCCCATTCAGTTCATGCTGCTCTCACAGGCCATCATCTTTGTGCTGGGCTGGCCGCTGGAATGGACCGAGATCATCGTGATCTTCGTGCCCATCTTCCTGCCGCTGCTGGCCCACTTCCAGATCGATCCCATGCTGTGGGGGGTGCTGGTGTTCGTCAACCTGCAGGCAGCGTTCCTCTCGCCTCCGGTGGCCATGTCGGCGTTCTACCTCAAGGGGGTATCGCCACCGCATGTGACCATCAACCAGATCTTCGCCGGCATGATGCCTTACATGCTGATCGTGATCGTGTGCATGGTGCTGATGTACATCTGGCCCCAGCTCACCTTGTGGTTGCCTAACTACCTCTACGGGAAGTAAGCTGGCAGGGCGCTCCTGCGGGGGCGCCTGGGGGTCCGGTCGTCAGCCTGCTGCCAGCCGGACTGTCGTATGATTCGCAATTGACGTTTACGTAAACGTCAATCAGCCCATCCCCGGGATGGACCGCCGACGTGGTCCGGGGGAGGCTGTTCGCAGGAGACCTCGATGACCGACCTGTCCGCCGAATACCAGGCCCTCGCCCAGTACCGCCCCCAGCACAAGGTGCGCTTTGTCACCGCTGCGAGCCTGTTTGATGGCCACGATGCCGCCATCAACATCATGCGCCGCATTCTGCAAAGCATGGGCGCCGAGGTGATCCACCTGGGCCACAACCGCTCGGTCGATGATGTGGTCACGGCGGCACTGCAGGAAGACGTGCAGGGCATCGCGGTCAGCTCGTACCAGGGCGGTCACGTCGAATACTTCAAGTACATGG
>CANFMY010000005.1 GCA_947448375.1 Comamonadaceae bacterium | reverse complement strand
GGTGGCGGCCAAGGGGTTTCGTGTGCTGGTGCACGACCGTCGCAACACGGGCGCCTCGGACATCATCATTGGCGGCGAGGGCAGCGAGGAGGACATCTGGGCCGATGACTTGCATGCCTTGCTGCAGCACTATGGGGCCCAGCGTGCTTTTCTGGGCGGCTCTTCGGCCGGAGCCCGGCTGTCCATGACGGTGCAGCGACGCCACCCCGAGTTTGTGCTGGGCCTGTTGTTGATGCGTGTGACCGGGGGCGCCTTTGCGGCGGGCCGTTTGCCCAACACCTATTACGGGCAATACATCAAGGCCGCGCATGCGGGTGGCATGGCGGGCGTGTGTGACACTGAGCCCTACCGGGAACGGCTGGCGCTCAACCCCGCCAGCCGCGAGCGTCTCATGGCCATGGATCCACGTGACTACATGGCGGTCATGGGTCGTTGGCTGGCCAATTTCACCAGCGGTCCGGTGGGTCCTGTCATGGGCGTGCCTGAAGATGAACTCAAGTCTTACCGCGTGCCGACCATTGTGGTGCCGGGTAACGACAAGACGCACTCCAGTGTGAATGGATTGGCCGCGGCCGCCTTGATCCCGGGCGCTGAACTGTTCCGACTGCCCATTGAGGACCAGGAGGTGGACTTGATTGCGTTTCCCGACTGGAAGCCCCATTACCCCGCGTTGGCTGACAAGTTTGCCGAGTTCATGCGCCGCCACAACGCGGCGTGACGATCCTCAACGGGTGACGACCCAGGCCGAGCCAACAGGCGTCGCCACGGCGCTTCACGCAGGTCGTATCAGCAGCGCAACAGCTTGCCCGGATTCATCATGCCTTGCGGGTCAAAGGCGGTGCGGATGCGTTGCATCAACTCGAGCTCCAGCGGAGCGCGCAGGCGGACCAGTTCGTCCACCAGCACGTGACCCACGCCGTGCTCTGCACTGAAGGTGCCCCCCAATGAAATGGCCACGTCATGCACCGTCGCCCGCACGGCATCGGCGGTGGCCCCCGGGTTGGGCAGTCGGGCCCACTGCTCAAACGAGAAGCGTGGGATGAAGTGCACGTTGCCGTCCCCCATGTGTGCGGCCAGCACTATCTCCAACTCGGGCCAGCGGTCTTGAACGGCGCGGCGGGCTTGATCGATGAAGACAGCCAGCGATTTCACCGGGACGGCCACATCGGTGGACAGCCCCATGCCTGCCTTGCGATTGGACTCGGAGATGCTGTGACGGATGTGCCAGAAGGCCGCGCGCTGTGACTCGTTGGCCGCGAGGGCGGCGTCGCGCAACAAGCCGCGTTCGGACAAGCCGGACAACACGTCCTGCAACAAACCGTCCAGGTCGGCTTTGATGTAGGTGTCAGACAGTTCAACCAGCACAGCGTAAGGGGCCTCGGGGTCGGTGGGCAATCGCACATCCGGACAATGCGTCAGCACGGCCTGCAATTGCGCCTGGTTCAACAGTTCGTAGCCAGCGATTCGGTCGCCCGCGATCGATTGGAACTCGGCCAGGCACGCCAGCGTGTTCTCCACGTTGTCCAGCGTCAGCCAGGCGGTGGCGGTGCGCGCCGGCTTGGGGTGCAGGCGCACCGCGACGGCAGTGACGAGTCCCAGTGTGCCCTCGCCACCGATGAACAAGTGCTTGAGGTTGTAGCCGGTGTTGTCCTTGCGCAAGGCGCGCAAGCCATCCCAGATGCGCCCATCGGGCAACACCACCTCGAGCCCCAGCACTTGCTCACGCGTGTTGCCGTATTTGAGTACGCCCGTACCGCCGGCGTTGGTGGAGACATTGCCCCCGATCTGGCATGAGCCCTCGGCACCGAGCGTCACGGGGTAGAGCCTGCCGTGCGCATCGGCGGCTTCCTGCAGCGTTTGCAACACACAGCCGGCCTCGGCAATCAGGGTGTTGCCCACGGCGTCTACCTCGCGAATGCGGTTCATGCGCCTGAGGGTCACCACCACCGGGGCGGTGCCGTTGTCACGACGCGCGCCCACCGGTGTTGCGCCTCCCACCATGCTGGTGTGACCCCCTTGGGGGACGATGCTGACGCTTGCTTGCGCACAGGCCCGCACCACCGCCGCCACCTCGTGGGTCGTTGCCGGGTGTACCACCGCCAGCACCTCGCCACGGTAGCGGCCGCGCCAGTCTTCCACAAAGGGGGCGACATCCTGCGCCTCGGTGAGGACATGTGCTGCGCCGAGCAGGCGGCGAAGTTGATCGACGAGGTCGAGCGGAGGGCTCAAGGGGTGCGACTCGGCAGACAAGAAAAACTCCTGTGGTTGGACCTGGGGCCGGGTCCTGGAGGCTCAGCCGGCCAGGGTTTGGGCAGCCCGCGCAACAGCCCGGATGATGCGCTCGTGCGCGCCGCAGCGGCACAAATGCTTGTCCAGCGCCGAGCAAATCTCCTCACGGGTTGGGCGCGGTGTGTGTTTCAGCAGGGCACTCGCACTGACCAGAATGCCGCTCAGGCAGTAACCGCACTGGCCGGCGTTTTCTGCGATGAAGGCCGCTTGCAGCGCATGCGGTCGCTCGGCAGATCCCAACCCCTCCAGGGTGGTGATGTCATGCTCTTGCACCGCCCACAAGGGTAGATTGCAGGAAGTTTGCGGTCGACCATCGACCAGCACCATGCAGGCTCCGCACTCACCCTCGCCGCAACCGAGTTTGGCGCCCGAGAGGCCCAACTCGTCGCGCAAGAGGTTCAGCAAGGGCGTCTTGTCCGGTAATGAACTCTGGATCGGCTGTGTGTTGATGCGAATCATGGTGTGGCGACGTGAAGGGACGGTGTGCTGCTCAAGCCGATGCATTCAAGGCTTGCAGGATGTGGTCCTGTGACAGGGGCAACTGGCGCACGCGCACCCCCAGGGCATCGAACAAGGCATTGCCCAAGGCGGCGGCAACAGGTCCTTGCACGGACTCACCGGCCCCCACGGAGGGTTGGTCGGGTTGATCCAGCACGTGGATGGTCAAAGCCGGTACTTCGGAAAAACGCAGCGTGGGGTAGTCGGCCCAGCTCTGCGTGGTGACTTGCCGCCGATCGAACTGAACTGCCTCTTTCAGGGTCCAGCTCATGCCTTGCAAGGCGCCGCCTTCGGTCTGGTTGATCACGCCATCGAGGTCCACCACACGGCCCACATCCACCGCCACATCCAGTTGCAGCACACGCAGGGTCTCTCCGGCCTGCACGCGGGCCAGCACGGCACACCAGGCCGAGGTGTTCTTGTATCGCGCCCAGGCCACGCCGTGTCCCACGCCTTCTTCCCGGGGCAAATGCCACCAGGTGCTGCGCTCCACCACGGCGTTGAGCACGGCCAGGCTGCGAGGGTCGGTCATGTGGCGACGCCGAATGTCCACCGGATCCTGGCCGCTGGCATGGGCCAGTTCGTCGATGAAGGATTCAATGGCAAACACATTGGCAAAGGCGCCCAGGGCGCGCATGGCCGAAGTGCGAAGGGGCATCACGGTGAGGCGATGGTTCACGACGTGCGTGTGTTCGATGGTGTAGCCCGGCACCGCATTGCGGTCCGAGCCACCACCCGCAGACAGGGGCGGATTGATGGCCAGCGGAATGGGCTGACCATTGGCACGCTGCGACGCACCCAGCAGGGTGGGCAACGCCGCCCGCCCAGGTCGTGAGCTGTAGCCATTGGCCCAGAGTTCGTGGTGCCAGTGGGTGATGTGTCCTTGCTCATTCAAGCGCGCACGCAGCGAGACCAGATGCGCACTGCCCAAGGGCGCTTGCGACAACTCGTCGGCGCGTGACCACACCACCCGCACCGGGTCACCGGGCAAAGCCAGGGCCAGCACGGCGGCATCAAACGCCACATCGTCGGCGCCGTTGTGGCCGTAGCAACCCGATCCTTCAACATGCCGCATCACAATCGATGCCTTGGGCAGCCCCAGGGCTTTGGTCAAGTCGTCACGCAGATTTTGAATGCCCTGGCTGTGGGTCCAGACCTGCAAGGTGGTTCCATCCCATTGGGCCAGCGCGCAACTCAGCCCAATGGAGGCGTGGGCCAGGTAAGGCTTGAGGTAGTCGCGTGCCAGGCTGACGTTATCGCTCGCGGTCAGCAACTCACCCTGCTGAATCGGGTAGGTGACTTCGTTGGGTGCGGTGCGCAGGAAGTCAGCCAGCCGATGGCTGTCGGGCAGCACATCCGGCACGGTCCATTGCACGGCTTCGCGCAGCTCGCCCAGGGCCGAATCGGCCGCCAGGTTGGAGTCGGCCACGATGCCCATGAAGCGACCATCGATGACGCAGTCAACGCCTGAAGTCGACCAGCTGGCCTGTAACGCTGGCGGCACGGGTTGCTGGGCGTTGGCCAACTGTGCCTCGGCCGCAGGGGCACGCAGGATCCGACCATGGCGCATGCGGGGCAAGCGCAAGTCATGGATAAAGCGCGGTCGACCCAGGATCTTGTCGGGCAGGTCCACACGGGGCACGGTGCCACGCCCATGCAGCGTCAATTCGCTGTAGGGCTTGGGACGGGACAGGCCCTGGTATTCACGCGCCAGATTCAGGTCTTGCAACCAGTGCCAGTAGTCCCCGAGGTCTTGTCCCTGGGCGGACTTGAAGCGGCCTGCTTGGACGCGCAGGCTCTGCATGTCGAGCTGATGTGCTTGTGCAGCCCGTTGCAGGGCCAGATAGCGCACCTCGGCACAGGCGTGTCGAATGGCTGACCCGGAGTCTTGCACCGAAATGCTGCTGCTGGTCATGCCTTCGTCAGGGCCTTCCAGGGTGGTGGCGCTGACCATGCCAATTTGATCGAGTGCGACATCGAGTTCATCGGCGGCGATGATGGACAGGGCTGTCAAAATGCCCTGCCCCAGTTCGACCTTGCCTGTGAAGACCCGCACCAGACCCGGGTGTGAAAAATCGAGCCACTGCGAGAGGTGGCGGTTGTTGTGCAAATTGCCGGGCAACACGGGACGACCGTCGTTGCGGTCGATCGTGAAAGATCGAACGGGGGGGGAATTCATCGTGGTGGTGTTCCTGAGGTGTCAGTCCACTTTGCCAATGCGCAGCAAGGTGGCCTTGATGCGCTCTGCATCCTTGTTCAGAAACTCGTCAAAAGCAGCAGCGGGACGGTAATCGGGGACGGCGCCGAGTTTGGTCATGCTTTGCACAAACCCGTTGTCCATCGTGACCGCCTTTTGAATGTCGGCGCGCAAGGTTTGCACCACCGCCGCCGGCGTGTTGGCCGGCGCGAAGAGTCCGATCCAGATATAAAACTCTGCATCCTTGTAGCCGAGCTCCACCGCGGTCGGTACGTCCGGCAAGGAGGCGATGCGTTTGGCCCCCGTGCTCACCAGCGGCCGCAGTGCGCCGGACTTGATCAGGGCTGACACGGCTGATGGGGAACTGGCTGTGACCCCGATGTGCCCTCCCAGCACGGCCTGGATGGCCGGCCCGCCTCCCGCATAGGAAATGTGACGCAACTTCATGCCGGCGGCGTTGGCCAGCATTTCGATGGGCAAATGCGATGCGCTGTAGGCGCCCGAGGACCCATAGGTGATCTTGTCAGGGTTGGCTTGTGCGTCTGCAATGAATTCCTGGTACGTTTTCCAGGGCGCGTCGGACTTCACCACCAGCACCACGGGGTCCGCCACCAGCAAGCCCAGCGCAACAAAACTGGAGCGGTCAAAGGTGGGGGTTCGACCAAACAGTCGATCCGCGTCCGGCAGGATCAGCAGTGAGGGGTTGGTGACCAGCAGGGTGTAGCCATCGGCCGCAGCGTTGGCCACCGCGACGGTGCCAATCGCGCCCCCTGCACCCGGGCGTGTGTTCACCACGGCTGGGTGTTTCCACACGTTGTTCATCGCCTGACTGAAGAGTCTGGCGGGTTGATCGGCAGCGCCTCCCGGTGGAAAGGGCACCACGATGTTCACGGGTCTGTTGGGAAAAGCAGCTTGTGCCAGCACGGCCGCACACACCAACGATCCCAGGCAGCCCAGTATCCATTTGAAAATTTTCATGGTGTCTTTTAGAGTTAGTGCGCGCTAAGATGTTAGCGTCCAACCGTCCGGAGCACAACACGATGCCAGTCTTCAGTCAGCGCGAGCTGGAAAACATCACCGCATCCATTTTTCGTGCTGCGGGTGCGCCGCAAGACCTGGCGCAGCAGGTCGCCGAAGTGCTCGTGGATAACCACATGGCCGGGCACGACTCGCACGGCATTCTGCGCATCCCGGAGTACCTGAAAAGCATCGTGGACGGCGAAATCGTCCCCACGGCCCGGCCGGAAGTCTTGCAGGAGACACCCAACTCAGCACTGATCTCGGGCCATTGGGCGCTGGGGCAGGTCACGGGCATCTACGCCGCGGACCTGGCCATCGCCAAAGCCAAGGCCCATGGTGTCGCGGTGGTGTCTGTGGTTCAGGCGGCGCACACGGGTCGTCTGGCCGCCTTCACGGACCGAGCGGCCAAGCAAGACGTCGTCATGTTCATGTTCATCGGAACCGTGGACCGTCCCATGACTGCCCCTTATGGGGGTGCCGCAGCGGTGCTGGGCACCAATCCCATCGCAGTCTCCATGCCCAATCCCGCAGGCGCTCCTGTCACGCTGGATATCGCCACATCGGCCATTGCGGCTGGCAAGGTCAAGGTGGCCAAGGCGCGACACGAGCAACTGCCGCCCGATGTCATTCTGGACAAGCACGGCAACCCCTCTGTGAACCCGCAGGACTTTCTCGACGGCGGATTTTTGCTGCCCTTTGGAGGGCACAAAGGCTATGCCTTGGCCGTGGTGGCCGAGCTGCTGAGCGGCCCCTTGATTGGTGCTGAAGCCTATCCGGGTGTCACCGCGCGCAGTGGCATTTTCATCTTTGCCATGGACGCCCAGCTGTTCAGGCCCAAGTCTGACTATGCCGCCGCACTGGCAAACCGATTGGGACAAATCAAAGGGGTGCCTCCGGCGGCCGGATTTGAGGAGGTGTTGGTACCCGGAGAGCCTGAAGCCCGCGTGCGCGCGCAGCGTGCACGCGACGGCGTTCCGATCCCGGACGACACCTGGCGCGCGGTTTGTGCGGCAGCGCAAGGCGTTGGACTGACACTGGAGAACTGACTTGATTCAACACCCCTTGCGTCATGGACGCAGCCAGCGCGGCGATCACGACGAATTGGACGAACTCGTTCGAGGTCAAGGCCGCTACACCAGCGATATCCATCTGGATGGTCAATTGCATGCCGTGTTTGTTCGCAGCCCGCTGGCGCATGCGCGCATCCGGCAGCTGGACACAACGGCGGCGCGTGCCATGCCCGGTGTTCAAGCCATTTTGACGGGCCAGGATGTGGTGCAGGCCGGCCTGGGCACGATTCGCCCCATGGCGGTCTTCAATGGCCGAGATGGGCTCCCCATGAAGCAAGCGGGCATTCCGGTGCTGGCGTGCGATGTGGTTCGCCACGTGGGCGAGGCCGTCGCCGTGGTCGTGGCTGACACGGAGTCTGCGGCACTCCTGGCTGCCGAGCATGTGCAGGTGCAATGGGAGGCCTTGCCCGCTGTCATGGATCCGGTGGCGGCCTTGCAGCCCGACGCGGTGCAGGTGCACGAACAAGCGCCAGGCAACCTGGTGCTGGACTGGGCCGATGGTGACAGTGCTGCGCTGGAGGCGGTCTTTGCGCAGGCACACCACATCGAATCGGTGACCCTGGAGGATCCGCCCATGACGGCGTGTGCCCTGGAGCCCAGGGCGGCGATCGCCCAATGGGATCCGACCCACCAGCGCTTCACCTTGCTGGCTGGCACACAGGGCGTGATGCTGGTGCGCAAGCTGTTGGCCGAGCACGTCTTTCAAGTGCCGCTCGAATCGATTCGGGTGGTCACGCCGCAAGTGGGCGGCGGGTTTGGCGCCAAGGTGCAGACTTATCCGGAATATGCGGCCCTGCTCTTGGCCAGTCGTGTGCTGGCTCGCCCCGTGCGCTGGACGGCCACTCGACTGGAGTCTTTTTTGGGCGACACGCACAGCCGCAATTCGCATCTGCACGCTCGCATGGCCTTTGATCGAGAGGGGCGCATTCTGGGCCTGCATGCGCAACTGGTGGTGGGCATTGGTGCCTACACCTCGACCTACATCGCCATCGTGGGAACCAACAACACCAAAAATTGTTTGTCCAGTGTGTATCGCATTCCGTGCATCCGCACGGAATCCCGTTTGGCGTTCACGCACGCCATGCCCCATGGGCCTTACCGGGGTGCGGGTCGTCCCGAGGCCATCTACATGGTCGAGCGTTTGTTAGATCAGGCGGCGCCCCGTTTGGGTCTGGACCGGGTGGAGTTGCGCCGGCGTAACCTGGTGCCAGCCTCGGCCATGCCGTACACGGCAGCAAATGCCATGGTTTATGACAGTGGTGACTTTGAAGCCGTGCTCGACCAAGCCCTGACGTTGTCAGATTGGGCCGGGTTTGAACAACGCCGCCAGCAGTCGGCGACGCGGGGGCGCTTGCGCGGCATCGGCCTGTGCTGCTTTCTGGAAGTGGCCGGTGGTATTTTGGAAGAACCGGTGGATCTGCGGTTTCATGCCGACGGCACCGTGAGCTTGCACATGGGGGCGCAAGCCATCGGTCAGGGACATCAATCCACCTACCCGGCCTTGATCGCCCAGCGTCTGGGCATAGCGCCCGCGCAGGTGCGCCTGGTGGCGGGCGATAGCGACCAAACCCCCGGCCTGGTGGCGACCGTCGCGTCCCGCTCCACCATGATGGTGGGCAGTGCAGCGGCCATGGCCTGTGATGAAGCCATCCGTCGCGGGCATCAACTGGCAGCCCTGGTGCTGGAAGCTGCGCCTGAGGATGTGCAATTTGACCAGGGGAGTTATCGCGTGGTCGGTACCGATCAGGCGGTGTCGTTGCTGGACCTGACGGCGCGTCTCGCATCCCTGGGCTCGATTCCCGAAGACGTGCCGCACACGCTCGACAACGTGGCCAAGTTTGTGTCATCCGGCATGACCTTTCCCAACGGGAGCCACGTCTGCGAGGTCGAGATTGATCCCGACACGGGCTTGGTCGAGGTGGTGCGCTACACCGCGGTGGATGATGTGGGCGTGATGCTCAACCCCCGTGTGATCGAAGGACAGATCATGGGCGGCGTGGCGCAGGGCTTGGGGCAAGTGCTGGGCGAGCAGTTGCACTACGACGATCAGGGGCAGTTGCTCACGGCCTCGTTCATGGACTACCCCTTGCCACGCGCAGACACCGTTCCGCACATGACCATTGCGCATCACAGCGTGCCGTGCAAGACCAATCCCTTGGGGGTCAAAGGTGCTGGCGAGTCCGGTGTGGCGGGCTCTTTGCCGTCCGCCATCAATGCCATCCTGCACGCGTTGAGTTATGCCGGTGTGGCACAACTCGACCTGCCATTCACGTCACAGCGTGTGTGGAAGGCGTTACGACAGGCCCAGCAGGTCGCGTGACACCATGGCGTGGATGCCCTTGTTGCCATCCACCAATTGCGTCACGTGCAGGTCGCACGCCAGGCTGCAAAAGACGTAGGCCTCTTCAGGCTGCCAGCCCTTGAGCTCCACCAGCCAGGCAATCATGTCGCGCAGTGCCTGCTGGGCAGCATCGTCCAAATCGGTGTTCATGCCCATCGAGATGTAATGCGTGGGCGTGATGGCCCGCGGGAATTTCAAGGAACGCTTGTGCAACACAAAGCGAAAGCGTCCCTTCAAGCACGTTTCCAGGGCGGTCAGACAGACCTCGCCGTCCCCCTGCACGGCATGTCCATCGCCCACCGACACGTGGGCACCCGGAACAAAAACGGGCAGAAACAAGGAGGTGCCTGGCACAAACTCTTTGTTGTCGATGTTGCCGCCATACTCCCGCGGCTCGATGGAGGACACGCGACCATAGGCGGGCGGGGGCGCCACCCCGATGATGCCGAAAAACGGGCGCACCGGGATCGACACACCCCAGGGCAGGTGCGCCAGGCCGGCCTGGCGGTCGATGGGGATGATGCGCCGGCTCAGATAGGGGAAATCCTCCGGAAGCGCCCCCTTGAGCGGGCGGATGATGTTCCAGCCCCAATTCGCGGTGAGCTCGATCGATTCGATGCAGATTTCCAGCGTATCACCCGGCTGTGCGCCGCGGATGGCCACCGGTCCGGTCAGGATATGAGGACCCAGGGCTTGCGGCACGGTGTCCACAATCAGCCGGTGATCGGCTCGAAACAGTGTGTCGTCGGTGACCTCTTGCCGCCCCCCTGACACGGTGTCAATGATGACGGTGTCGCCAGAATCAATCTCCAGCACGGCAGGCAGGGCGGCGTCGAAATGCCCCCAGTGAACCGTCTGGGGTGTGGGATTCAGGTGGTGTGTGTGACTCATGTGTGAGGTACTTTCGAGGACATCGATTAGCCTGCCGACACGCCCAGGTGCTCATGCAGAACATGGGGCTGAGCTTGCAAGTCATGGGGTGTGCCGCTGAAGACCAGGCGGCCTGACGAGATGATCAGCACCTGGTCAGCCACCGACAGCGCCATCGCCAGGTTTTGCTCCACCAGCAAGACGGCATGGCCCAGGCTGCGCATGCGACGCAAAATGTCCGCCACATGCAGCACGTAGCGCGGCGACAGACCTTCAGAGGGCTCATCCATCAACACCAATTCCGGATTGCTCATGAGGGCGCGGCCAATGGCCAGCATTTGTTGCTCGCCACCGCTGAGCTCGCTGCCCCCGTTGGAGAGGCGATCACGCAACTGCGGGAATTCGTCCAATACGTTGTCAAACGTCCAGGCATGCCGATCGGGATCGGGCAAAGCTTGGCGCCCCCGGGCCAGTCCACTCACGGGGAGCAAGAGGTTTTCGCGAACCGTCAGATGGCGAAAGATGCGTCGTCCCTGCGGGACCAGGGCCATGCCTCGCTCGGCGACTTCGTAGGGAGCCAATCCGACGAGGGACGCTCCCATGAAGCTGATGGCCCCCTGGCGTGGGGGGGTGAGGCCAAACAGCGAGCGGATCAAGGTGGTCTTGCCCATGCCGTTTCGTCCCAGCACCGCCACCACCCGGCCACGGGGGACTTGCAGGCTGACGCCTTGCAACACATAACTGTCGCCGTAGTAGGTGTGCAGATCCTGCACGGACAACAACACGTCAGCGCTGTCCAAAATACACCTCCTGTACATGCGGATCATTCTGAACCTGGTCAGCGGCTCCCTCGATAATCACTTGCCCCTGGTGCAGGACGGTGACGCGGTCCGCCAGCCCCAGTGCCACATCCATGTCGTGCTCGATCATCAGCATGGTGATGCTGCGAGGCAAGTTCTGGATGATGTCGGACAAGCGGTGTCGTTCCGCCGGTGACAAACCGGCGCAGGGCTCGTCCAGCAGCAGCAATCGCGGCTGGTTGACCAGCGCCAGCACCAACTCCAGCTGTCGCCGCTCTCCATACGACAAAGACTTCACGGTCCAGGATTCCCGCCCTGGCAATCCCACGCGCTCGAGCTCTTGGGCTGCAAGCGTCAGCAGGCCCGGTTGCGCCAGCGCATTGCGCCACAGCGACCATTTGGTCGGCGTGATGCCGAGTCGCGCCAGCGCTATGTTTTCCAGCACGGTCAGATCAGCAAAGACACTGGAAATCTGAAACGTTCGTCCAATGCCCAGCAAGGTCCGCTGGTGCTCGGGCATGTGCGTCATGTCGTGGCCCAGGCACTCAATCCGCCCGGAAGTGACCTGCAATGCCCCGCTGATGCAATGAAACAGCGAGGTTTTGCCTGCGCCATTTGGACCGATGATGACACGTCGCTCACCGGGCGCCACCTCCAGCGACACCTCTCGAACCGCCTGCAGGCCACCGAAACGTTTGACCACACGGTCCAGCACCAGGGCTGCGCTCATGAGTCCTCCCGCTTCTTGGCTGACAGGCGACGCATCAGCCCCATCACCCCGCCCGGGACCCACAGCACCACCGCAATGAACACCAGGCCCATCACGGCCAGGTGGAGTTCAAAAAACGTGCTAACCCAATTGCGCAAACCCAGAATCAAGCCGGCTCCCAGGAACGGGCCCAGCAAGGTCCCCGAGCCCCCCACGATGGCCATGAGCACCGACTCGACGTTCACATGCAGGGACGCCGATACCGGGTTCACAAATTTGTTGAAGCACACATACAGAACACCCGCCAGGCTCGCCAACACGGAAGACAGCACAAAGGCCGCGTAGAGATGCTGGACCGGAGAAAAGCCCAGACTGCGCATGCGAGGTTCGCCGGATTTGATACCCCGCAACGCCAGACCGAAGGGCGAAGCCACCCAGCGAGCGTACAAACCCAGGACCATCGCCACGATCAGCAACATGACGTAGTACATCTCGATGCCGTTCTGAATGCTGAGCCCCCCCACTGAAGGCGTTGGCACATTGGTGATGCCACTGTCGCCACCGGTGAGCGCGCTCCAGCGATAGCCCACACCCCAAATCACATAGCCCATGGCCAGGGTCACCAAAATGAAATACACACCACGGGTTCGCACCGCCAGCCCGAACAACAGGCCCAGACAGGTGCCCAGCGCCACGCCAGCGGCCATCCCACTCAGGGTGCTGAAGCCATAGCGCACTTGCAGGATGGCGCTGGTGTAGGCCGCCACAGAGAAAAATGCGGCGTGACACAGAGAAAAGAGCCCTGCATGGCCCAACAGCAAATCGGTGGCCAATGCCAACAGACCAAAAATGAACATCTGGGTGACCAGACTCACCCAGTACTCGCCAGCCACCCATGGCAGCATCAGCAGCAACAGGCCCAGCAACCACCACCAACGTGTTTGCACGTGCATCCCTTGTTCGCTCAATGCATCAGCGCGGTGCCAAACAGGCCGCGCGGACGAAACAACAACAGCACCGCCATGGGGCCAAAGAGGACGAAATACGACATCTCTGGTACCAGCCAGCGACCGTACGCGTCCAGCAGGCCCACCACCAAGGCGCCGATCATGGCGCCCTCGAGACTGCCTAGCCCGCCCACAATGACCACCACCAGGGCAAATACCAAGATTTCCCATTCTGCCCCGGGGTAGACCGTCAGAAACGCACCCCCGAGAACCCCCGAAAAACCGGCGAGAAATGACGCCAGGCCCGACACCAGAACGAACAGGCGGTCCACATGAATACCCACCGCAGAGACCATCTCCCGGTCGTCGACACCGGCGCGAATGGCCGCGCCAATTTGTGTACGTCGATACATGAACCACAACAACACAGCCACGCCCACGCCCACGCTCACCAAGGCGAGTCGAAACAGCGGGTAGGTGATGCCGCCGGGCAATTCGACCACGCCGCGCAGCAGGGGAGGCAGGGGCAACTTCAGTGCATCGCCCCCCCAGACCTTGATCGTGACATCGCCCACCAGATAGGCCACCCCCACGGTGATCAGCACCTGGGCCAGATGATCCTCGCCGGTACGACGAATCAGAAATCGGTCATTGAACCAGCCCAAAACCACTGCGGCCGCTCCGCCCGCCAGCAAAGCCAACGTGAAACT
Organism: Comamonadaceae bacterium; assembly: GCA_947448375.1. GTDB lineage: Bacteria > Pseudomonadota > Gammaproteobacteria > Burkholderiales > Burkholderiaceae_C > Limnohabitans. The sequence goes on along the minus strand of CANFMY010000005.1, from coordinate 24,920 downwards.
GCCCGTGGCCTTGGCCACCGTCAAGCCCACGTACCCGCCGAGCAGGTAGTAAGCCCCGTGCGCCATGTTCACAATGCGCATGAGGCCAAAGGTCAGGGTGAAGCCACTGGCGAGCAGGAACAACAAGGCGGCATAGGTGATGCCGTTGAAGGTTTGCAGGATGAAACTGTTCATGAGACCGAGTCCGGGATCATCGGGTGAGTGATCATCCGGATTGAACCCAGGCGCACGTCGTCAACATCAAGGCTTGTAAGGGCCTCGCTTGAGAAAGTCCTCGGGCTTGTCAGTCCAGAACTGCGACACATTGGTATAGGTCTTGACCGGGATGTTCATGAGTTGATCACCCAGGATCGGGTGCTTGACCTTTTGCAAACGGGTGACGTAGACGTTTTGCACGGGGTTGTCATACGCATCCAGTTTGAGAGGGCCGCGCGGCGCCTTGACCTGCACCGTGCGCATGGCTTTCAGGAAGGCGGCTCGGTCTTCGACATTGCCGTTGATGGATTCCATGGCGGCCTTGGTCCACAGGCCCGCGGTCCAGGCGGACTCGGCAAACCACGAGGGCAGGCGCTTGTAGCGACGAGCAAAGTCATCCACGAAGGCTTTGTTTTCCGGCGTGTCGATGCCTGCAACGTAGTGAACCGAGTTGGAGATCAGGCCGACGGCGCGGTCATCGATTTGAGGAATGGCATCCTCGTGCAACCAGTATCCACCATGCAATTTGAATTTTTTGTCGTAACCGAAGTTGTACCAAGCCTCAAAAAACCGGATACGCGCCACACCGGCCAGTGCCACCACAACGGCATCGCTGTCAGCAGGAATGGCCGCCAGGGAGGCGCCGTAGTCGGCGGTGGCCAAAGGCGCCCAGATCACCTTGTTCACCTTGCCGCCCAAGTCTTTGTAGGTGCGGATCATGCCGCCGGCCACTTCGTGACCCCAGGTGTAGTCCGAGGCGATGAACGTGACGTTGCGAGCGCCCAGGTCCTTGAAGAGATAGTCGCCAAACGGATGGCTGATTTGACTGGCTGACACGGCGGTTCGAATGACCGTGGGCGTGCGGTCCCATTTGGTGTTGGTGTCAGCGCCGGCGGGATCGAGGATGAGCGGAACGCCGGTTTCCTTGCTGACTTGCGCCACCGCAGGTCCTTCGTGTCCGCACAAGGGCCCCAGCATGAAATTGACTTTGTCCTGCAAGGCCAGGCGACGTGCCTGGGTCAAGGCTTGGTCAGGGTTGCAGGACGTGTCGGCCACCACCAACTCCACCTTGCGACCACTGACGGTGTAGTTGTTCTTTTCCCAGAACATCTTCAAGCTGTCGATCATTTCCGCCCCCGGCGTTGCCAAGGGCCCCGTGATGGGGGCCAGCACCCCAATGCGAATCGGACCCTTGTTTTGAGCCAGGGTCGACGTCATGCTGAGCGCAGCCAAAGCCGACAAGGCCAGGCCTTTCCAGGTGGGCCAGCGAGAAGAGATGCGGTTCATGGAAATATCCTTTATCGACGATGAAGGGAAAGGCGGCGCTGCGATCAGGCAGGCAAAGACTCACAGCGAATCTAGCCAAACACGGGTACCTTTCGAACAGGGTAATCCCGAGGGGCCCGCCCGGAGATGTGCCTTGCGCGACTTTGGGCGTGGTGCGCAAGTGCTGAGGTGGCGACGAAATCAGTCGAACACCGGTGGCTCAAACCAGTTGGTGAGCGCCAGGCCTCCATCCACCACAAAGGCTGCGCCGGTCACATAGCCCGACAGCTGGTTGGACAGCACGGTGAGGGCCATGGGGGCGAGGTCTTCGCTCTTGCCCAGGCGACCCAGGGGTATGTGACGGGCCAGTGCCGGGTCGGCCACAAAGCCTCCGGCGGCAATCGCGCCGGGTACCAGGGCATTGACGCGGATGCCGTAGCGCCCGAGCGACTTGGCCAGTTCCTTGACCATCATGGCCATCGCGGCTTTGGAGGTGCTGTAGTGGGGCAGGTTGCGCGGTGTCTCGGCATGCAGCGAGGTGAGCAGCAGGAAAGAGCCCGGGGATTTCGCCTCGATCAGGGCCCGCGCCAGCCCGCGAGCCAGATGAAACCCGGCGTCCACATTCACCGCACGCATGCGTCGCCAGGTGTCTTCGTCCACGGCCAGCACGTGATCGGCCTCGCGTCGCGGGGGTGAAGCACTGTGCACAAAATGTGTCACCAGCCCCAGGGTGGAGCGGGCGTGCTGCAACAGGTCGTCACACGCTGCGGCCTGAGCCAGATCGCCGACCCAGGGCACCGCCAGGTCCGGTCGTGCAGACGCTGCCACCGATGCCATCACCGCGTCCTCGCGCACATCGGCGAACAGGGTGCGAACGCCTTCACCCACGAGGGCTTGTGCAATGGCACGGCCAATGCCATTGCCGGCTCCCGTGACCACGGCCGCGTCACGGTCAGGAGAAAACGGGGTGCTGAACAGGCTCATGAACGCTCCAGTGATGGTGGGGTGTATTTCACTGTAAAAACGAGAGGGAGACAAGACAGGGCGTGTCAAACGGCCCATCCACTCGCACAGGGCGGGCATTCGCCGCTGGGGGTGTCCACAGCCTTTGCATCCACTTGGCCATTGCAGCCTGTCTGGCCCTGGTGAATCCAGGGGCGCTGGCTCAGCAAGGTGGCCATGCCTAGAATACCTGCGAACCCCTGCTCCCTGTCAACGACCCCCACGCCTTGCAGCGCATGAGCGAGGGGTTGTCGGCTGTTGATTGGCGCAAACGACTGAGCCGCCTCCAACTCCCATGAGGATGACCTGATGAAAATTGCTGTGCTTGATGATTTCCAGGATTGCGTGAAAACCTTGGATTGTTTTGCCAGGATGGCAGCGCACGAGGTGATGGTGTTGACACGACACGTCAGCGATCCGCAGGAGCTGGCCGACTTGTTGGCAGGTGTGCAGGCCCTGGTGTTGATCCGCGAGCGCACGTATGTGGACGAGGCCCTGTTGTCACGCTTGCCCGACTTGAAGGTGATTGCCCAAACCGGCAAAGTGGGACGGCACCTGGACATGGCGGCTTGCCAGGCCCGTGGCATCGCGGTGTTTGAAACCGAGGGGACCGTGATGGCCACGGCCGAATTCACCTTGCTGATGATTTTGGCGAGCCTGCGCCATCTGGTGCCAGAGGCCTCGAACATGAATGCCGGCATCTGGCAGCGCACCTTGGGGCGTCGTTTGCACGGACGCACCCTCGGCATTCTGGGTTTGGGTCGTATTGGCGAGCAGGTGGCGCAGGCCGGGCAGACGCTGGGCGCGCGCCTGCTGGTGTGGGGGCGTGAAGGCTCGCAGCAGACAGCGCGGGCGCGCGGCTGGGAGGTGGCATCTTCGCGCGAGGCATTCTTTTCGCAATCCGACGTGTTGTGCGTTTTGGTGCGCTTGTTGCCGCAGACCCGCGGCATCGTGACAGCCCAGGACCTCGCGCTCATGAAGCCGGACGCCATTTTGATCAACACCGCTCGCGCTGAACTGATTGAACCTGGCGCGCTCGTCACCGCACTGCGCCAGGGGCGTCCCGGGTTTGCGGCCGTGGACGTGTACGAGCAGGAGCCTGTGTTGTCCACGCGTCATCCGTTGCAAGACCTGCCCAATTGCCTGTGCACCCCGCATCTGGGATTTGTGGAGCGGGACAACTACGAGGGTTACCTGGGAGAGGCGTTTGATCACATCAACCGCTTTTGCTCAACCGTGACAGACTAACCTATGGAACGGCGAGTTGGCGTGAAACCCACGCTGCGTCTTCAACAGCAGACAAGATACATGGCCAGGGGGCACGCAGGTGTGCTGAGGCCAAGAGGTTTGAACCCTTGCTGCATGAAGCAGACATGAAAGGATTGCCATGACCGTATTGCGTTCTTCCCGTTGGCTGAATGGCGTCGCCTGGTGCGGCCTGTTCATGCCGCTCTTGAGCGCCGCGCAGCCGTCGTGGCCCAACAAGCCCATTCATTTCATTGTGCCGTTCTCGGCGGGTGGGGCCAACGATCTGATGGGGCGCGCCGCCGCCGAAGGGGCCAGCAAGGTGCTGGGTCAAACCGTGATCGTGGACAACCGCCCCGGAGCCGGGGGATCGTTGGGGGCTTCCATCGTGGCCAAAAGTGCGCCCGATGGCTACACCTTTTTGATCAGTGCCGCTGGGACGATCTCCAACACCATGATCAAGAAGAACGTGCCCTACAAGGACGACGATCTGATGCCGGTGGCCCTGATTGCACTGTCGCCGTCGATGGTGGTGGTGCCGCAGTCGTCGCGGTATCAAACCCTGAAAGACTTTGTCGACGCCTCCAAGCAAGGCAAGGGCTTCAATTTCGCCACGGCCGGTTCCGGCAGCACGCCGCACTTTGTGGCGGAAATCCTGAATGTGAAATATGGCGCTCAACTGCAACCGGTGCCGTACAAAAGTGGTTCCGAAAGCACCACGGCGGTGATGGGCGGGCAGGTGGAGGGCACTTCCGAGGCCAGCATCATTGCCTTGCCCCACATCCTGCACGACGGCAAATTCAAAGCGCTGGCCACCACCTGGACCCAGCGGCTCTCGGCGTATCCGCAACTGAGCACCGCCACCGAACAAGGTTTCCCCGAGCTGAAAATCGCCCACTGGGCGGGTGTGCATGCCCCCAAGGGAACGCCCGAGGATGTGATGGACAAAATGGCCGCCGCCGTGGACAAAGCCATGAAAGATCCTGCCATCACGCAACGACTCAAAGCCCTGGGCATCGAACCGATGGGCGGGACGCGCTCGGATTTCGCCCGCTTCACGCAGGAAGAGCGCAAACGCCTGGGCGAGATCGTGCGCGCGGCAAACATGAAAGACAACTGAGCATGAGCCCCAAGCAGCTATTGCGAACCCTGGTCCAGGCCCGTCGTGGGGTTGTGGTGCCAGGCGCATTCAACGCCTTGTCGGCACGCGTGGTGGCCGACATGGGCTTTGAGGCCTTGTATGTCACGGGTGCGGGCGTGACCAATATGTGGCTGGGCCTGCCCGACCAGGCCTTCATGGGCTTGAGCGACATCGCCGATCACACCGCCCGTATTCGAGACGCGGTGGAGTTGCCCCTCATCGTCGACGCAGACACCGGGTTTGGCAACGCGCTCAACACCTACCACGCGGTCCGCACGCTCGAGCGTGCCGGCGCAGACTGTATTCAGCTGGAGGACCAGGTTTCGCCCAAGCGTTGCGGGCATTTCAACGGTAAGGACGTGGTGTCCACGCAAGAGATGGTGGGCAAGATTCGCGCCGCCTGTGATGCGCGTCGCGACCCCGATCTCATGATCATGGCGCGGACCGATGCAGCGGCCGTGCATGGGTTCGAGGCGGCGATCGAGCGCGCGCAGCGTTTCGCCGAGGCGGGCGCCGATCTGCTCTTTGTTGAAGCCGTGACAACAGCGGATGAGGTGAGAGCCCTGCCGCAGCGACTGGCCACGCCGCAACTCATCAACATGGTGATTGGCGGCAAAACCCCCATCACGGATGCCGGCGAGCTGTCGCAACTGGGGTATGGCCTGGTGCTGTATGCCAATGCAGCCTTGCAAGGCGCGGTGGCGGGCATGCAGCGTGTGTTGCATCAATTGCAAACAACGCAACGAGTCGATGAAGACCCTGCGCTGGTGGCCCCGTTTGCTGAACGTCAACGCCTGGTGGGCAAGCCCGCCTGGGATGCCTTGGAGCAGCGGTACGTCTGAGTCAGGCTGTACGAAGCCCTGCCGTGAGAGGGCGCATCACGCCAGGGTCGTGTGAGTGCAAGGCGCCCGTGTAGCTCAGCGCACCGAGAAGGGTGACTGATACGGACGACCGGATGCGACGCCTGCAATCACTGTGCCCAGCGGCTTGAGGTAGGACTTGCCACTTCGCTTGTTGTTGCGCGTGTCGACAAAATCCACAGGGCCTTCCACCAACTCCATGATCGACATGTCGGCGGGCGCGCCAATTTGCAGCGTGCCATGCTTGGGGATACGTTCGATCACGCGTCCTGGGGCGACGGTCGCCATTCGAACCACCTCGGACAAGGAAAATCCCATGCCCAGGAATTTGCTCATGACCCAGGGCAGGTAAGGCATGCCCGGTGTGTTCGCAGAAAACACATGCACGTCGGAACTCAGGGTGTCGGGCATGCAGCCTTGGGCCATGGCGGCTTCCGCGATGGTGTAGTCGAAGCTGCCCCCGCCATGACCCACGTCAAATATGACGCCGCGTTTTTTGGCCTCGAGAGCGGCGGGCAGGAGCTTGCCATCTTGAACAATATTGGTGCCATGACCGGCTTCATTGGTGGCGCCCGAGTAGCAGTGCGTCAGCACATCTCCAGGACGCAGGGCGTCCAGAATCTGCGACATCAAAGCGCGATCCGAAACGCCCCCGATGTGACACATGACCTTGGCCGGGACGCCCGAGAGCTCACACGCACGAATTGCTCGACGCAGGGGCTCCATGCCATGGCGAGCGATCACGTTCTCGCTCATGCGCACCTTGACGCCTAGAACGATGTCCGCGTTTTCGGCAACAGCCCGAGCGGCCAGCTCGGGTTTGGCGTAATCGATGTTGAACAATTCAGGCACTGGAAAACCGGCCAGACCGGCGACCGCAATGTGCACGAAGGCAAACTGGCGAGTGCGTGATGCCGGCATGACAAAACGTCGCCAAGCGGCAATATTGTTGGCGCCGCCGTCACCCGCTGAAATCGTGGTGGTCGTGCATTGATGCGACAACAACTCGTCGGCCGGTATGCCAATGGCAGATCCATAGGGGTAGGTGTGGCAATGCAAATCGATCAGGCCGGGCGTGACGAGTTTGTTGCCCGCGTCCAGGACGCGAAGCCCGCGCTCGGCGGGGATGCTCGTCTCGATGGCCTCGACACGGCCAAAACGCACGCCGATGTCGCGTTTGCCGGACAAATTCTGACTGGGATCCACCACATTCGCATTGCGTATCAACAGATCGAATTTGTCGTTCGGCCCCATGGCGGCTAACGTGGCACCAGGCAGGGATCCCAGTGCGGCCAGCGAAACGCCGGCTCCCAGAATGTGTCGACGGGTGGAATCGGTCATGGTGAGTCTCCTGATGGTGGTGGATTGTTGGAGGCATTGTTGGGCGGATGTGAGGACTCGTCAATCATGTTGGCTACGGGGTATGGCAGCTTTTGTTTTTCTGGGCCAGCGTCAATAATGGAACTGTGTCCAATCCTGTGTCATGCACCATGCAACCTGATTCCCGTGCAGAGGCTGTCGATCGTATCGATGACTTTCGACCCATACGCGCGCGGCCGTTCGGGTGGCGGTCGCGAGTCGCGGCGTGACATGGAAGGGCAACGCCGGGTGAAACCGCTGACACCCCATCGATCAGAAGTCGAGTTCACGGCCATTCGTGCGCAAGGCCCGGGCGGGCAGCATGTGAACAAGGTGTCCAGCGCCATCCAGCTGCGCTTTGATGTGGCGGCCTCGAGCCTGCCCGACGGCCTCAAGACCCGGTGGTTGCAGGCGCCGGATAACCGACTGACCGCTGAGGGCGTGTTGGTCATCAAGGCGCAGCGATTCCGAACGCAGGATGCAAACCGACAGGACGCCTGGGACCGCTTACTTGAATTGATGGCGGGTTATGCCCGTGCACCCAAGACGCGCAAGGCCACCCGGCCCACGCGCGCCTCCGTGCAGCGACGACTGCAGAGCAAGACCTTGCACGCCAGACTCAAGGCCTCGCGGCAGGGGCTGGACTGAATGACTCCGCGTGCTCGCGGTCAAAATCCCACACCCGTTGAAATCCCATCATCACACTGAATGCCTGGAAGTCATGCAGGACGGGGGTTGAGGTCGGCGTTTGAAACGCGGCGCGGTCTTGCAGGTTTTGATAGGCCTCGCGCAAGGCATGGCCCGCCGCCAGAAATCCCAGCGAGGGATAGATGGCCATCGAGAAGCCCATCGCTTGCAAAGTCTGTGGCGGCAGGATGGGGGTGCGTCCGCCCTCCACGTTATTGACCACCAGCGGCACGCCGGCAAAGGTGCGGCCGATGGTGGCCAATTCCTCTTCGGTCTCGGGCGATTCGATGAACAGGATGTCCGCACCCGCCCGCAAATAACGCTCACCGCGCCGCAGGGCCTCGTCCAGCCCCAGGCTGGTGCGGGCGTCCGTGCGGGCAATGATGAGAATGCTGTCGGCCTGGTTGCGGGCCTCGCTCGCCACCCGCACCTTGGCCGCCATGTCGTCAGCCGCAATGACACGGCGACCCGGTGTGTGGCCGCATTTTTTGGGGAACTCCTGGTCTTCCAGTTGAATGGCGGCAGCGCCCGCTTTTTCGTACCCTCTCACCGTGTGATCCACATTGAGCAAGCCGCCATACCCGGTGTCGCCATCGCAGACGATGGGGGTGCGGGTGGCCGCGCAAAACCCCTGCACCCGCCCCACCATGTCGCTGTAAGTGGCCAGTCCCGCATCGGGCAAGCCCAGGTGGGAGGCCACCGTGCCATAGCCCGTCATGTACAAGGCATCAAAGCCCATCGCGTCGGCGACTTTGAGGGAGATGAAATCAAAGATGCCAGGCAGGCAGCAGATGTTGGGTTGTGCCAGCCGTTGTTTGAATTGCGATCCGTTCATTGCGAGTTCAGCTCCATGGGTGTTTCGGGATGTTTCCGATTGGCGACATCGTCGTGTCTGGCGGGTGTCGGCTGGGTGGCAGCCGGATTTCCAGCAGAAGGCTCAGGGGCGATGATGCCAGCAAAGCAGACGGCCTGATCCAACCTAGGTGAACTACCAGTGAGAGCGGTGGGAATTCTCCAGACAATAGGCCACCTCACCTGTTCAACCGGATCGTTCTCATGCATGGCTTGTACCGTTTTTTCGTTGGGCTCACGCTTGTCGTCTCCGCCAGTGTGTGGGCTCAGGGCTCCTTTCCCAACAAGCCGGTCACGCTGATCGTGCCATTTCCTGCTGGCGGCATCGCCGACCTGTCGGCACGGGCACTCAAAGCGTCGCTGGAAAAAGCCCTGGGACAAACAGTCCTGATTCAGAACCGCGCCGGTGCTTCGGGCGCCATTGGTGCCGCTGCCGTGGCCAACGCGGCGCCTGATGGGTACACCTGGATGTACACCCTCTCGAGCATCGCCAGCGTGCCGGAGCAGGCGGTGCTCAATGGACAAAAGCCCCCATTCCAGTTGGAGCAATTTGTGCCCGTGGCCCGGGTCACGGTGGATGTGGTGGCCCTGGTGGTGCGCGCAGACAGTCCCTACAAAACCTACCAGGACTTCACGGCGGCGTTGCGGGCCAATCCCAAGGGACTGACCTACTCCTCCAGCGGCAATTACGGCATCAGCCATTTCCCGGCCGAAATGCTGCTGGCCTCCACCCAGACCGAGGCGCGCCACATTCCCTATGCCGGCGGAGCCCCCATGCTCACGGCGCTGATGGGCGGTCAGGTGGATTTCAATGTGCCCGTACGAACCCTGGCTTTGCCACATGTGCAAAGCGGTCGACTGCGCTACCTGGCCATGTATGGCGCCAGACGCTGGGCGCAGGCGCCCGATGTGCCCACCCTGGCTGAACTGGGCGTGCCCATTGAATTTGTGCCTTGGACGGGCGTGTTTGCGCCAGCGGGCACACCCGCAGACGCCGTGGAGGTCATGCGAAAGGCGCTGCGTGTGGCCGCGCAAGATCCCCAGTTCACCGAAACCGTCAGCAAAAGTTCAGCGGGTGAAATTGCCTACCTGGATGGCGCAGAGCTCGAGGCATTCTGGAAGGTTGATCTGGCGCGCACGTCAGCCACGATCCAACGGATCGGACGCGTTCAGTGACAACATCCGCTTCGGCACCGCTGCAGCTGCATATCTTCAGTGCCGGGGCCGCGCGTGTCTGGATTGAACAAACCGTGTCCGCCGCGGCATGGTCAGGTCTTGCGAAGTACTCAGCGCGCTATGCAGCCTTGCAAAGTACCCTCGGCGAGGTGAATCGCTGCCTGTCGCAGGGCCTGCCGTGTCACCTGACTGTGCTGACACCCGATACCGCTCGCGCACTGCAACAGGCCTGGCCTGATCAAGTGGAGTGCCTGGGCTCGCTGGGTCGGGCAGCGACCGGGTGGGTGGTCCTGGCGAGTGACCAGCAGACCTACGACATCTCAACGCCTGCAGCGTTGACCCAGACGGTGCGTGAACTCGATGTGCTGCTCGTGCCCGACCTTCAGGCCTCGTCCGGGGGGCGACACCTGGGTCATGTGTTGCAACAGCTTGGCCTGACAGAAGGCGATCTCAAAGCGATGCAATCATTCCCCGGTGGTGCACAAGCGGTGACGGCACTGGCCGACCACGCCGGAGTTCGCGTGATGGCCTGCGCACAGTCCACGGAAGTGCAAGGCTGCGACCATGCGCGGTATCTGGGTCCGTTTCCCTCGCCCCATGACTTGTCCACCGAGTACGTCGTTGTGCTGGTTCGACCTCGACCCGGGCCGCTGGCGCCACAGGACTCGGACGAGGTTGCGTTGGCACGCAGACTGGGCATGCATCTGTGTGACCCACACCTGCGCACCCATCGCTTGCAGCTGGGCTTTGAGTGAGTCGCTGCAGCCTAACGCGAGACCGGTCACACCATGAATCTTCAATCCGCCATCAACCTCGACGACTTACGCCAACTGGCACGGCGAAAGCTGCCCCGCATCGCATTTGACTTCATTGACGGTGGCGCCGATGACGAGCGCTGCCTCATCCGCAACCGCCAGGCGTTTGAACGCTACCGCTTGTTGCCCCGCTACCTGCGAGACGTCAGCCACAGAGACGCCAGTGTCACCCTGTTCGGGCAGACGTACGCCAGTCCCATCGGCATTTCCCCCACGGGTCTGGCCGGGCTGTTTCGACCAGACGCCGACTTGATGCTGGCCGCTGCCGCGCGCGAGGCGAACGTGCCCTTTCTGTTGTCGAGTGCCGCGAATGCTTCCATTGAAGATGTCATGCCCGTGGCGCCCGATCATGTGTGGTTTCAGATGTATTGCACGCGGGATGAGCGCATCAACATCGACCTGGTGCAGCGCGCACGCCAGGCGGGCGTGCGCGTGCTGGTGATCTCGGTCGATGTCCCGGTCAACTCCAATCGCGAGCGCAACAAGCGCAATGGATTCTCCCGGCCGTTTCGCATGACCCCGAGTGTGGTGCTGGACGCCCTGGGTCATCCTGCCTGGGTCATTCGTTATTTGCGTACCGGTGGCATCCCGATGATGCGCAACTGGATGCCCTATGCCCGTGAGGGCGCCAGCGCCGCCGAAGTGGCGGACATGTACGGCACGCTGACGCCTGCGCCGATGATCAGCTGGCGCCATATTGAGCGCATTCGCCAGGCCTGGCCGGGGGTGCTGGTCATCAAAGGCCTCTTGCACCCCGACGATGCCCGCGAGGCCCAGCGCCAGGGGGTCGATGGCCTGGTGGTGTCCAACCACGGCGCACGGCAGCTGGACACCGCGCCTTCCCCCCTCGAGATGTTGCCCGCCATCCGAGCGGCCGTCGGCGACGCAATGCCTCTGCTGCTGGACAGTGGGGTGCGACGCGGCTCCGATGTCGTGATTGCACGCTGTCTGGGGGCCAATTCCACCCTGTTCGGACGGCCCACCCTCTTTGGTGTTGCCGCGGGTGGCCAGGCGGGCGCCGCCCGTGCGCTGCACCTGGTGCGCCAGGAACTCGACATGGTGATGACGCAAATCGGTTGCAGCGCTTACAGCGATCTGGACAGCAGTTATCTGTGGCCGGCTTGCGATCGAGTGCAGCATGAAACCTGAGGCGACGCCTTGTCTGGCATGTGTCGAGGCTGGCCTGTTCGGCTTGCTCGTGACAGCAACCTGCATCCGAGTGTGGTAAACCTGATGCAGCTATTCTGATCGACACGGGTGATTCAATCGCCACCCCCCCACAACCCCTAGAGGAGCACCTTCATGTCCAGCGTTTCGACCACGCCTCTTCATCCCAGCGGCTTTGTCGTGCAAGTGCACGCCAGCATCATGGAGGTCATGAACGACCCGGCCGCCATGGCCGAACTCAAGCAGCAGTGGATGCATTCGCCCGTCATGATTTTTCGCCGACAGTCATTGGACGAGCCGGACCTGGTGCGTTTCACCGAGTACTTCGGGCGTTGCGAGACCAGTGGGCGCAAGGACATCCAGTCGCCTTATCAAGAGCAGATCATTTACTTCAGCACCCTCAAATACAACGATGGCCGTTTTGTCGGCGGTTTTGCGGGGGGTGAAGACGTGGACTGGCATTCGGACCAGACCTTTCAGGTTCGACCGGCCACCGGCGCCATTCTGTACGGTACCGAAGTGCCTCGTGATGGCGGCGACATCTACTGGGCCGATCAATTTGGAGCCTGGGATTTGCTGCCCGAGGATGTCAAAACCTTGATCGATGGGCGCACCGGCGTTTATCGTTACGCCAAGCGTTACGCCATGATGAACGCCACCGAGCTGCGCGACAAGGCCAAAGCCAACGCCATGCTGAGCCTGCCCGATGCCCGTCACCCGGTGGTGTTGACGCATCCCCACACGGGGCGCAAGGCGCTCTATGCCGATCAGACCACGCTGGTTGAAATCGAGGGACTGACCCCGGAACAAAATGAGCGGATCCTGCCGCTGTTGTTTGCCACGGGGGGCGACCCATCGCTGGTGTACCGGCACAAAGTGCACAACGGCGATTTGATGATGTGGGACAACGGCTGCCTGTTGCACCGCCGCGATGTCATGAAGATCGAGCAACCTCGACTCATGAAGCGCACCACCTTCCGCCTGTCCCCTGCCGAGCATTGTGTCCCCCACGCCTGACATCGCCTATGACCAACCCGACTGTTTATCTTCGTGTCAACCGTGTTGACGCCAGCATTTGCGCGCAGGCGCGCGAAGTCACCGTGGCGGATTTGCATGAGAGCACCGGCCATCTCGCTTACACCGGCCTCATGTCGGCGCGCATGAAGCGTGTCACACCGGGTGCCAAAATTGCAGGCCCCGCGGTCACGGCCTTGTGCCAACCGGGCGACAACCTCATGATGCACCGGGCCTTGCGCCTGGCCAACCCGGGTGATGTCCTGGTGGTGCAATGCCAAAGCGAAACCTCCGCGGCACAATGGGGCGATGTCGCCACCAGCTACGCCATGGCCAAAGGGCTGGCCGGAGTGGTGGTTCAAGGTTGTGTGCGGGATACCGACACCGTGAGCGGATTGGGATTTCCTGTCTGGTCCACGTGCGTGTGGCCGATACACGCCGACAAAGGCAAGGGCGGCGGTGTGAACATTCCCATCTCGTGTGCCGATGTGCTGGTGCGCCCGGGGGACCTGGTGGTGGCCGACGGTGATGGCGTCATCGTCATTCCCCGGCAAGAGGCGGCGGCCGTGGTGACCGCTGCCCTGGCCAAAATGCAACGCGAGGCCGACATTGTGCAGGCGGTCCGCGCGGGTGCCACGGTGTGGGACCTCAGTGGTGCAGCCCAGGCTTACGAAAAATTGGGTGCAGTCGAGCACGACCAGGCGTTTGACGATTAAACATTGATCCCGAAAGGAACATGACATGGCGCGTGTGGGTATCGTGGGTGCCGGTGCTGTGGGGGGCTATGTCGGCGCCCACATGACCCACGCCGGTGTCGATGTCACCCTCGTGGATGCCTGGGCGGACAACGTGCAAGCGATGCGCAGTCAGGGCATTTCGGTGTCGGGCATGCAGGGGGCGGGCTCCGTCCAGACGCCGGTGCGCGCTCTGCACATCAGCGATGTGTCGCAACTGGTGCGCGAACAGCCGTTCGACATCGTCTTCATTGCCGTCAAGTCGTACGACACCCGGTGGGCCACCCAGCTGATCGCCCCCTTTGTGGCGCCCACGGGCTGCTTTGTGTCCTTGCAAAACGGCATCAACGAAGAGTCGATCGCGAGTGTGGTGGGTTGGGAGCGGGTCTTGGGTTGCTCGGTCAGCGCACTGGCGGCAGAACTCACCGCACCGGCCACCATCATTCGCAACTCCCCGTTGGGCGACAGCAAGAAGTGGGGCTTGCGGATTGGTGAGGCGCACGGGCAGGCCACACCTCGAGCCGAAGCGATTGCTGGGTTGCTCTCGCACAGCGATACCTGCAAGGTCACCACCAATTTATGGGGAGAGCGCTGGTCCAAGCTCACCATCAACGCGATGCGCAATGGCGTGTGCGCGCTCACCGGATTGACGGGACGTCAGCGTGACAACCATGAGATCGCTCGGCAGTTGTCGATCAGCCTGGGCAGTTCGTCGGTCCGCGTGGGTCGCGCGCTGGGGCTGGCCCTCGAGCCTGTGGGTGGGCTGGATCTGGATGTGCTGGCCCGAGCCCCAGACGATCCTGCGGCGATGCAGGCCATCACGCAGATGATCATGGAAGTAGCCAACGCACGCAGCGATGCCCAGCGCCCCTCCATGGGACAAGACATCGGCAAGGGGCGTCGTACCGAAATTGACGATATCAATGGGCTGGTGGCGCGGCGTGGGCTGGAAGTTGGCATCGATGTGACCTACCACCAGCGCGTCACCCAGGTCATCAAGCGCATCGAACGCGGAGAAGTGATGCCCAGCCCGGACTGGCTGCACGAGATTGTGGCGTGATCGATGCCTGTCGAGTGGATGCCGAATGAGTGATGTCTTCCAGTTCAAAACCCCAAGTCAGAGGATGAGACAACAACCGTGACCCAACTATTTCGTGTCGGCAATGCGTCCGGATTTTCCGGGGACCGGGTGGACGCCGCTGCGCCGGTGGTGGACACCCTGATCGAATGGGGTGGCCCCTGTGCGCTGTTTTTCGAAACCCTGGGAGAGCGCACGGTGGCGCTGGCTCAACTCGAGAAGCGCAAAAACCCCGAGCGAGGCTTCGAGCCCATGCTGGAACGTTTGCTGGAGCCCATTCTGGTGAAGTGCCTGGAGCACGGCATCACCATCATTGGCAATTTCGGTGCAGCCAATCCGCCTGCAGCGGCGCGGCTGATCGCCCAACTGGCGGCCCGGCTGGGGCATCCCGAGGCGCGCATCGCGGTGGTGCACGGCGATGACGTTCAGGGGCTGGACCTCCAGGCCCAGCAGGTTTACGAAGCTGACGCCGGTTTGGACATGGGGGCGGGTGAACTCATTGCCGCCAACGCCTACCTCAACGCCCAGCCCATCGTGCAAGCCTTGAAGGCGGGCGCGCAAGTGGTGGTGACCGGACGCACCGGCGACCCGTCCCTGACACTGGCCCCCCTGATACATCACTTCAACTGGTCACTGGACGACTGGCAGCGGCTGGCGGTGGGGGCCACGGCGGGTCACTTGCTGGAGTGCGGCGCGCAGATCACAGGTGGGTATTTTTACGACCCGGGCTACAAGGACGTGCCGGATCCGGCCAACATCGGTTTTCCCATTGCCGAGGTGCATGCGGACGGCAGCCTGTTCATCACCAAGGCGTTGCGAACCGGTGGCATGGTGACGCCTGAAACGGTCAAGGAGCAGCTCCTGTATGAAATTCACGACCCGGCCAACTACATCACGCCCGATGTGACGCTCGACTTCAGCCAGGTCACCATCGAACCCGCGGGCACCGACCGCGTGCAAGTGCTCGGCATCCGGGGCAAACCCGCGCCAGCTACGGTCAAGGTCACCGTTTGCTTTGACGGCGGCTGGCTGGGGGAGGGCGAAATTTCCTACGCGGGGCACAACTGCGTGGCCCGTGCCCGCAAGGCCGCCGAGGTGCTGCGCCAGCGCGTGGCCATGCGCCAATTGCCGGTGCACCTGCGCATCGATCTGATCGGATTGGCAAGTGTGCACGACGGGGATGACGGCCAGCTGTGGCACGCTTCCACCGCCTTGCCGCTCGATGTGCGGGTGCGACTGGCCGCTTCGTCCGCACTGCAGGATGATGCCGATCAGGCCGCGCGCGAAGTGCTGGCCCTGTATTGCTGTGGACCGGCTGGCGGGGGCGGTGTGCGGTGGCGAACCACACAACGTATTCGCACCCAGTCCTACCTGATTGATCCAGGTTTGTTGAAGATGGGATTCACCTTTCAGGGTGCCAGGGAGTTCACAGCGTGACACATGCAAGCCTTGCGCCCACCCGTGCGCCAACAGATTCCCCCACCGAGCGCGTTCCTCTGCACAGCGTGGCCCACGCACGTGCCGGTGACAAAGGCAACCGCCTCAACGTCTGTGTGATGCCCTACAACGTCCAAGCCTTTGAAGCCCTCGCGCAGCAACTCACCCCCGAGCGCGTGCTGCAAGCCTATGCCCATCGGGGCGCCACGTCGGTCAAGCGCTATGACCTGCCCTTGCTGCCGGCGTTCAACTTCGTCATTGACAATGTTCTGGAGGGGGGCGTGAACGGCAGCCTCAACCTGGACGGTCATGGCAAAAGCAATTCGTTCATCCTGCTGAGCCTGACGGTGGACGTCTTGCCCGAATGGATCATCACCAACGCATCCACCACTCACAACCGGAGACTTTCATGAACATCAATCGTCGTCGCCAATGGATCATGGCCGGTCTGCTCGGACTGGCTGCGGGTTTGCCGGCGTTGTCCCAAGCCCAGGCCAGCAACTGGCCCAACAAGCCTGTTCGTGTCATCGTGCCGGCCCCCCCGGGCAGCGCGCCTGACGGGCAGGTGCGTCTCATCGCCAACAAGCTGAGCGAACTCTGGCAACAGAACGTCGTGGTGGAAAACGTGGTGGGCGCGGCCGGCAACATTGGCGCCGACCGTGTGGCCAAAGCCCCTTCGGACGGTTACACCCTGCTGTACAACACGATTGGCCCCATCGCCGTCAACGTGACGCTCATGGCCGGCAAGTTGCCCTACGATCCGCTGAAGGACCTGACGCCGGTGAGCCTGGTGACCAAGACGCCCAATTTTTTGACGGTGACGGCGTCTTCGCCCTTCAAGTCGGTGAGCGATGTGCTGGCTTTTGCCAAAGCCAATCCGCAGAAAATTCGCTACGGAACCCCCGGGCCGGGCACGACCCAGCACCTGATGGGCGAGTCTCTTAACCTGGCCGAAAACATCAGCATGATCAGCGTGCCGTACAAGTCCAGCGCGCAAATGACCACCGACGGTTTGTCGGGCCAGTTTGAATTGCTGTTCCACAACGCGCCGGTGTTGATGCCGTTCATTCAGGCGGGCACCCTGCGCGCGTTGGCCATCACCAGCCGGGAACGTTCCCCCCGCATGCCCAACGTGCCCACCATGATCGAAGCGGGCCTGAAGGATTTTGAAATCACCGCCTGGTTTGGCTTCATGGCGCCTGGTGGCACACCCAAGGCCATTGTGGACAAAGTGTCGCGCGATGTCCGAACGGTGCTCCGAAATCCGGATGTCAACAAGCAGATCTCAGACACCGTGGCCGAAGTGATTGGCAGCACGCCGGAGGAATACGACACCTTCATCCGTGCTGAAATTAAAAAGTGGGCCGAAGTGATCGTCAAGGCCAAGATCAAGGACGACTGAGCCGCCGCCGACACGGACGCCGCTGCGGCGGTGTCCGGCCCATCAAAGATCGACGTCGCCCAGGTCTGGCAGTTCTGGCAGATCGCCCGACGCGGACCAGGCTTCCCAACCTCGCTGCAACGCAGATCCGGCCACCACGCCCAAAGCCGTGCTGGCGATCAGGCCGGGATTCAAAAACTGCGGCGAGGCGGATGACGTCGCGGGATGGGCTGTGGTGGGATTGCCTGGGTGCTGGGTGGACAAGCGTTCGAGGGCTTGCTCGGCCATCATCAAGCGCTGCACCAAAATATAAAGGGCATCGGGCTGTCGCTTGCAGGCCTCCAGAATCAAGTCTTCTGCCACGGGGTCCTTGCGGGTGACACGGACTTGGATCAGCTCGTGCAGCAATTTTTGCAACTGTTCGCGTTCTTCCAAAGTCATAGGGGCCTTTCGGTGGAGGTGAATGTGCCTGAGGGGCATTCCTGAGCGATGGCCCAGCCTGCATGTGCCAGCGTCACGTGAGGCGATTATGGGAGGAATCCCATCCAAGCAGCGATTGGCCAAGGCGGCTGGAATTCGCTTGCTTGTTCCCTTGCAAATGGGGAGTATGACCTCCGCAGACAGTCGTTGTCTGCGATGCTTGGGCGCAAGAAAGCGTGGTGTGGGGGGCGTTCGGCTGACGTAGATGAACCGCAAGGTCAATCCAATGCTGCCCGAGGTGCGTTCAGCCCAGAGGCGCCCACACTTAAAGTGCCGACAAAAAGAAACACCGTCAGCACTTTCGCACTGACGGTGTGTAACTGGTGGCCTGGGGCGGAATCGAACCACCGACACGCGGATTTTCAATCCGCTGCTCTACCAACTGAGCTACCGGGCCAGAGCCTGCATTGTAACACCCCCCAAACCACCCGGTTCCAGCCCCAAGTCCCGGCTGCCATCAACGGTGCTGTATTCCCACTAAACTCTGGCCATGTCTCGATTTGTTTATTTTTTTCGTCTGTGTGTGGCGGTGCTCACGCTGGCCGGGCCGTTGACGTGTGCTGCCCAGTTGCAGGCCCCGGTGGCTTCGGGTCCCTGGGATGGTTTCAGCCTGTCGTCTCGTGAAGGCGACCAATGGCGGGTCATGTTCAGCCCGCACACCACCCATTACTCGTATAGCGAAGAGCACAAGCGGGTGATTCTTCTGGGTGCCGAGCGCGAACGCGCGGACGGAGCCTTGGCGGGGGTGACTTTTTTCAGCAATTCCTTTGGACAGCCCAGCACCTACGTCTTCCCCTGGGGCAAGATGTACCGCGACGTCATGGGCTACGACGGCGTGTTTGTGAAATGGACAGCGGGCCTGCTCTATGGGTACAAGTCACCCTATGAAAACAAGGTGCCGCTCAATCACAGCGGCTACTCGCCGGGCTTCATCCCGGCCATCGGCTGGGAGTCTTCGCGATTGCAGGTGCAGGTGAATTTGCTGGGTAACGCGGGGTTGATGTACCAACTCGCGTGGAAGCTCTCACCCTGAGGGGCAACTCAACGCCGACGCCAGCGGCGTAGCACTCAGGCAGCAGGGGTGTCCGTGGCCGCCCGGCGTGCAAACTCGGCGCGCAAGGCTTTGAGTTTTTCGCGCGGATCTTCCTTCACGGTGGCCTGATTCAAGGCCATCTCGGCAATGAAGCGGCTGGGCTGGGCGCTGACCATCTCGCGCCCTTTTTTGCGTTTGCGACTCCAGCTCACCGCCAGGGTGCGCTGAGCCCGGGTGATGCCCACATACATCAGGCGTCGTTCTTCCTGCAAGCGCGCCAGGATGGACTCGTTGGCGGTGTCGCTGTCTTCTTCTTCCATGCGAAAGGGCAGCAGGCCTTCGGCCACGCCAATCAGCATCACGTGTGGCCACTCCAGGCCTTTGGCCGCGTGCAGGGTGGAGAGGGTGACGACGTTTTGGTCCTGCTCGCGTTCGCTCAGGGTCGAGAGCAGCGAGATGGTTTGCACCACCTCGAGCATACTTTTTTTCTCGCGCTCCATCGTGGTGCCGGCGGTGTCCTCGATCTGGCCGCCGCAGCGCTTGGCCATCCAGTCGCAAAACTCCAGCACGTTGGTCCAGCGGGCGGCAGCGAGTTTTTCGTTGTCCTCGTTGTCGTAGAGGTGCTTTTCGTAGTCGATGTCTTTGAGCCAGTCGGCCAGCCAGCGTTGTGCATCTTCGGCGCCGGTGGTGTGGCGGGCGCGGAATTCGAGGTCGTTCACGTAGCGGCCAAATTCGTGCAGGCTGCCGATGGCGCGCGCAGACAGCACCGAACCCAGGCTGTTGCTGAACAGCGCTTCAAAGAGGCTGAGCTTGTATTGCGAGGCAAACTGTCCCAGGCTTTGCAGCGTTTGATGGCCAATGCCGCGCTTGGGTGTGGTGACAGCGCGCACGAAAGCCGGGTCGTCTTCGTTGTTGACGATGAGGCGCATCCAGGCGCACAGATCGCGAATTTCGGCGCGATCAAAAAAGCTCTGCCCCCCGGATACCTTGTAGGGGATATTAGCTTTGCGAAAGGCTTGCTCGAGGATGCGCGCCTGGTGGTTGGCGCGGTACAGCACGGCGAAGTCTTTCCATTCGCGCAGCGTGCCGCTGCCTTCCACCGTGGTGCCCGCGCGCAGCGACTGAATGCGTGCCACCACGCGCTCGGCCTCGTGCTCTTCGTTGTCGGCATCGACCACGCGCACGGGTTCGCCTTCGCCCAGCTCTGAAAACAGGGTTTTGGGGAACAGCTTGGGGTTGGGCTGGATGACGTTGTTGGCCGCACGCAGGATGGCGCTGGTGGAGCGGTAGTTTTGCTCGAGCTTGATGAGCTTGAGTCGCGGGAAATCCACCGGCAGCTGACGCAGGTTGTCCAGCGTGGCGCCGCGCCAGCCGTAGATGGACTGGTCATCATCGCCCACAGCAGTGAAGCGCGCGTCGGGCCGGTGCGGGTGACCCACCAGCAGTTTCATCAGCTCGTACTGGATGGCGTTGGTGTCCTGGTACTCGTCCACCAGCACATGGCCCAGTCGGGCTTGCCAGCGCAGGCGGGCTTCCTCGTGATCGCGCAAGAGCTTCATGGGCAGGCTGATGAGGTCGTCAAAGTCCACGCTTTGAAAGGCGCTCAGGCGCTCTTCGTAGCGCCCCATGATGCGAGCCGTGATGCGTTCGTTGTCGTCCGCCGCCAGGGCTTCGGCCTGCGCGGCCGTGAGACCCATGTTTTTCCAGCGGCTGATGGTCCATTGCCATTCGCGCGCGGTGGCCGCGTCGGTGGTGCCGCCGGCGTCCTTGAGCAGACCCACCACATCGTCACTGTCCAGAATGCTGAACTGGGGTTTGAGGCCCAGCAGCGCCCCGTCCTCGCGCATCATGCGAACGCCCAAGGCGTGAAAGGTACAGATCAACACCTTGGAGGCGTTCTTGCCGATCAGGCCCCGGGCACGTTCACGCATCTCGGCCGCCGCCTTGTTGGTGAAGGTGATGGCGGCAATGCGCTCAGGTTCCATCCCGGTTTGAATGAGACGGGCGATCTTGTGGGTGATCACGCGTGTCTTGCCCGAGCCCGCGCCGGCCAGCACGAGGCAAGGCCCCTGCAGGTAGTTGACCGCTTCTTGTTGCGCGAGGTTCAAGCCGGAAGACATGGAAGGGGGGCAGAAGTGCCCAGGACAGTGGGCGAGGCCACGGGCCAGGCAAAGCGCATGATCATACGGGCAGAATAGAGGGCATGGCAGAAATCCTGGCGGTCACGTTTCCCTTTTTCGCCCTGGTGCTGGCGGGCTATCTGGCCACGCGCTGGCGCTGGCTCCCCCTCGAGTCCATCGCGGGGCTCAACACCTTTGTGTTGTATTTCGCCTTGCCGTGTCTGTTGTACCGCTTTGGCTCGTCCACGCCCATTGCGCAGCTGCTGGATGTGCCCCTGTTTCTGGTGTACCTCTTGTGCGCCCTGTTGATGGTGGGGTTTGTGGTGTCGGTCACCCGCAACCAGCGCATCGGCTGGAACGATGCCGCGTTTGGTGCGCTGGTGGCGGCCTTCCCCAACACGGGGTTCATGGGGGTGCCCTTGCTGGTGGCCTTGCTGGGCGCGGCGTCGGCTGGTCCTGCCATCGTGAGCATTGTGGTGGACTTGCTGTTCACCGCATCGCTGTGCATTGCCTTGTCTCGCCTGGACGGCGCCGATGAACAGGGTGCGGGCAAGGCGGCACGAGAGGCACTCAAGGGGGTGTTGGTCAACCCGATGCCCTGGTCCATTGTGTTGGGTGCCATCACCTCGGCGCAGCAGGTGAAGTGGCCGGCGCCGGTGGACAAGACGCTGAGCTTGCTTGCCGATGCCGCGTCGCCGGTGGCCTTGTTCACCATCGGCGCGGTGTTGGCGCGTTCGGCCCTTCGATCCCAAAGCAGTGACAGTGGAACCGTGCCCAAGTCCATGCCCTTGCGCGACTATGTGCCCATTGCATTCATCAAATTGCTGCTGCACCCCTTGCTGGTGTTGCTGGTGGGCACCGCAGCCATGCAATGGGGCGTGCGCATTGACCCGTTTGCCCTGATGGTGGTCACGCTGGTGGCGGCATTGCCCAGTGCCAGCAACGTGGCCCTGCTGTCGGAGCGGTTTGGTGCCGACACCGGGCGGATTGCCCGCATCATCTTGCTGTCCACCGCTGCGGCATTCTTGACGTTCTCGGGGTTTGTGGCGGTGTTGCGCGGCTGAGAGACTGATCGGTTCATCGCTTGATAGGTTGAGCGAGCTGACCTTCCGGTCAAGAGAACGACTGTTGGGGCGGCGGGTATTCACTGGCCCCACGCAGCCTCTTCAACCTCATGCAGCCTGATGCAACCGCACGTGGCTCGCTGTGACCTCAAACGGTCTCAGATACTTTGCGGATCCACATCCACCGCCCAGCGAATCACGGGTCGATGCTGCTGACGCAAGTGGTGCAGCACCGGGTGCCACTGGGTCAGAAAGCGCTGCAGCATGGCGCGCGAGGGGCTTTCAATGAGCATCTGCGCGCGCTCCACATTGGCCACACGCTGCAGGCTCATGGGCACTGCGGCGAACAGTGTCAGTCCTTCTCCCGGCCCCAGGTCGGCGTGGCCGGGCATGTCGCTCAGCAAGGCCTCGCCGGCTTCACGCGCGGCGTTCAGAAAGGCTTGCGCGGCTTCCTGTTGCCGGGCCTCGGCCCGCACCAGCGCTTGCGCACTGAAGGGGGGCATGCCGGCTTGTGCGCGTTCCTCGAGTTGTTGGCGGGCAAAGGCCGGGTAGTCGTGCTCGCGCAGGGCCTCGAACAAGGGGTGTTGCGGGTGGAAGGTCTGCACCCACAACTCGCTGGGGTTCTCGCGTGTCAACGCCGCGTCACGGCCGGCACGTCCGCCGGCTTGCATCAGCAGCGCAAAGAGCCGCTCGGGGGCGCGAAAGTCGCTGGAGAACAAGGCACCGTCCGGGTCCAGCGCCGCCACCAGGCCCACGCGCCGAAAGTCGTGCCCCTTGGCGATCATCTGGGTGCCCACCAGGATGTCCACATCACCCGCGTGCACCTGGGCCAGTTGCTGTTCCAGGGCGCCTTGCAGGCGCGTGCTGTCGGCATCGATGCGGCCGATGCGAACGGCTTGACCGTCGGGGCGCGTCAGGCCTGTCAGCAACTCGGCCAGTTGCTCCTCCAGCATTTCGGTACCCCGACCGAGCATGCCCAGGTCGGCGTCGCCGCAGCCTGGGCAATGGCGGGGCACACGGTCGGTCAGACCGCAGTGGTGACAACGCAGGGTGCGGTCAACCTTGTGGAAAACACGGAATGCGCTGCAGTGCGCGCACTCACTTTTCCAGCCACAGGAGCGGCAATGCAGCACCGGTGAGTAGCCACGCCGATTGAGCAGCACCAGCACTTGCTCGCCACCGCGAACGCGCTCGCGCATGGCGTCGAGCAGCACGCCCGAGAACACGGTTTGACGCGGCTGCAGGTTCATGTCGACCCGGCGAACCTGTGGCAAAGCGCCTTGCCCGATCCGCGAGGGCATGGCCACGCGCCGGTAGCGGGGAGGCTTGTCTCCAGGTGCTGCGGGCTCACTGTGTTGCCAGCTCTCCAGCGAGGGCGTGGCCGAACCCAGAATCACCCGCGCCTGGTCCAGCCGCCCGCGGTACACCGCCAGGTCGCGGGCGGAATAGCGCGCCCCTTCCTGTTGCTTGTAGCTGGGGTCATGCTCTTCGTCGACCACGATGAGTTTGAGGTGCGGCATGGAAGCCAGGATGGCCATGCGTGTGCCCAGGATGATGCGCGCCTGTCCGCTGTGGGCGCTCAGCCAGCTGCGCAGACGCTGTGCCGGGGTCAGTCCGCTGTGCATGGACACAATGGCCTGCGACCCCCAGCGAGGTGCCAGCCGCTCGTGGACCCGTGCTTCCAGTTGGGGCGTGAGGTTGATCTCGGGCACCATCAGCAAGGCCTGGGCGCTGTCGTCCTGCTCGAGCAGGGCCTCGACACAGCGCAGGTACACCTCGGTCTTGCCGCTGCCGGTGCTGCCAAATAGCAGAAAGGGGCCGGGTTCGGTCTGAATCTGTTCGAACGCCTGCGCTTGCTCCGCGGTGAGTTCGGGGCGAACGGCGGTGGTCTGGGGGCTGGCCTCGTCGACTGATGACGTGGCGTGCGCGTGCAGTTTGTTGAGCCGGCGTGCGAGTTGGGTGGAGTCGAGGTCGCGCAAGGCTGGCGGCAATGCCGAGAGCGCCACCTCGCCTGGGCTGCGCTGGTAGTAATGGGCAGCAAAGTCGATGAGTGTCACCCAGCGTTCATGCAGGGGCGTCAAGCCTTCGAGCACTCCGGCAATGGCGCGCAACTGGGTGCCCTCGGGCAGGCTACCCGCGTCCTCGGTGGACACCACCACGCCCATGGTTTCACGCTGCCCCAACGGCACGCGGACCAGGGTGCCCACCGGAAGTCCCTGGGTGTGCTCGTAGTGCAAGGCGCCACCCAGCCCGCTGTGGGCCGGGGTCTGGACCAGTACAGAGATCAAGACGGCCATGTCAAGGGTGCAGTTGCGAAGGGGTGCTCACGGGATGCTTCAAAAACGCCCCTAAGTGCTTGATTCATCAGGACTTTGATATTCATCCAACTTTTCTGTGGATAACTTTGTTGATAGCTGTCCAGGATGGCCTGCAACGCTAGGAAAATCAAGGGTTTGGTTACAGTGCCTGAAAATCTAGCAGGCGCTGAATCGTATAAAAATCAAGGGGTTAGAGAAATTTGACTGGGGTGTGACTGGAGCGGAGCCAGGTTGTGGACGAAAACCAACGATGCCCCGCAATTGTGCATAAGTCGCCCGCCGAGTAACACTTTCGTGATGCTTGACAAGCGCCTCAAGAAGCCTGTCGCAAGCGTCGGGAGTGGCTGTGCACGGCCTCCACCAGGGCTGCCACATGCTCGGGCGGGGTGTACTGGCTGATGCCGTGCCCCAGGTTGAAGATGTGGGTGGGCCCCGTGGTGGTGGGGTCGGTGTGGGGTGTGCCAAAGCTGTCGAGCACGCCGCGCACCTGCTCGGC
>CANFMY010000004.1 GCA_947448375.1 Comamonadaceae bacterium | reverse complement strand
GTCAAGACCATCTACGTCGAACAGGGTGCCACCCTCAAGCGTTTCACCGCCCGCGCCAAAGGCCGTGGTAACCGTATCAGCAAGCCCACGTGCCATGTGTACGTGACGGTTGGCAACTGAAAGGCCTGGAAGAACCATGGGACAGAAAATCCATCCTACCGGCTTCCGCCTGTCGGTCAGCCGTAACTGGGCCAGCCGCTGGTACGCGAGCAACCGTGACTTCGCCGGCATGCTGGCCGAAGACATCGAGGTGCGTGACTACCTCAAGGGCAAGCTCAAGAACGCCGCCGTTTCGCGTGTGCTGATCGAGCGCCCCGCCAAAAACGCCCGCATCACCATCTTCTCGGCACGTCCGGGCGTGGTGATCGGCAAGAAAGGCGAGGACATCGAGAACCTCAAGAAGGAACTGGCCAGCCGTCTGGGCGTGCCCGTCGCGGTGAACATCGAGGAAGTGCGCAAGCCCGAAATCGATGCCCAGCTGATCGCCGAGAGCATCACCCAGCAGCTCGAAAAGCGCATCATGTTCCGTCGTGCCATGAAGCGCGCCATGCAAAACGCCATGCGTCTGGGTGCTCAGGGCATCAAGATCATGTCGGCTGGCCGTCTGAACGGTATCGAGATTGCCCGTACCGAGTGGTACCGCGAAGGTCGTGTGCCCCTGCACACCCTGCGTGCCGACATCGACTACGGCTTCTCCGAAGCCAAAACCACCTACGGCGTCATTGGCGTCAAGGTGTGGGTCTACAAGGGCGACACCCTGGGCCGCAATGATGCGCCTGTGGTGACCGAAGCCCGTCCCGATGATGAGCGTCGTCCGCGCGGTCCGCGTCGTGACGGTCGTCCGGGCCCCGACCGTGCCGGCCGTGGCGCTCCCCGCCGTGGCGCTGGCACCAATGCCGCACCCAGCGATGGCAGCGACAAGCCTGCCGAAGCCCAGGATGCCCCCAAAACCACCGTCAAGCGCGTCCGCAAGGTTGCCGCGCCCACAGCCACTGGCACGGCTGCGGACGGACAAGGAGAATAAGCATGCTGCAACCAGCACGCCGTAAATACCGCAAAGAGCAAAAAGGCCGTAACACCGGTATTGCCACCCGTGGCAACTCGGTGGCCTTCGGTGACTTCGGTCTGAAGTCTACCGACCGTGGCCGTCTGACTGCACGTCAGATCGAGTCCGCCCGTCGCGCCATCTCCCGTCACGTCAAACGTGGCGGCCGTATCTGGATTCGTGTGTTTCCTGACAAGCCGATCTCCCAAAAGCCTGCTGAAGTGCGTATGGGTAACGGTAAAGGTAACCCCGAGTACTACGTGGCCGAAATCCAGCCTGGCAAGGTCCTCTACGAAATCGTGGGGGTGCCCGAAGAGCTGGCCCGTGAGGCCTTCCGCCTGGCTGCGGCCAAGCTGCCGTTGCGCACCACCTTCGTGGCCCGCATGCTCGGCCAGTAACTCAGGAGAACACCATGAAAGCTGCTGAACTGCGCCAAAAAGACGAGGCCGGCCTGCAAGCCGAAGTCAAGGACCTGCAAAAGGCCCACTTCGGTCTGCGCATGCAAAAAGCCACGCAACAACTCAACAACACGTCCCAGCTGCGCTCCACGCGTCGCAGCATCGCGCGTGCCAAGACCATTCTTGCTCAAAAGCAAGCCGCCAAGTAAGGAGTGACCATGACGGAAGCTAAAAAATCCCTCAAGCGCACCTTGATTGGCAAGGTGGTCAGCGACAAGCGCGCCAAGACCGTGACCGTGCTCGTCGAGCGCCGCGTCAAGCACGCACTCTACGGCAAGATCGTCGGCAAGTCGAGCAAGTACCACGCGCACGACGAGAAGGGCGAGTTTCACCTGGGTGATGTCATCGAGATCACCGAAAGCCGTCCGATTTCCAAGACCAAGAACTGGGTGGCTACCCGCTTGGTGGAAAAGGCAGCAGCCGTCTGAGTCTGACGACCCAGCGCCCTGCAAGGCTTTCCAAAACGACCCACAATGGTGGGTCGTTTTTTTTTGCACGCAGCCTATGTTGCGGGCGTCAATTCCTAGAGGAGTCACCATGATCAAAGTCGGAGATACCCTGCCCAACGCCACTCTGATGGAGTATTCGGATGTCGAGGGTGAGGGCTGCAGCATCGGCCCCAACGCGGTGGATGTGGCCAAGGCCAGCGCCGGTAAAACCATTGCCGTCTTTGCCCTGCCGGGCGCTTTCACGCCGACCTGCTCGGCCAAGCACGTGCCGGGCTATGTGGAGCACTTCGATGCGCTCAAGGCCGCCGGCGTGGATGAAATCTGGTGTGTCAGCGTCAATGACGCGTTTGTGATGGGCGCCTGGGCGCGCGAGCAGAAATCGGTGGGCAAGGTGCGCATGCTGGGTGACGGCAGCGCCGACTTCACCAAGGCCACCGGCCTCACACTGGACCTGACCGCCCGCGGCATGGGACTGCGCAGCAACCGCTATTCCATGCTGGTCAAGAACGGCCAGGTGGCCACGCTCAACATCGAGGCCCCGGGCAAGTTCGAGGTCAGCGACGCCGCCACCATGCTGGCACAGGCCAAGGCCTGATCAGAGCAGTACGCGAAGGTAGTGAGCCCCTGCTATCGGGTTGTGATAGTAGGGGGGAATTTCTTCAAACCCGAGGTCCTCGTACAGGGTACGAGCGGCCTCCATCTCGTCGAGCGTGTCCAGCAAGATGGCCGCGTAACCCAGACGACGCCCGGCATCCAGCGTGGCCTCGACCAGCAGACGACCCAGACCAAAACGTCGAAAGGCAGGCCGCACATACAGCCGCTTCATTTCGCTGGCATTGGGTTCGTCCACTTCATCCAGTGGACGCAAGGCGCAACATCCCGCCGGTTGACCATCGGCCAAGGCCAGCAGCAAGGTGCCACGCGGCGGGGCATAAGGGCCTGGCAAGGTCTGCAGTTCGGCGGCGAAATGCTGAAACGCCAGATCAATGCCCAGGCTATCCCCATAGTCCCGAAACAGCGCGGCGGTCATCGCCAACGCCTCGGGGCTTGAGGGTTGAATTAATTCAATCCGGGGGGGTGGGTTCATGTGCCGCCACCCCATTGCACCACCGCACGCACAACGCCGGCGCACACCAACAACCAGGCCAGCGCGTGCACTCGCTCGCGCAGGCCATCCCGCGATGAGGGGGTCTGCACGGCTTGCTCGCGGCTCATGGACTGATCGCCCTTCACCATCGCCGTGACCAGACGCTCTCCGAATCGAAACCGGTGATACACGATGGCCAGCACGTGCAGCACGACGAGGGCGATCAGCAGACGTTTGCCCACCACCTTGTGGTACCAGGTGGCCAGGCTGGCCCAGTCGGTCGACACCCGCGCGCTCAGAGGGCCGCTGAACGCAATCTCGTCATCGCTGACAAGACCGCTGGCGACTTGCAGACCCAGCACCAGCAGCAAGGCCAGCACCGAGAGCGCCCCCATCGGGTTGTGGCCGACCGCCGTGACATGAGGCCCCCGCCAGACCTGCGACAAGGCAGCACGCAGTCTGGCGGCAGAGGGCAGGAAATGGACAAACCGCGAGTGATGTCCGCCCACCACGCCCCACACCAGACGAAACAGCAACAGCGTGAACACGCCATAGCCGCAGCGGGCGTGCCACTCCATCCAGCCGCCCCCCAGTTGCCCGGTGATGATCAAGGCAACCACCAGCCCGAGCAAGAGCCAGTGAAAGAGACGGGTCGGCAAATCCCAGACACGCACGGGCTGGGTGTGTGGGGCTTCACGCGCAGAGGGAGGGGCGGAATTCATGAAAGTCGAGCAGGGTTGACCGTTAGAAGTTAGCATAACCGGATACAAGCCCGCGACACGGCCGCCCATTGGACAGCATTCAACCTGGAGTTCCCCATGAAAATTCGTCACACCCTCTTGCTCGCCGCGTTCGGCGCCACCCTCGCCATGCCCAGCCAGGCGCAGTTCGCCAAGCCGGAAGACGCCATCAAATACCGCAAGAATGCCTTGTTCGTGATGGGCCAGCACTTTGGTCGCCTCGGCGCCATGGCGCAAGGGCGCACCCCCTATGACGCCAAGCTCGCCGCCGAAAATGCCGTGGTGCTGGAGACCGTCTCCAAGCTGCCCTGGGCGGCCTTTGGTGAGGGCACGGACAACGGCGACACGCGCGCCAAGCCCGAGATCTGGAAAGAGTCGGCCAAGTTCAAGGACGCCGCAGACAAGATGCAAACCGAGATGGCCAAGGTGGTGGCCGCAGCCAAGAGTGGCAAGGCTGACGATCTCAAGGCCGTGTTTGCCGGGGCCGCAGGCAGCTGCAAGAACTGCCACGACAACTTCCGCAGCCAGTAACCCGCCTCAAGCCAGGACCTCACGCCTTCAGGTGCATGACAGCAGGATCTGCGTCAGCCCCTCAGGGTCGCTCACCATGGGGTCGTGCCCGGTCGCCATCTCGATGACACGAGAACCCGGCAACCATCGGCCGTCCCAAAAGCGCGGGTCGGTCACGCGCGGGCGAATCGCATCGATGGTGGCCAGCGTGGGTTGGGTGCAACTCACAAAGGTGCGCGGGAGCGATGCCACACGCTCGATCGAGAAATCGAGGGGTTCTGAATAGGGCTTGGCGGGGTGAGGCGTCTGACGTCGGTTGACCCAGTCAGCCTGTGGGCCATCCAGACCAAAGAGCGAAGCGCCCGGGGGCGGAAAGGCATAAAGCGTTGAAGCCTCGGCCGCTTTGAGTCGAGACTCCTGCGTGGCGCGCGAATGCGTGCCGCCCCAGGCCTCGCCTGGCTTGGGGACCACCGCGTCGACGTACACCAGATGGCTGAGCCGATCGGTCATGCGGTCAGCCACGGCGGTGCCAATCATCCCGGCATACGAGTGGACGACCAGGATGACGTCGTGCATCTCTTCGTGCTCGATGGCATGCATCACGTCCTGGATGTGGGTCTGCAAGGTGATGTCGGGGCTGAGCAAATGGGCACGTTCGCCCACGCCGGTCAGCGTGACGGCGTGCGCGCGATGACCCGCCCGAATAAGGGCGTCGGTGACGTAACGCCAGCACCAGGCACCGTGCCAGGCGCCATGAACTAAAACGAAATGGGCCATCAGGTCACCCCGTCAGTGGATCAAATGATCTGACGCGCACGCAGGGCGGCCAGTTCGGCAGGGTCCATGCCCAGCACCTCGTGCAACACCTCGTCGGTGTGCTGCCCCATGGTGGGGGGCGGGCGGTCACGTCTCACCGGGGTTCCGCGCAGCTTGAGCGGGCTGGCCACGAGGTCCATCTCGCCGCCCGAGGCATGGGACCAGTGGTTGATCATCTCGCGGAACTGCACGTGGGGGTCGGTGAACACCTCGGCCATGTTGTTGATGGGGCCGCAAGGCACCTTGGCCGCCTCCAGGCTGGAGAGCCAGTCGGTCTTGGTGCGGGTCTTGAAGACCGCTTCCAGCAACGGGATCAACTCGGTTCGGTTGTGTACCCGCAGCGAGTTGCTGTTGAAGCGCGCGTCGGTGGCCCATTCGGGGTGACCGGCAATGGCACAAAACTTGGCAAACTGGGAGTCGTTGCCGACGGCCAGGATCATGTAATCGCGGGCGCCAGGTGTTGCGGGCGCCACCTCGAACACCTGGTAGGGCACCACGTTCTGGTGCGCGTTGCCCATGCGGCCCGGCACCTTGCCTTCGTAGCGGCCCCCCACCAGGTAGGTGGCCCCCAGGTTGGCCAGCATGGCCACTTGCGTGTCCAGAAGGGCCATGTCGATGGCCTGCCCCTCGCCGGTGCGCTCGGCATGTCGAAGTGCGGCCAGGATGGCCACGGTGGCGTACATGCCGGTGAAGAGATCGGCCACCGCCACGCCCACCTTTTGCGGGCCACCGCCCAGGTCGTCGCGCTCGCCCGTGACGCTCATGAGGCCGCCTGTGCCCTGGATGGCGTAGTCGTAGCCGGCCCGCTCGCGATAGGGGCCGGTTTGGCCATATCCCGTGATGCTGCAGTACACCAGCCGCGGGTTCAGCGCCTTCAAGGCGTCGAAGTCCAGGCCGTAGCGCGCCATGTCGCCGACCTTGAAGTTTTCGATGAACACATCGCAGTGCGGCACCAGTCGCTTGATGAGCGCTTGTCCCTCGGCCTGTGAAATATCGCAGGTGATGGAGCGCTTGTTGCGGTTGGTGCTGAGGTAATACGCCGACTCGTTGGACTCGCGGCCCTGCGCGTCTTTCAAGTAGGGGGGGCCCCAGCGCCGGGTGTCGTCACCTTGTCCGGGTCGCTCGACCTTCAGCACATCCGCGCCCAGGTCGGCCAGGTTCTGGGTGCACCAGGGGCCCGCCAGCACGCGGGACAAATCGAGAATGCGGATGCCGTCGAGTGAGTTCATGACGCACATTGTCGCGCAACGGATAATGCCCGCATGTCTCAGTCGTGCATGAATAGTCGAGTTCGGAGGGGTGGGGGTGAGGTGCATCGCCTGGTCCTGGCCGTGTGCTCTGTCATCCTGATGTTGGCGGGACTGGGCGCCTGCACGCCGGCCCTGAACTGGCGCGAGGTGCGTTTTGACGACGCGCGCTGGGTGGGCTGGTTGCCCTGCAAGCCCGACCGCGCCCAACGCACCGTGAACCTCGGCGGGCCCTCGGCACAGCTCAGCCTCATGGGGTGTCAGGCCGACGGCATGGACTTCACGCTGGCGCAACTCACCCTGCCGGCGGGACTCAGTGCGACACAAGCCCAGCAGGCCTGGAAAACCGCCAGCCTGGCCTCCCTGCAAGCGGCGTCGGATACACCGTCGGATGTGCCGTCGACCGATTGGGTGCTGGCGGGCGCGTCGGCGGTCATGACGCCCCAGCGCGTGGTGGCACAGGGGGGACAAGGCCAGTCGGCACGCTGGGCCTGGTTTGCCTATGATGGCTTGCTGTACCAGTTGGCGGTGTACGCCCCGGCAGCACGAGCAGCCCGGGCGCAGCAGGCGATGGACAGTCTGATCTCGGGTTTGCGGCTGCCTTGACGCGATCGCATCGCCCGCACCGGTCTGCGCCTTTTCTTCCAACCCCAGAACTTCATCCCCACGCATGAGCCCTTCATCCTTGAACCAACGTCGGGCCGTGGCGGTCTTTCTGGTGTTTGCGTTTGCCTATTTCCTGTCCACGCTGGTGCGCGCCATCACCGCCACGCTGTCGCCGACCCTGGTGGACGAGTTTGGTTTGCAGGCGCGCGAACTCGGCTTGCTGGCGGGGGGGTATTTTCTGGGCTTTGCGGCCACCCAGCTGCCCATGGGGCACTGGTTGGACCGCCACGGCCCCAAGCGCGTGCTGATGGGTTTTTTGATGGTGGCCGTGGTGGGCAGTGCGGCCTTTGCCATGGCCACGGGGTTTTCGGGTTTGCTCATGGCCCGCATCCTGACCGGCGTGGGGGTGAGTGCCTGTCTGATGGCGCCGTTGACCGGCTACCGCCGCTGGATGGACCCCTCTTTCCAAATGCGTGCCAACTCCTGGATGCTGATGACAGGCGCCTTGGGCATGCTCTGCTCCACCTTGCCGGTGCAGTGGTTGCTGCCCGTGCTGGGCTGGCGACCGTTGTTCTGGGTGCTGGCCGGATTGACCGTGCTGGCGGTGATCCTCATTGGCTGCGTGGTCCCGGGCTGGCACGAGGCGTCTGCCGCCAAGCCTGCGCCCGCAGCCCCGACATCGCAGCAGGTCCATGAAGGCTTGTGGTCCAGCTACCGTGTGGTCTGGCGTCACCCCTATTTCCGTCGCATGGTACCCCTGGGCGTCATCACCTACGGGGGTATGTTGGCCATGCAGACCTTGTGGGCCGGCCCCTGGCTGGTGCGGGTGAGCGGCTACAGCCCCCTGGAGGCGGCCACCGGCCTGTTCGCGCTCAACGCGTTCATGTTGGTGACGTTCTGGGCCTGGGGCTATTTCAACCCGCGACTCACGGCGGCCGGATGGAGCGCGGACCGCGTCATCACCTGGGGCGCACCACTCAATCTGCTGGCCCTGATCTTTCTGATTTACCGCGGCCCCGAGGCCGGTCCCCTGACCTGGGCGCTGTTTTGCATGACCAACTCGTGCATGTCGCTGGCGCAACCGGCGGTGGGCATGGCGTTTCCGCCGGCCCAGGCCGGACGTGCCTTGTCGGGCTACAACCTGGTGATGTTCTCGGGGGTGTTTGCCGCCCAGTGGGGCATCGGTTTGCTGATTGACGGCTTCACCCGACTGGAGTGGGACGTGGTCCAGAGCTTCCAAGGCGCCTTGGGGGTCTATGGGGTGCTGAGTGCGATGGCCTACGTGCACTTTGTCCGCCGTGCAGGGGATAATGCCGGCGTTGCTCCGTGAACCCATGAACGCCCACATTCTCATCATTGCCCATGCGCCACTGGCACACGCGTTGCGTGAGTGCGCCAAGCATGTGTTCCCGCAGGCGGGCGACGAGGTGGCGGTGGTCGATGTGCAGGCCCAGGATGCGCCTGAACTCACCTTGGCCCAGGCCCGTGAAGCTTGGCGATCGCTGGGTGACAGTGGCCCCACCCTGGTCTTGACCGATGTGGTGGGCGCCACGCCGGCCAATGTGGCGCAGAAACTGGTGGACGGTCGGGACGCCCGGCTGGTGGCCGGCGTCAACCTCCCCATGCTGTTGCGCAGCATCAGCTACCGCCATGAGCCCCTCGACGACCTGGTGGCCCGCGCCCTCACGGGCGGCGCCCAGGGCGTGGTGCAATTGAGCCGTCCCCATTCCTAGTTCCCTCACCTCCTACGAGCATGATTCAGCATCAAGTGACCATCATCAACAAGCTCGGGCTGCACGCCCGCGCATCGGCCAAGCTCACCAAGCTGGCGGGCAGCTACCCTTGCAACGTGTTCATGACGCGGGGCGAGCGGCGCGTCAACGCCAAGAGCATCATGGGCGTCATGATGCTGGCCGCGGGTCTGGGCAGCGAAGTGCAAGTGGAGACTGACGGCGAGCAGGAGCAAGCAGCGATGGACGCCTTGCTGGCCCTCATCAACGACAAGTTCGGCGAAGGCGAGTGACATGACGTTTGCCATCCACGGACTGGCCGTGGCGCGGGGCATCGCGATCGGGCGCGCCGTGCTGGTGGCGTCGAGTCGCGTGGACGTGGCGCACTATTTCATTGAGGCCGATCAGGTCGAAAGCGAAATTGCACGCGTTGCCTCGGCGCGCGACGCGGTGGTGGAAGAGATCAACCGACTGCTGCAGAACATGCCCAAGGATGCGCCGCCCGAGTTGCCGGCGCTGCTGGATGTGCACATGATGCTGCTGCAGGATGAAACCCTCTCAGACGGCGTGAAGCATTGGGTCCAGGACCGGCTGTACAACGCCGAATGGGCGCTCACCTCGCAACTCGAGATCGTGGCGCGCCAGTTTGACGAAATGGACGACGTCTACTTGCGCGAGCGCAAGGGCGATCTCGAGCAGGTGGTCGAACGCATCCTGCGCCACATGAAGGGCTTGCCCACCACGGTGCCGCATCCGACGGCCAAACGCAGCGCCGGCGCGCGACAGCAAGACCTGTTGCTGGAAGACATTCAGGATGTGCCGCTGGTGTTGGTGGCCCATGATCTGAGCCCGGCCGACATGCTGCAATTCAAGCAGAGTGTGTTTGCAGGGTTCGTGACCGATGTCGGGGGCAAGACATCGCACACCGCCATCGTGGCGCGCAGCCTGGACATCCCGGCGGTGGTGGGCGCGCGCAATGCCAGTCAGCTGGTGCGTCAGGACGACTGGGTCATCATCGATGGCGACGCCGGCATTCTGATCGTCGACCCCAGCCCCATCATCCTGGCCGAGTACGGGTTCAAGCAACGGCAGGCCGAGCTCGAGCGGGAGCGCCTCTCGCGTTTGCGCCACACCCCGGCGGTCACGCTCGATGGACAACGCGTCGAGTTGCTGGCCAACATCGAGATGCCGGAGGATGCGCCGGCCGCGCTGGGCGTGGGTGCGGTGGGTGTGGGCTTGTTCCGCAGCGAGTTTTTGTTCATGGGACGCGAGGGCGCGCTGCCCGATGAGGAAGAGCAGTTCGAGGCGTATTTGCGCGCCGTGACGGGCATGAAGGGCTTGCCCGTGACGATACGCACGGTCGATGTCGGCGCCGACAAGCCGCTGGACCGGCATGTGCGCGATGAGGCGCACCTCAACCCCGCCCTGGGGCTTCGGGCCATTCGCTGGAGCCTGGCGGACCCCTCCATGTTTCTCACGCAGTTGCGCGCGGTGCTGCGGGCTGCGGCCCATGGCCAGGTGCATTTGCTCATCCCCATGCTGGCGCACGAGCGCGAAATCCGCCAGACCCTGGCCTTGCTGGACCAGGCGCGCTTGCAGCTGGACAACCGTGGCATGGCCTATGGGCCGATCAAGATCGGCGCCATGATTGAAATACCGGCCGCGGCGCTGAGCGTGCACATGTTCCTGCGCTACTTCGACTTTCTCTCGATTGGCACCAACGACCTCATCCAGTACACCCTGGCGATTGACCGTGCCGACGAGCAGGTGGCGCATCTGTACGACCCCTTGCATCCGGCGGTGTTGCGACTGGTGGCGGACACCATCGCGGCCTGCGTGGCCAGGGGCAAGGGCGTGAGCGTGTGTGGCGAGATGGCGGGCGACCCGAGCCTCACGCGCTTGTTGCTGGGGCTGGGCTTGCGCAGCTTTTCGATGCACCCGACCCAGATACTGGCCGTCAAGCAGGAAATTTTGCGCGCCGATGCGGCGCGCCTGGTGGATTGGTCGCAACAAGTCCTGCGTGCCGATGATCCCTCCCTCATGATCCACTGAGACCCCGACATGCCTTTGTTACTGGGCTGCATTGCCGACGACTTCACGGGTGCCACCGATCTGGCCAACAACCTGGTGCGGGCTGGCATGCGGGTGGTGCAGACCATTGGCGTGCCCACCGAACCCTTGCAAGCCGAGGTGGATGCGGTCGTGGTGGCGCTGAAGTCACGCACCCTGCCACCGGACGACGCCGTGGCGCAGTCGCTCCAGGCCTTGCGCTGGTTGCAGACACAACAGGTCGAGCAGGTGTACTTCAAGTACTGCTCCACCTTTGACAGCTGGTACCGCGGCGATGTGCGCGGCAACATTGGCCCGGTGACGGAGGCCTTGATGCAGGCCCTGGGGTGCGGCTTCACCATGGCCACGCCCGCCTTCCCCGACAACCAGCGCACCGTGTTCAAGGGCCATTTGTTTGTGGGTGATGTGCTGCTGAGCGACAGCGGCATGAAGGACCACCCGCTCACGCCCATGAACGATGCCAATCTGGTGCGCGTGATGCAGGCGCAATGCCAGCGCCCCGTGGGCCTGGTCGACTACCGCGTGATGGCCCAGGGTGCCGACGCCATCCGGGCGCGCTTCGACCAGTTGCGCGCTGAGGGGGTGGCCGTCGCCGTGGTCGACGCGTTGTCCAATGACGATCTGATCCGACTGGGGCCCGCGCTCAAGGGAATGCCCTTGATCACCGCCGGCTCGGGTGTGGCGATCGGCTTGCCGGCCAACTGGGGCCTCCAGCCCACGCCTGCGACCAGCCA
Organism: Comamonadaceae bacterium; assembly: GCA_947448375.1. Classification (GTDB taxonomy): domain Bacteria; phylum Pseudomonadota; class Gammaproteobacteria; order Burkholderiales; family Burkholderiaceae_C; genus Limnohabitans. The sequence continues at coordinate 30,448 of CANFMY010000004.1, read as the reverse complement.
ACTGCCGTCGGCGCGTGGCTGGCAGGCCGTGGTGAGCGGCAGCTGCTCGCAGGCCACACGCGGACAAGTGGCGCGATTTCAGGCGCGCGGGGGGCAAGCCCTGTCCATCGATCCGCTGACGCTCACCGACGATGCGGCGGTCGATCGCTGCGTCGAGCAGGCGGCGTCGTGGGCGACCCAACGACTGGCCCAGGGACCCGTGCTGATTTACTCGACGGCCGACCCCGCGCAGGTGCACGCCGTGCAGCAACAATGGGGGGTGCAGGCCGCGGGCGCGCGTGTCGAGCAAACGCTGGCGCGCATCGCGCAAAGCCTGGTGCGCGCGGGTGTGCGCCAACTGGTGGTGGCGGGGGGTGAAACCTCGGGTGCTTGTGTGCAGGCCCTGCAGATCAACCAGTTGCACATTGGCGCCCAGATCGACCCTGGTGTGCCCTGGTGTCATGCGCACAGCCCGTTGGCGGGGGAGGGGCTGCACCTCGCCTTGAAGTCGGGCAACTTCGGCAGCGAAGATTTTTTCCATCAAGCCTTTGTGCAACTGCCAAGTGCCCTGAGTGCCTCGACATGACAATCCCTGTGCTGCATGCCGAAGAAAACCGCTGGCGCGAAGACATCTGCCGCATGGGCCGCAGCCTGTTTGAGCGGGGCTATGTGCACGCGACGGCGGGCAACATCAGCGTGCGACTCGATGACGGCTATCTCATCACGCCCACTGATGCGTGCCTGGGCTTTCTGGACCCGGCGCGGTTGTCGCGACTGGACCTGCAGGGGCAGCAACTCAGCGGGGACCGCGCCAGCAAAACGCTGTCACTGCATCGACGAGTTTACGCAGCCGCCACCCCCTTCGACGCTCAGACCCGCTGCGTGCTGCACACCCACAGTGCGCACTGCGTGGCGTTGACCCTGCGCGCTGCGCCGGCGCTCGTCACGCCGCAAGGCCCCGAACTGCTGCCGCCGATCACGCCCTACTTTGTCATGAAGGTGGGCCACGTGCCGTTGCTGGACTATGCCCGCCCGGGCTCTGTCCCGATGGCAGACGCCGCCGCCGCCGCCATCACGCGATACGGCCAGGCGGGCACCCCGATCCGGGCGGTCATGATGGCTCGGCTGGGTCCGAACGTCTGGCATGAGTCGCCCGCCCACGCCATGGCCACGCTGGAGGAGCTGGAGGAGACGGCCCGCTTGTGGGGGCTGACCTCTGCACCGGGCATGACACCGCCCACCGCCTTGACCGCCGTTCAGATCGAGGACTTGCGCCAGAGTTTTGGCGCGCGTTGGTGAAGGCACTGGCGCACCGCTTGAGAGCAGATACCCAGAGAATTTGGAGAAGTCGATATGCCCCGTTTCGCCGCCAATTTGTCGATGATGTACAACGAGTTGCCGTTTCCCGAACGCTTTGCGGCAGCGGCAGCGGACGGTTTTGAAGCCGTTGAATATCTGTTTCCCTACAGCTGGACACCGGCGCAATTGGCCGGCTGGCTGCAAGACGCCGGGTTGCAGCAGGTCTTGTTCAACGCCCCCCCGGGTGGTCGCGACACGGTGAGCATTGACGAGGCCTGGCAGGCGGGCACGCGGGGCATTGCGAGCTTGCCGGGGCGTGAAGCCGAGTTCCGTGACGGCTTTCGGCTGGCACTGGACTATGCTCAGGCACTGAAGTGCCCGCGTGTGCACGTGATGGCCGGTCTGGTGCCCGAGGCCTACCGCGTGTCGTCCCCTGTGCCGCCCGCCTTGACCACCAGCGGCCCCTACGCGGCCCCCGCGCCCGTGGGCACCGCTGCGTTGCGTGACACCTATCTCAACAACCTGCGCTGGGCTTGCGAACAGGCAGCGCCTGCAGGGGTGAATGTGTTGATCGAACCCATCAACACCCGTGACATCCCGTTTTTCTTTCTCAATCGCCAGGACCATGCCCATGCCGTGGTGGCCGAGGTGGGAGCGAGCAACTTGCAGGTGCAAATGGACCTCTACCACTGCCAGATTGTCGAGGGCGACGTGGCGCAGAAAATTCGCCACTACCTGCCCGGTGGACACGTGGGGCATTTCCAGATTGCCGGTGTGCCACAGCGCCATGAACCGGACATCGGCGAGCTCCACCACCCGACCCTGTTCGATGTGATCGATGAAGTGTCGGCGGCGTGTGGTTGGCAGGGCTGGATCGGTTGCGAATACCGCCCTGCGCGCGGCACACAAGCCGGTGCCACGTCCGACGGCCTGGGTTGGTTCAAGCCGCATCGTCGCTGAGCGCTTTCATCCGCGCCCAGTCCTTTTTTGTCACCCCGGGAGTCCGCCATGAACGCACGCATCCCCGTTCTCGATACCGCGCAAATCCTGACCGATGTGTCTCGCAGTTGGGACGAAGACATCGTGCATCGCTTGCACGACTATGTGGAGGTGCCGGCCAAGTCGCCCGCGTTTGACCCGCAGTGGGCCCAGCATGGCTGGTTGCATCGCGTGTTGCACACGGCGGCCGATTGGGTGCGCGCGCAACAGGTGCCGGGCCTGCAACTGGACATCATTGAACTGCCGGGGCGTACCCCGGTGTTGTTCTTCGAGGTGCCCGCCACCCGTGCGGCCAGCCAGGGCAGTCAGCAGACCGTGCTGATGTACGGTCACCTGGACAAACAACCCGAGTTCAATGGCTGGCGCAGCGACCTGGGCCCCTGGACGCCCAAGTACCAGGACGGTCTCTTGTACGGCCGCGGCGCAGCCGACGATGGCTACGCGGTCTATGCGAGTGTGGCGGCGATTCAGGCCCTGCAGCGCCAGCAGGTGCCGCATCCCCGCATCGTGGGCTTGATTGAGACGGGCGAAGAAAGCGGGTCTCCCGACTTGATCCCCTACATCGACGCCTTGCGCGAGCGCATGGGCGATGTCGGGCTGGTGATGTGCCTGGACAGCGGCGCCGGCAACTACGACCAGTTGTGGCTCACCACCAGCTTGCGTGGCCTGGCCAGCGGTGTGCTCAAGGTGGAGATCCTGTCCGAAGGGGTGCACTCGGGCGATGCCTCGGGCCTGGTGCCGTCGAGCTTTCGTATCATGCGTCAGGTGCTCGATCGGCTGGAGGACAGCCAAAGCGGTCACTTGCTGCCGCCAAGCTTCCATTGCGAGGTGCCGCCCGAACGGGTGGCGCAGGCACGCGCCACGGCGGCGATATTGGGCGAGGAGGTGTACCGACGCTTCCCCTGGGCCCACCACGACTGCGGCGGCTCTACGCTGGTGGCCTTGCCCACCACCACTGACCCCCTGGAGGCCTTGCTCAAACGCACCTGGCAGCCCACGCTGAGCGTGACCGGGGCCGAGGGCTTCCCGTCATTGCAAGACGCAGGCAATGTGCTGCGTCCTTACACGGCCTTCAAACTCAGCCTGCGACTGCCGCCGCTGGTGGACGCCGCTTCGGCGGTGTCAGCCCTCAAAACCTTGCTGGAAGACAACGCACCTTACCAGGCCAAGGTGACGTTCCACGCCGAGGGCGCGGCCAGTGGCTGGAACGCCCCAGCCACCGCCCCCTGGTTTGAACAGGCACTCAACCAGGCCAGCCTGGCGCACTTTGGCGCGCCGGTGGGGTACATCGGGCAAGGCGGCACCATCCCCCTCATGAACCTGCTGAGCCAGGGCTTTCCTGCGGCGCAAATGATGGTGTGTGGTGTGCTGGGGCCCAAATCGAACGCGCACGGACCCAACGAGTTTTTGCACGTGCCTTATGCCCGCCGCCTCACTGCCGCGGTGGCGCAGGTGATCGCGCAGATGCCGTGATCAGTGCGGCGCTGAGCGCTGCACCCGCCACAGCCACAGCACGGCGAGGGACATGATGACCACGGGGGCAAACGAGCCCTCGTTGAGCCAGCTCCAGCCTTGCGTGGTGACCAGCGCCCCCGAGGCAAACGAGGTGACGGCCATGGTGCCGAAGATGCAGAAATTCAACGCCGCCTGCGCCTTGTCTTTTTCGGCGGGCAGGTAGGTGCTCAGCGACAGTGTGGTGCTGCCGGTGAACAGGAAGTTCCAGCCCACGCCGAGCAGGAACGACGACACCAGGAATTGATGCAACTCGATGCCGCTCAACGCGACCAGGATGCACACAAAATTCAGCACAGCGCCCACCCCCATGATCTGCAGCGTGCCGAACCGCTTGATCAGATGGCCAGTGAAAAAGCCCGGGGCGAACATGCCGATCACGTGCCACTGCAACACCAGGGCCGTGTTCTCGAAAGACAGGCCACACACTTGCATGGCCAGCGGCGTGGCCGCCATCAGCAGGTTCATGACGCCGTAGCTCAGCGCCCCAGCCAGGGCCGCCACCACGAAGGTGGGCTGGCGGGCAATTTCTCGCAGGCTACGGCCCTCCTCACGCTTGGAGTGCTGAACCGGGGCCGCGGGAAATCGGATGAAGGAAATGATCGCCAGGGAAACCAGCGCCACCACGGCAAGCGCCGCATACGCGCCGGCAAACGGCACGTCCAGCATGTTGCGCGAATGGGTCGCCAGGTTGGGGCCGATGACGGCGCCTATCAACCCGCCGGCCATGACCAGTGACACGGCTTTTTCGCGAAACGAGGCCTCGCACAATTCGGCGGCGGCAAAACGATACAGCTGCGCGTTGGCGCTGTAGTAGCCCGCGATCAGCGTGGTGAGTACCAGCAGCCAGAACTGGTGGTGCATCACCGCATACACGCCCAGGCCGCACGAGGCCAGCGCCACCAGCAACCCCAGTTGAAACGAAGCGCGACGCCCCCAACGCGCCTGCGAACGCGCCACCAGGCCGGTGCTGAGCGCGCTGCCCACCACGTACCCCATGACCGGCAGGGTGGCCATCCAGCCCACCGGGGCCAGACTCAGTCCCACCAGGCCGTTGATGGCCACAAAGGTGATGTTGTTGGTGAGAAACAGGCCTTGGGCCAGGCACAGCAGCACGAGATTGGCGTTCATGGGGAGGTTATAGGCGATCTGACGCCTGGGCCGAGTGAGGTGTGCGACAGCCTTCGGCGCTGGCGGCTCAGGCCAGCACCAGGCGAGTGACGGCGGCAATGGCTGCCGTTTCGGCGCGCAGCACCCGGTCCCCGAGCGACACGGGCCTCAGCCCGCGCTCGAGCAGCCAGGACTCTTCCTCGGCACTCAGTCCCCCTTCCGGTCCGCTGACCAGCATCCAGGGCGTCCCGCCAGAGGTCTGGGTCAGCACGCTGCCCAGGGGCTGGGCCGACGGGTCGAGCGACAGCACGGCGCGCACCGACTCTGCAGGGATGGTGGGTGGGGTGAGGTGGCGCAGCCACTGCGCCAGCGTGCACACCGGATCGATGGTCATCAGCCGGTTGCGTCCGCACTGCTCGCTCGCGGCCACCACCACCGAGTGCCAGTGGGCCAGCTTCTTGTCGGCGCGCTCCCCTTGCAGGCGAAGCACACTGCGCTCGGTCATGACGGGCGTGAGGCGCTGCACGCCCAGCTCGGTGGCTTTTTCCACCAGCCAGTCCATGCGTTCATTGGCTGGCATGCCCGTGACCAGGTGGACCGCCACAGGGGCTTCTCGCTCGATCGCGTGGTGCTCACCCACCCGCACCCGAACCTCTTGCCGGCCCATGTGTTCGACGTGCGCCGCGTATTCACCGGCACGGCCATTGAACAGCGTCAGGCCATCGCCGGGTTGCAGTCGCAGGACCTGCACATGGCGTGCCGCCCCCGCGGGCAGCGACACCTCATCACCAGGGGTCAACGCCAGATCGCAGTACAGACGGGGCATGGCGTACGGGCCGGGGGCGGTTTCAGCCGCGCCCCATGACGAAGGTGGCGTCCGGGGCGATGCCTTCCACTGCGTCGATCAGGCGCAGCAAGGGCGTGAGCTCCCGGTACCGGCTGGCGGTGGCGCGGATATAGCCAATGAAGCGAGGCGCATCGGCCAGGTATTTGGGCTTGCCATCGCGCAAGGTCAGACGCGCAAAGATGCCGGCCACTTTGAGGTGGCGTTGCAAGCCCATCCACTCGACGGCGCGCCAGAACTCGCCGAAGTCCTGCGACCAGCCTTCAGCGTCGAGCAATCCGGTGGTGCGAGCGCGTTGCCAATAGCGCACGCTCACATCGAGGACGAAATCCTCATCCCAGCTCAAGAACGCGTCGCGCATCAGGCTGGCAATGTCGTACGTGACGGGGCCGTAGACGGCGTCCTGGAAGTCGAGCACGCCCAGGCGCGGCTCATCGGCGCGCGCCGGCATCACTAGGTTACGCGGCATGAAGTCACGGTGCACATACACCGAAGGACCGCGCAGGTTGTGGGCCATGATGCGCTCAAAACAGGTGTTGAGTGTCTCGCGCTGCTCATGGCTCAACGTCAGACCACGGTGCTGACCCAGATACCACTCGGGGAAGAGCTCGAGCTCACGCCGCAGCAAGGCCGTGTCGTAGGCGGGCAGCACGCCGGCACGGCTGGCCTGTTGCCAGGGCAGCAGCGCGTCCAGAGCCCGCTGGTACAGCGGCAAGGGTGGCGAGGCCGCCGGGTCGATCACCTCCATCAGGGTCTGTGGCCCTAAATCGTCCAGCAGCATGAACCCTTGCCGGGCGTCCCAGGCCAGGATGCGCGGAACCAGCAGGCCCGCATCGTGCATCAGCCCGGCAATGCGCACAAAGGGCTCGCAGTTTTCCTTCTCGGGCGGCGCATCCATGATGATGCAACTGCCGGTGCGGGTGTCCACGCGGAAATAGCGGCGAAAGCTGGCATCGGCCGAGGCGGCGCGCACACTGCCCGGATCCAGGTCATGGACCGCGGCCAGGCTTTGCAGCCAGGTGTGGAAGGCCAGCTCTCGCTCGGGGTCGCTCCAGCTCGGGGGCATCATGGCGGGGGCAGGGGTGGGGGAGGGATGGCTCATGGATAATCCAAATTCTACAAACCCAGGTGTGGCGAAGGTGGCGATGTGCGTCCCGACCGGTTGCGCCGCTCTTCTCGCGCCTGATCCCCGCGCTGCATCCTGCCCTTGAAACCGCTGCTCGCACTGTTGTCTTGTCTGGCACTGGCCGTCCCGGCCGGGGCGCAGGAGTCGGTGTCGGTGCAACAGGGGTCGACCGCGCCGGGCGTGCGGGCCGAGGGCCCGCCGCTGGTGCTCAAACCGAGCTCCCTGCTGCAAGAGCAGATCCCTTCCCAGCACAACCGGGCCTTGCCGGTGTTCATCCAGGCCGACCGCATCACGGGCCGCGCCGACCTGGAGACCACCTTGCAGGGTGCCGCCGTCATGCGACGGGGCGACACCGTGATTCGTGCCGACCGCATGCAGTTCGACCAGGCCCACGACCTGCTCAAGGCACAGGGCAATGTCTATATCAACCGGGGTGGCAACCGCTTTCAGGGTCCGCTGCTGGAGTTGCAGGTCGACACCTTTGAGGGATTTTTCACCGAACCCAGCTTTCAGTTTCTGCGCAACCAGGCTAACGGTCAGGCCCGGCGCATCGACTTCATCGATGAGAACCGAGCGGTGATCCACCAGACCACGTTCACCACCTGTGCGCGCAAACCCGGTCCGAGCTGGCTGCCCGACTGGCTGCTCAAGGCCCAACGCATCGAGTTCAACACCGAGCTCAATGAAGCGCGGGCCGAGGGGGCATCGCTGCAATTCAAGGGCGTGCCGATCCTGCCCGTGCCCTCGCTGTCTTTCCCGATGAACAGCGAACGCCGATCCGGTTTGCTGCCCCCGGTGATCGGTGTGGACAACATTGGCGGGGCGGAATACACCCAGCCGTTTTATTGGGACATCGCCCCCAACCGCGACCTCACCCTGTACAACACGGTGTGGTCCAAGCGCGGCGTCAATGTGGGCGCCGAGTTTCGCTACCTGGAGAGTCAGTCGCCCGATTTTCGCGGCCAGTTCCGCCTGGACTACATGCCCAACGACTTGCTGCGCGAGCGCAGTCGCTGGGGGCTGGCGCAAACCCATGCGGGCTGGCTCGATCTGGGGTCCGAGCGCGTGAACATGACCCTCAACCTCAACCGGGTCAGCGACGACAACTACTGGCGTGACTTCACCCGCCTGTCTCCCACCCTCACACAGCGCATCTTGCCCAGCGACCTGCAACTCAACTGGGAGCATGGGCCGTTCACCACGGCCTTTCGCACGCTGCACTGGCAGACCTTGCAGGACCCGACGGCCCCCATCACGCCGCCCTTTGATCGCATGCCGCAACTCTTCACGCGCTACCAGGGGTCGCTGGGGCGGGGGGTGGACGTGGGCTTTGAAGCGGATTACTCGCGGTTTGATCGCGCCATGGCCTGTGCACCGGGCACCACCGATTGCCAGCCCAATGCCCAGCGCGTGTACTCGCTGGCGCGTGTGTCCTATCCCATGAATTTCGCCCTGGGCACGGTGACGCCCAAATTCATGATGCACTCGCGCAGCTATCAATTTGACACGCTCACGGCGAATGCGCCCAATGTGGGGCCCACCTCGACCAGCCTGTCCATTCCCACCTTCAGCCTGGACGCCACCACCCGACTCGAGCGCCCCGCCACCTGGGGGGGGCGCTCGGCGATCCAGACCCTCGAGCCACGGCTGTTCTATGTGAACACACCGTACCGGGATCAGAGCAGCTTGCCGCTGTACGACACTGGACGCTACGACTACAACTTCGCCTCGGTGTACAGCGAAAACGCCTTTGTCGGGCAGGACCGGATCGCCGACAACAAGCTGATGACGCTGGGGGCCACCTCACGCTTCATCGACCCGGCCAGCGGCGTGGAGTTGGCTCGGTTTGGCCTGGCCCAGCGCCTGCGGTTCAAGGACCAAAACGTGTTGCTACCCACGGAAACCGAACCGGTCTCGGAGCGCTTGAGTGATGTGCTTGCGGGCGCCATGGTGCAGGTCAACCCGTCCTGGCAAGTCGACTCCACCGTGCAATACAACCCCAAGGCCTCGCGCTCCATGCGCACCACCGCCGGGACCCGCTATGTGCCGGGCAATTACCGGGTGTTGTCGGCCGCGTACCGCTATCAGGTGGACCCGTCCACCCAGCAAAGCAGCGAGCTGATCGACACCGCCTGGCAGTGGCCGATCAAAGCCCTGTGGGGTGCCGCGGGGCGTGACCAGGGGCCCGGGCGAGGTCTGGGCGAGGACCAGTGGTATGCCGTCGGACGGCTCAACTACAACCTGAACGAAGGCAAGATGGTCGATGCGGTGCTGGGAGTCGAGTACGATGCAGGTTGCTGGCTGGGGCGAGTGGTGTTTGAGCGGTTGCAAATTGCCGCCAACCAGGCGAACCAGCGGCTGATGTTTCAGTTGGAATTTTCAGGCTTCACACGAGTGGGACCCAATCCGTTGGGCACTCTCAGGACCCAAATTCCGCGCTACCAGTATCTGCGCGATCAGGTGTCGCCTCCCAGCCGATTTGGCCAATACGATTGACCGTTGATGATGTTCTTTAGTTCGTCCCGATTTTGGTTCCGCGTCTGTCAGCTGGGGCTGGCACTGCTGGTGACGCAGACACTGTGGGCGCAGGGGCTGCGTGCGCCCGCCCAGGGTGGCGCCTTGCGGCCGTTGTCCTCGCCCATACTGCTGCCGTTGCCGACGCCGGCGTCTCAACGCTTGTCTTCGGATTTCATCGTGGCCGTGGTGGGCAGCGAGCCCATCACCAACCTGGAAGTGTCGGTTCGAGCCCAGGGCATCGAGGCGCAATTGCGTCAGCAGGGACAGCGCCCACCGCCGCGTGAGCAGTTGTTGAGTGAGGTGTTGGATCAGCTGGTGCAGGAAAAGGCCCAGCTGCAGTGGGCACAGGAAATCGGTGTCACGGTGAGCGATGCCGAGGTGTTGCAGGCGGAGGACAGCGCGGCCGAACGCGCGCAGATGACGACCGAGCAATTGCGCACGCAACTCGAGCGGTCGGGGGTGGTGCTGAAACAATGGCGGCAGGACATGCGCAACCAGCTCACCCTGCAGCGCTTGCGTGAGCGCGAGGTCACGCCGCGGATTCGCCCCACCGACCAGGAAATTGACCAGTACTTGCGTGAGCGTCAGTTGCAGCAGGAAGGGCGACAGGAGTTGAGTCTGGCGCAAATCCTGATTGCGCTGCCCGACAACGCCACGCCGCAGCAAATCAGTCAAAGCGAGGCCCAGGCCCGCGAGGTGCTCCGGCGGGCTCAGAGCGGAGAAGACTTTGCGCAGTTGGCCCGCACCCTGTCGGCGGCCTCAGACCGTGCCTCAGGTGGCCAGATGGGCATGCGCTCGCAGGACCGCTACCCGACCTTGTTTGTCGAGGCGGTGCGCCAGCGGCCAGTCGGTGCCGTGGTGGGCCCCGTCCGCTCCGGAGCGGGCTTTCATATTCTCAAGGTACTGGAGCGCGGGTCGGTTGATTCGGCCGCCACCATGGTGCAAACCCATGCGCGTCATATCCTGTTGCGTCCCGGTGGGCAAATGAGCGTGAACGTAGCACGGGCCGAATTGACGCGGATGAAGCGGGCGATAGAAGGCGCAAAGGCTGACTTTGCCCAGCTCGCGCGCGAACATTCGCAAGACGGGAGCGCCAGTGCTGGGGGCGATCTGGGCTGGGCCAACCCGGGCATGTTCGTGCCCGAGTTCGAGGAGGTCATGAACCGACTGGCCCTGCAGGAAATCTCCGATCCCCTGGTGTCTCGCTTTGGCGTGCATCTCATCCAGGTGCTGGAGCGGCGTAAAACCGAGATGTCGATGCGTGAACAACGGGAGTTGGCGCGCAACGCCTTGCGCGAGAGCAAGTTCGAAGAGACCTTTCAGACCTGGGCACGGGAGGTTCGTGGCCGTGCCTACGTCGAGCTGCGTGACCCGCCGCAATAGTCACGGCGGATGACCGGGTGATGAAGCATATTGCGCGCAAGCGCTTTGGCCAGCACTTCCTGACGGACCAGGCTGTCCTGGACGCCATTGTGCGTGCCATTGATCCGCGTGCCGGCCAGCCCATGGTCGAGATCGGCCCTGGGCTCGCGGCCATGACGCAACCCTTGCTGGAGCGTGTCGGTCACCTGGGTGTGATCGAGCTGGACCGGGATCTGGCGGCGCGCCTGCAGACCCGCGCCGGACTGGAAGTGGTGCAGGCCGACGTGTTAACGGTGGATTTTTCCGCTTGGGCCGCACGCTGGGGGCGGGGTCGGTTGCGGGTGGTGGGCAATTTGCCCTACAACATCTCTTCACCCATCCTGTTCCATTTGCTGAACCATGTCGATGCGATCGCCGATCAGCACTTCATGCTGCAACAGGAGGTGGTCGACCGCATGGTGGCCCAACCCAGCACGGGCGCCTACGGGCGCTTGAGCGTGATGCTGCAGTGGCGATATGACATGGAATCGGTCCTGCATGTGCCACCCTCGGCGTTCGACCCGCCCCCGCGGGTGGACAGCGCCGTGGTCCGCATGGTGCCCCGCGAGGCACCCGCCGACTTGAACGTCAACCTGTTGAGTGTGGTGGTGCGCGAAGCCTTCAGCCAGCGCCGCAAGTTGCTCCGCCATAGCCTGGGCCGTTGGCTGCAGAACCAAGGGGCGGAGGTGGCGTTTGACCTGCAACGCCGTGCAGAAGAGGTGCCGGTGGAGGAGTATGTGGCCCTGACCCAGCGCCTGGTAGCGGCCGGCGTGCAAGCCGGCCGGTCAGATCAGGCGGCCGCCAGCCAGTAGCCGGCGTTGAACGGGCTGCTCATGCGCAGCGCCATCGGGGAGATGTCCACCAGCTTGTCGGTGGGCATTTTTTCGCCAGCATCACCCAGTTCGATGCCCTGGGTTTCGGGGGCGTCGGCAGCGCGCTCGGCGGTGCTGGACGGGGCGCGGGCCACCGAGAACGAGTAGAAACAGCGGAAGGACACCTTGCGGTCCGCCCAGAAGTCGGAGGCTTCACGGAATACGTCGAGCAGCTGCTCGCGCGCTTCCTTGTCGAATTTGGCGTGGGCAGGGATGTGCTCGAGCACCACAATGAACCCCGGCTGCTGTCCGGACTTGTGCAGCGGATCCGTCATGCCGTCATACAAGGCATCGAAATTCTTGCTGGTCTGGGTCGGGAAAGTGAACTGTTGAGCAATCAAGTCGAGAACGTCCTGCTTGCTCTGGGCCTGGGCCAGGTTGGCATACAAGAAGTGGTGACCCAGTTCGAGAGCAGCTTCCTGGAGGTCGCTGACACGAAAGGCACGAATGGACTGAACGATATTGCTTTTAACGGTACGAAGTGGCATATCCATCTCCGCTAGGGTCCTGAGGTAACGAATGTCGAGCCTTGCGCCCGCTGGGCCTTGGGCTTTGCGGGCATGTTGCTCTGCAACAAACACTTTGATTCGGGTTTACCCCGAATTCAGAACGCTATTTTGGTGGAAAAGCCTTCAAAAGGCAAGCCAATTCCCCTATTCGGGGACCGAATAGGGGGGATTTCTCAGAAGCTAGTGGGTGCTAGCTATGAAAAAGCGTTAGCGCAATGCGCTGGCATCCGCCACGGTCAGGGCCGTCATGTTGACGATACGACGCACGGTGGTGCTGGCGGTCAGGATATGCACGGGTTTGGCCGCGCCCAGGAGCACCGGGCCAATGGCGATGTTGCCGCCCGCCGCTGTCTTGAGCAGGTTGTAGGCGATGTTGGCGGCGTCCAGGTTGGGCAAGACCAGCAGGTTGGCGTTGCCTTCCAGGGTGCCGTTGGGCATCAGGGCCTTGCGCGAGGCGCCGTCCAGGGCCAGGTCGCCGTGCATCTCGCCGTCGATTTCCAGCCAGGGGGCACGTTGCTGAACCAGGGCCAGCGTCTGGCGCATCTTGACCGCCGAGGGGTGGTCGCTGCTGCCAAAGTTCGAGTGCGACAGCAGCGCCGCCTTGGGGAGAATGCCGAAGCGGCGCATCTCCTCGGCCGCCATGAGGGTGATTTCAGCCAGTTGCTCGGCGGTGGGGTCGTAATTGATGTGGGTGTCGACCAGGAACACCTGGCGGTCAGGCAGCAGCAGACCGTTCATGCAGGCATACGTCGACACACCCGGGCGATGGCCGATCACCTGATCGACATAGCGCAGGTGCACATCCGGGGTGCTCCAGGTGCCGCAGATCAGACCGTCCACATCGCCCTTGTGCAGCAGCATGGTGCCGATCAGTGACAGGCGACGGCGCATGTCGATCTTGGCCAGCTGTTCGGTCACGCCCTTGCGTTCGGTCAGGCGGTGGTAGGTCTGCCAGAAGTCGCGGTAACGGTCGTCCAGCTCGACGTTGACCACGTCGTAATCCACGCCTTCCTTCAGGCGCAGCCCGAATTTGGCGATGCGTGCGGCAATCACCGCCGGACGTCCGATCAGCGTGGGCTTGGCCAGCCGCTCGTCGACCACGATCTGCACCGCGCGCAGCACGCGTTCCTCTTCGCCCTCGGCGTAGGCCACGCGCTGGCGCCCCCCCCGCTTGGCGGCCGCATAAATGGGCTTCATGGCGGAGCCCGAAGCGTAGACAAAACCTTGCAGCCGTTCGCGGTAGGCGGCCATGTCCGCAATGGGGCGGCTGGCCACGCCGCTGTCGGCGGCGGCTTGTGCCACGGCCGGTGCGATCTTCATCATCAGGCGCGGGTCGAAGGGCTTGGGGATCAGGTATTCCTCGCCAAACACCAGTTGCTCACCGGCGTAGGCGGCGGCGACCACCTCGCTTTGCTCGGCCTGGGCCAGCTCGGCGATGGCGTGAACCGCCGCGATCTCCATCGCGTCGGTGATGGTGGTGGCACCCGCGTCCAGTGCGCCCCGGAAGATGTAGGGAAAGCACAGGACGTTGTTGACCTGGTTGGGGTAGTCGGAGCGCCCCGTGGCCATGATGGCGTCGTCACGCACGGCCTTGACCTCCTCGGGCAGGATTTCCGGGGTGGGGTTGGCCAGGGCCAGGATCACCGGCTTGGTCGCCATGCTGCGCACCATCTCGGGCTTGAGCACGCCGCCAGCCGACAGGCCCAGGAACACATCGGCGCCGGCAATGACATCGGCCAGGGTGCGCGCCGAGGTGGGCTGGGCGAACTGGATCTTGTCCTCGTCCATCAATTCGGTGCGGCCTTCGTACACCACACCGGCGAGGTCGGTGACGAAGATGTTCTTGCGCGGAATACCCAGCTTCACCAGCAGGTTCAGGCAGGCCAGCGCGGCGGCACCGGCGCCCGAGGTGACCAGTTTGATCTCCGAGAGCGATTTGCCCACCACCTTCAGGCCGTTGAGCACCGCGGCACCGACCACGATGGCAGTGCCGTGCTGGTCGTCGTGGAAGACGGGGATCTTCATGCGCTCGCGCAACTTGCGCTCGACGTAGAAACAGTCAGGGGCCTTGATGTCTTCGAGGTTGATGCCGCCAAACGTGGGCTCCAGCGCTGCGATGACATCCACCAGCCGGTCCAGATCCTTTTCATTGATCTCGAGGTCGAAGACATCGATGCCGGCAAACTTCTTGAACAAGACCCCCTTGCCCTCCATCACCGGCTTGGCCGCCAGGGGGCCGATATCGCCCAGACCCAGCACCGCCGTGCCGTTGGTGATGACCGCCACCAGGTTGCCCCGGCTGGTGTATTTGTAGGCGGCATTGGGGTCCTTGACGATTTCCTCGCACGGTGCAGCAACGCCGGGCGAGTACGCCAGCGCCAGATCGTGCTGGTTCACCAGCTGCTTGGTGGCGTGGATCGCGACTTTGCCCGGTGTGGGGAACTCGTGGTATTCGAGCGCGGCGCGGCGCAGTTCGGCGCGGGCTTCGGCGCGCGGATCCTTTGAGGTCTTGTCATTCATGAAACGGTCTCCAGAGGCGGTCAGGTCAGTCGTGGCGCTGCCTGGCGAGGGGAAATGATTGTAGGCGTGAGTTCAAGGGGCGGTCGCGAGGTCAACCTCTCATCAGGGCCTCGATGGCGTTGGGGTCCACCGGCACATCGCGCGTGATGAGTTCGCAGCCCTCGGGGGTGATCACCGCGTCGTCCTCGATACGAATGCCCAGGTTCCAGAAGGCCGGGGGCACGTCGTCGGCCGCGCGCACGTACAGCCCGGGCTCGATCGTGGTCACCATGCCCGGTCGCAGGATGCGGCTCGGGCGGTCGTTGATGGTTTCGCCCGACAACGGGTCTCGACGTGGGGTGCCGCGTGCAGCTTCGCCGGGTTCGACGTAGCTGCCGCAGTCGTGCACGTCCATCCCCAGCCAGTG
Source organism: Comamonadaceae bacterium (assembly GCA_947448375.1). GTDB lineage: Bacteria > Pseudomonadota > Gammaproteobacteria > Burkholderiales > Burkholderiaceae_C > Limnohabitans. Next base: position 15,354 of record CANFMY010000004.1, on the reverse strand, counting down.
ACCCGTGCGGTGCATATAAAAACGGAAATAGTGGCGCTGCTCGATCACATCGTCCACGCTGCCGTGCACCTGCGTTTGCAACAAACCCAGATCCAGCAGCCCCTGGGCCAGCACACGCACGGTGGCATCGTGCGGGTCGGTGAAGCGCGCGCCCGCTCGGGTGGCTTGCACGGCCGCCACCTGACTGGCCAGCACCAGGTCATACAAGTCGCGCTGCGCCGCCGTGAAGCGGCCATTGGCCGGGAAGGTGCGGGTGATGTCGCTGGCGTAGCCGTCGAGCTCGCAGCCGGCGTCGATCAGCACCAGCTCGCCGTCACGAATCTCGGCGGCATCAGCCCGGTAGTGCAGCACACAGGCGTTGGCGCCGGCGGCCACGATGGAGCCATAAGCGGGGAACTGCGAGCCGTGGGTGCGGAACTCGTGCAGCAGCTCGGCGTCCAGGTGGTATTCGCGCACGGTGTCGCCGGCGCGCAGGCGGCGGGCACACACCTGCATGGCGCGCACGTGGGCGTCGGCGCTGATGCGCGCGGCGCGGCGCATCAGGTCGAGCTCGTGGTCATCCTTGACCAGACGCATCTCATCGAGCAGGCCGCACAGATCGCGCTGCTGGTTCGGGCATTGCACGCCAAAGCGCACGCGCGAGCGCACGGTGGACAGCCAGCCGTCAATGCGCTGCGGCAAGCCGGCGTGGGTGGCAAAGGGATACCAGACGGTCTGGCGGTTTTCCAGCAGGCGCGGCAAGCGTTGCTCGAGTTCCTGGCTGGAGGCCGCGTGTTGCACGCCCAGGGCCGTGGGCGCGGCGTCGGGGCCCAGTCGATAGCCGTCCCAGATTTCGCGCTCCAGGTCCTTGGGTTGGCACAACAGGGTGGTCTCGCCCTCGGCCGTGATGAGCAACCAGGCTTGCGGCTCGGTGAAGCCGCACAGGTAGTAGAAGTAACTGTCGTGGCGGTACGGAAACTCGCTGTCGCGGTTACGCGGATACGAGGGTGCGGTGGGAACCAGGGCAATGCCACCCGGGCCGAGCTGTTGTGCCAGGTGCAGGCGTCGTTGGGCGTACAGGTCGCGAAGCGCGGGGGTCAGGGTCATGGTGCGGCAAGTCAGCGCCCGAGAGGTGCTGTGCAAATCAGTCGACCCTCCATTGTGACCCCTGTGCCGGTTGAACCGGTGCAGGCCCCGTTTGGCCCTGATGCGGGCTGGGGCTCAGGCCTGGTTGAGCCCGGCCAATCGCTCGGGCGTGCCCACATCGGTCCAGTCGCCGGTGTACAGGCTGGCACTCACCAGTCCATGGTCCATGGCGTGTCGCAGCAGGGGGGCCAACGGCGATTTGACGCCCTGCGGGTTGCCGCGCGGGATATCGCACCACGGCGGCGCGAAGAAGGCCTGCTTGTACAACGCGAGGGTGCTGAAGGTGTACCGTGGCCCCGGGTGATCGGCCGGCAGGTTGAGCGCCAGTCCCTGGTCCGACAGCCCGAAGTCGCCCCGGGGGTTGTGTGGCGGGTTGGGCACCAGCCACAGGTGGGCCAGGCAGGGTGAGGCGGCCAGGCGGGCCCGGGCGCTGGGGTCAAAACGAAAGTCCGGTGCCAACACATCCCCGGCTGCCACCCAGAACACCTCATCCAGCCAGGGCAGGGCTCGAGCGATGCCACCGGCGGTTTCCAGAGCCCCCCCAAAGTCTTGGCCTTCGTGCGAATAGCGCAGTTGCAGGGGGCGTTGTGACCCGTCGGGCTGCCACCTGTTGCCCAGCGCAGCAGGAATTTGCTCGCCCAACCAGGCGGTGTTGATGACCACGTCCTGAAGGCCGCCCTCGGCCATGCGTTGCAGGCACCATGCCATCAAGGGCCGGCCACGCACGGCCAGCAAGGGCTTGGGCGTGACGTCCGTCAGGGGCCGCATGCGCTCGCCTCGACCGGCCGCCAGCAGCATGGCTGGGGCCCGCGCGGTGTCGGGAGTCAGGGGAGATAGAGAGGACTGGGGGGTCGGTTGGGTGGACATGACGGACGGGAGGGGGTGCGCGCAGCACAGCAGATCGAGGGACAGTTCGCGAGGCGGGTCAGCAGGAAGATGATCGAGGCGTGGGTGAGGCGCGGCGGAGAGCAGGGCCCGCGCATCAGCCCGGTGCCCAGGTGTCAGCCAAGTGTACCGATCGGGCCCGGCGCGCCGCTAAAATTCCGGGTTTCCCCTGCTCCCTCCACCCCCCCCTACCCAAACACCATGGCCAATACCTCCTCGATGGCCAACGCAATCCGTGCGTTGGCAATGGACGCCGTCCAGCAAGCCAACTCCGGCCACCCCGGCGCGCCCATGGGCATGGCCGACATGGCCGTGGCCCTGTGGGGAGATCATTTGCGCCACAACCCGCGCAACCCGCACTGGATCGACCGCGACCGCTTTGTGCTGTCCAACGGCCATGGCTCGATGCTCATCTACGCGCTGCTGCACCTCACCGGCTACGACCTGCCCATGAGCGAGCTGCGCAACTTCCGCCAGCTCCACAGCAAGACCGCCGGTCACCCCGAAGTGGGCGTGACCCCGGGCGTGGAAACCACCACCGGACCGCTGGGCCAGGGCATCACCAATGCGGTGGGCATGGCGCTCGCGGAAAAACTGCTGGCCGCCGAATTCAACCGCGACGGCCATACCGTCATCGACCACCACACCTATGTGTTCATGGGCGATGGTTGCCTGATGGAGGGCGTCAGCCACGAGGCCTGCTCGCTGGCGGGCGCCTGGAAGCTCAACAAGCTGATCGCGCTGTACGACGACAACGGCATTTCCATCGACGGCCAGGTCACGCCCTGGTTTGCCGACAACACCGCCCAGCGCTTCGAAGCCTATGGTTGGCAGGTGCTGGGCCCGGTGGACGGCCACGACACAACCGCGGTGAGCCAGGCGATCGCCGCTGCGCGCATCAGCCCTGAGCGTCCCACCCTCATCATCTGCCGCACCCACATCGGCAAGGGCAGCCCCAACCGCGCCAACACGTCCAAAGCCCACGGCGAGCCGCTGGGGGCCGAAGAAATCGCACTCACCCGCCAGGCCCTGGGCTGGAACCATGCCCCCTTTGACATCCCGCGCGAGGTGTATGCCGACTGGGACGCCAAGGCCCGCGGCAAAGCGCAGGAAAGCGAGTGGGACACCCGCTTCAAGGCCTACAAGAGCGCTCACCCGGCGCTGGCCGCTGAACTGGTTCGCCGCATGGCCGGTGACCTGCCGCGCGACTTCTCGCAGCGCGTGGTCGACGCCGTGCTGGCGGCCCACACCAAGGCTGAGACGGTCGCCACGCGCAAGGCCAGCCAGTTGGCGCTGGAGGCCTTCACCGCCGGCCTGCCCGAACTCCTGGGCGGCAGCGCCGACCTGACCGGCTCCAACCTCACCAACACCTCGTCCACCCCGGCGCTGCGTTTTGACCAGGCCGGCCAGGTGGTCAAGAACGCCAACGGCCAGGGCGGCCGCCACATCAACTACGGCGTGCGCGAGTTCGGCATGGCGGCCATCATGAACGGGGTGGCGCTGCATGGCGGCTACATCCCCTACGGCGGCACCTTCCTCACCTTCAGCGACTACAGTCGCAACGCCATCCGCATGGCTGCGCTCATGAAGACGCGTCTGGTCCACGTGTTCACCCACGACTCCATCGGTCTGGGCGAGGACGGCCCCACCCACCAGTCGATCGAGCATGCGGCCAGCCTGCGCCTGATTCCCCACCTGGACGTCTGGCGCCCGGCTGACACCGCCGAGACCACGGTGGCCTGGGCCGTGGCCCTGCAAAACCGAAAAGGCCCGACCGCCCTACTGCTGAGCCGTCAGAACGTGCCGTATCTGCCCAAGGGCAGTTGCGCCGCCGCGCCCGATGCAGCCGGTCTGGATGCCATCAGCAAGGGCGCCTACGTGGTGGCCGAGCCCTCCGAGGTTGGCCTCAAGCGCGCCGCGCAGGCCGTCATCATCGCCACCGGCTCCGAAGTGCAACTCGCCCTCAAGGCCCAGGCCTTGCTGGCGCAGCGCAAGATCGCCGTGCGCGTGGTCTCCATGCCCAGCACCACCACCTTTGACCGTCAAAGCGCTGCCTACAAGCTGGAGGTGCTGCCGGCCAAGCTGCCGCGCGTCGCGGTTGAAATGGGCTCCACCGACGGCTGGTGGAAATACGGCGTGTCTGCCGTGGTGGGCATCGACTGCTTCGGCGAGTCAGCCCCGGCGGGTGCTTTGTTCAAGCATTTTGGCTTTACCCCCGAGAACGTCGCCGACACGGTGCAGGCCGTGTTGCAGCGCTGAGTTTTCCGGATTCGTTTTTTTTATTGAGAGGACTGTTCCATGAGCATCAAGATTGGCATCAACGGCTTTGGCCGCATCGGACGGATGGTGTTTCGCGCCGCTGTTGAAAACTTCTCCGACATCGAAGTCGTGGGCATCAACGACCTGCTCGAACCCGACTACCTCGCCTACATGCTCAAGTACGACAGCGTGCACGGCCGCTTCAAAGGGCAAGTGTCCGTCGAGGGCAACACCCTGGTGGTCAACGGCAAGAAAATCCGCCTGACCGCCGAGCGTGACCCCGCTGCGCTGAAGTGGAACGAGATTGGCGCCGACATCGTGGTGGAAGCCACCGGCCTGTTCCTGGACAAGGCCTCGGCCGAGAAGCACCTGGCTGCGGGTGCCAAGAAGGTCATCATGTCCGCTCCGTCCAAGGACGACACGCCGATGTTCGTGTTCGGCGTCAACGACAAGACCTACGCTGGCCAGGCCATCATCTCCAACGCGTCGTGCACCACCAATTGCCTGGCCCCCGTGGCCAAGGTGCTGCACGACAAGTGGGGCATCAAGCGCGGTCTGATGACCACGGTGCACGCCGCCACCGCCACCCAGAAAACCGTCGACGGCCCGTCCAACAAAGACTGGCGCGGTGGCCGAGGCATTCTGGAAAACATCATCCCCAGCTCCACCGGTGCGGCCAAGGCCGTGGGCGTGGTGATCCCCGAGCTCAACAAGAAGCTCACCGGCATGTCCTTCCGCGTGCCCACCTCCGACGTGTCGGTGGTGGACCTGACGGTCGAGCTGGTCAAGGAGGCCGATTACAAAGAGATCTGCGCCGAGATGAAGGCCCAGAGCCTGGGCGCGCTCAAGGGCGTGCTGGGCTACACCGAAGACAAGGTGGTGGCGACCGACTTCCGTGGCGAGTCGTGCACCAGCGTGTTCGATGCCGAAGCCGGCATCGCCCTGGACAAGACCTTCATCAAGGTGGTGAGCTGGTACGACAACGAGTGGGGCTACTCCAACAAGTGCCTCGAGATGGTACGCGTCGTCGCCCGCTGATCGTTGACACGCATGACGCTGGCGCTGCCCACATTCGATGATGTGCGTGCAGCGGCCCAGCGTCTGCATGGCTACGCGCACCGCACCCCGGTGCTGCGCTCGGCCACCCTGGAACAGCGCCTGGGCGCGCAGCTGTTTTTCAAGTGCGAGAACTTTCAGCGCATGGGGGCGTTCAAGTTTCGCGGCGCCTTCAATGCCCTTTCCCGTCTGACCCCCGAGCAGCGACGCGCGGGGGTGGTGGCCTATTCCTCGGGCAACCACGCCCAGGCCGTGGCCCTGTCGGCGCAGATACTGGGTCTGTCGGCTACCCTGGTCATGCCTCACGACGCCTCGCCCGCCAAGCTGGCGGCCACCCAGGGCTACGGTGCCACCGTGGTGGGCTACGACCGCTACAACGAGGATGCGATGGCCATCGCCCGCGAGTTGGCCACGCGGGAAGGGCGCACCTTCATCCCGCCGTTTGACCACCCCGATGTGCTGTGTGGTCAGGGCACGGCGGCGATGGAGCTGTTCGAGGACGTGGGCGAACTCGATGTGTTGCTGGTGTGCCTGGGCGGGGGTGGCTTGCTCAGTGGCAGCGCGTTGTCAGCGCGCGCCTTGTCACCGCGCTGCCAGGTGTATGGTGTGGAGCCCGAGGCGGGCAATGACGTGCAGCAATCGTTTCGTCGTGGCGAGCGGGTGCGAATTCCGACGCCGCGCACCATTGCCGATGGGGCGCAAACGCCGCTGGTGGGTGAGCTCACCTTCGAGATCATTCGCCGCCATGTCGACGACATCCTGACCGTGACCGATGACCAGTTGGTCGAGGCCATGTGCTTTTATGCCGAGCGCATGAAGATGGTGGTCGAGCCCACCGGCTGCCTGACCCTGGCCGCGGCCTGTCACGCCGGACTCGACTTGCAGGGCCGGCGGGTCGGCATCGTGATCAGCGGCGGCAACGTGGACCTGCCCCGTTTCGCCCAGTTGCTGGGGTCGACCTGACACGGTCTGGGGTTGTCGAGCCCCGCTTGGCTCGCCGGTTGCGACAGGCGCTACCATCCTCATCATGCACAACTCATTGTCTGACTGGTGCGACCAGATTCGTGCCGCCGCCGCGCAGGGTCGTGTCTTGTCCGTTCAGGGGCAAGGCAGCAAAGCCTTCCATGGAGAGACGCCTCGCGGCGAGCCGCTGTCCACGTTGGTGTGGGACGGGGTGCTGAGCTACGAGCCGAGCGAACTGGTGGTCACCGTGCGCAGCGGCACCGCCTTGGCGTCGCTGGAAAGTCTGCTGGCCGAACAAGGCCAATGCTTGCCCTTTGAACCCCCTCGTTTCAACGGTGCGCCTGCCACCGTGGGCGGCATGGTCGCCAGTGGCCTGGCCGGTCCTGCACGCGCCAGCGTGGGCGGTGTGCGCGACTACGTGCTCGGGGCCGAGCTCATCAATGGCCGTGGCGAGTTGTTGCGCTTTGGCGGTCAGGTCATGAAGAATGTGGCGGGCTATGACGTCTCGCGCGCGCTCGCGGGTTCGATGGGACAGCTCGGCCTCATCACCGAGGTGTCCTTGAAGGTGCTGCCCGTGCCGCCCGCGCAATCGAGTTTTGTGGTTCGCATGAAACAGGCGGCGGCGCTCGACCAGTTGCAACGCTGGGCGGGCCTGCCCTTGCCGCTCAATGCCAGCAGCTGGGCGCCCGTGTCCCTGGGGGCCAACGACTTGTCCGCCAACGGCAGCGTGGCGCGCGGCGAACCCACCGACGATGGCTACCTGATCGTGCGGCTGCGTGGCGCGCTGGCAGCGGTGCAGGCGGCCATACCGGTCATGCAATCCCACCTCGCGGCATCGGGGCATAGCGCCATGCCGCTGGACGAAGAACAGGCCCAGTCGTGGTGGGAGCGCTGTCGGGACCATACCGATGCGTTTTTCACCCAGGCACCAGCCCCCGATCACGCCTTGTGGCGTTTGTCCTTACCAGCCACCGCGCCGGCTTTGGCGCTGCCCTCGGCCACCTTGGTGGAATGGCACGGCGCGCAACGCTGGTGCTGGGCGCCGGCCAGCGCGGCGCTGGCTTTGCGCGCGCTGGCGCGCGAGCAGGGCGGTCATGCGACCCTGTGGCGGCCCAGCCAGGCCCACCCAGAGGTGGATCGCGAGGTGGGCGTGTTCATGCCGCTCGCGCCGGTGCAGCATCGGCTGCAGCGGGCCTTGCAGGCGCAATTCGACCCGCAAGGGGTGTTTGACACCGGGCGCCTGGGCCTGGACCGTGCGCCGCAGGAGTGAGCCATGCAAACCCAACTCTCACCTGAATACCTCAACACCCCCGATGGCCGCGAAGCCGAATCCATTTTGCGCAAGTGCGTGCACTGTGGGTTTTGCACCGCCACCTGCCCTACCTACCAACTGCTGGGCGATGAGCTCGACGGCCCGCGTGGCCGCATCTACCTCATCAAACAGGTGCTGGAGGGCGCCGAGCCCACGCGCAAGACGCAGCAACACCTGGATCGCTGCCTGACCTGCCGCAACTGCGAGAGCACCTGCCCCAGTGGCGTGCAATACGGACACCTGGTGGACATCGGCCGCAAGCTGGTGGATGCCAAAGTGGAGCGCCCCGCTGGCGAGAGGCTGGTGCGCTGGGCGCTCAAGGAAGGGTTGTCGTCTTCGCTCTTCGCACCGGCCATGAAACTCGGCCAGTCATTGCGAGGCTTGCTGCCCGAGTCGCTCAAGGCCAAGGTGCCCGAGTCGCGCGATGCGGGCGTGTGGCCCACGCGCGAACACGCCCGCAAGGTGCTGATGCTCACCGGCTGCGTGCAGCCCAGCATGAGCCCCTCCATCAACAGCGCCACCGCACGCGTGCTCGATGCCTGCGGACTGCAGACCGTGGTGGCGTCGCAGGCGGGATGCTGTGGCGCCTTGAAATTTCACCTCAATGATCAGACAGGCGGCACGGCACAGATGCGCGCCAACATCGACGCCTGGTGGCCATGGGTCGAATCGGGCGAGGTCGAGGCCATCGTGATGAACGCCTCGGGCTGCGGCGTGATGGTGAAGGACTACGGCCATGTGCTGCGCGATGATCCTGCTTATGCCGACAAGGCGCAGCGCATCAGTGCCCTCACGCGGGATCTGAGCGAGTTGTTGCCGCAATTGCTCCCTTCCCTGAAAGAGCAACTCAGGCCCGAGGCGGTGCAGGCCGCAGGCGTGGTGGCGTATCACCCGCCATGCACCTTGCAGCACGGGCAGCAACTCAAGGGGGGCGTGGAGACACACATGACGGCCTTGGGCTTTCAAGTCCAGGTGGCCGCCAGCGAGTCACACCTGTGCTGTGGCTCGGCGGGCACCTACAGCGTGCTCAATCCAGAGATTGCCTATCAACTGCGGGATCGCAAGCTCGGCCATTTGAATGCCCTGCAACCCCGAGCCATTCTGAGCGCCAATATCGGCTGCATCACCCACTTGCAAAGTGGCAGTGATGTGCCGGTGCGGCACTGGGTGGAGCTGGTGGATCAGGTGTTGACGTCTGCCTGAAGCCCGCGGGCTTCAGGGTCAGGCCTGCAAGGCGGCTTCGATGTCCTGGGCCAATTTGGCCGGGGTGTCCTGTGGCGCATAACGCCGGATCACGCGGCCATCGCGCCCCACCAGAAACTTGGTGAAATTCCACTTGATCGCCTGGCTCCCCAGCAAGCCGGGCGCCTCGGCCTTGATCCACTGAAACAGCGGATCGGCCTGCTCGCCATTCACGCACACCTTGGCCATCATGGGGAAGGTCACGCCATAGTTCATCTGGCAAAACGCCTGAATCTGCTCGGCACTGCCCGGGTCCTGGCCGCCAAACTGGTTGCAGGGAAATCCCAGCACCGCCAGACCACGCGCGGCATAGGTGTCGTGCAGCGTTTGCAAGCCGGCAAACTGGGGCGTGAAACCACAGGCGCTGGCGGTGTTGACGATCAGGACCACCTGGCCCGTCAGCGACGACAGTGCCAGCTCAGAGCCGTCGATGCGGCGAACGGTGAAGTTGTTCAGTGAAGTCATCAGCCATGCAGGTTGTCATTGCGGGCGATTTCGTGCAGGCGATGCAACTCGTCGTGGTGCACACGCCGGTTGTACTGGTGCCAGCGCAGGATCGCCCACATCATGCTGGCCACCAGCAGGCCGAACATCGAAATGGCTCCGAATGAACTCAAGCCCACGCCGGTGGAGAAGGTGTAGAGACCGCCCAAAACCAGAATGCAGGCCTGCTCGTTGAAGTTTTGCACGGCAATGGACCGACCGGAGCCCATGAGGTTGTGACCGCGGTGCTGCAGCAAGGCGTTCATGGGCACCACCAGGAAGCCGCCCAGGCCGCCGAGCAGCACCAGGAAGGGCGCAGCCACCCACACGTCGTGGATGAAGTTCATGCCCAGCACCAGCAAGCCCATGGCAATGCCCAGGGGGATCACCCGTGTGGCCTGCACCAGGCGCATGCGCAAGGACGCCACCACCGCGCCCACCGCCGTGCCGATGGCGACCACGCCCACCAACGATGACGCCTGTGTCGTGCTGTAACCCAGGGCCGCTGCGCTCCAGGCCAGCACGATGTAGCGCAGGTTGCCACTCACGCCCCAGAACAAGGTGGTGGTGGCCAGTGAAATCTGTCCCAGCTTGTCCTGCCACAGGCGCATGTTGCAGTGCCAGAAGTCAGGCAGCAGGTCGACGAGGTTGCGCATCAGCGAGTGCTCGGGCTTGACGCGCATGGGCAGCAGCTCCACGCCGGTCAGGGGGATGCGGGTGTTGAACCAGGCGGCAACCATGTACACCACCACCAGCACCAGGATGGCTGCCTGCGGGCCCGATTCGATGCCGGTGTCGACCAGGGGCAAGTCAAACGACAGCAGCCAGCTCGAGAGGGTGGGCCCCACCAGTTGCCCGCCCACCAGCACCCCCAGGATGATGGAGGCGATGGTCAGGCCCTCGATCCAGCCGTTGGCCTTGACCAGTTGGGATGCGGGCAGCAACTCGGTGAGGATGCCGTACTTGGCCGGCGAATAGGCCGCCGCACCCAGGCCCACCAGGGCATACGCCATGAGCGGATGGGTGCCCAACAGCATCAGCAGACAACCCACCACCTTGATGGCGTTGCTGATGAACATCACCTGCCCCTTGGGACGCGCGTCGGCAAAGGCGCCCACAAAGGGGGCGAGCACCACATAAAACAGCGCAAACATGGGCACCAGGGCGGCGCGGTGCCATTCGGGGGCACCTTCACTCTTGAGCAATTCCACCGCCGCCACGAACAGGGCGTTGTCGGCCAGCGAGCTGAAAAACTGCGCCGACATGATGGTGTAAAAACCGCGTTTCATGAGGTGCTGTGGCGTCAGGTGGCGAAACGTGAAGTTGCGTAAATCATGGACTCGCCGGGTTATATCATGGGCCTGCCACAATCCCTGACATGCCCCGACCGATACAGGCCCTGATCCACACGGCTGCACTGCAGCACAATTTGTCCTGTCTGCGTCTTGCCACGCCCGATGCGCGCGTATGGGCGGTGGTCAAAGCCAATGCCTACGGGCATGGCATCGAGCGTGTGTTCGAGGGCTTGCGCGGTGCGGATGGCTTTGCCGTGCTGGACCTGACCGAGGCCGAGCGTTTGCGTGCGCTGGGTTGGCGGGGTCCGATCCTGTTGCTGGAAGGTGCATTCGAGCCGCGCGACCTGGAGGTGTGCTCGCGCTTGCAACTGTGGCACACGGTGCACCACGACGCGCAGATCGACTGGCTGAGCCGGCACAAGACGCAGCAGCCGCACCGGGTGTTCTTGAAGCTCAACAGTGGCATGAACCGGCTGGGCTTTTCGCCCACCCGCTTTCGCTCGGCCTGGGCGCGGCTGGATGCCTTGCCCCAGGTCGATGAAATTTCGCTCATGACGCATTTCAGCGATGCCGACGGCGCTCGTGGCATCGAGCATCAGCGCACGCGCTTCAAACAGTTAAGTGCTGATTTGCCAGGGGAGCGCTCACTCTCCAACAGCGCGGCGCTGCTACGGCACGCCAGTGCTGCGGATGTCAGTGCGGACTGGGTGCGACCCGGCATCGCCCTGTACGGCGGCGCGCCCGACTACCCTGAGCACAACGCCACGCATTGGGGACTGCAGCCCGCGATGAGCGTGCGCAGCCGCCTCATTGGGCTCCAGACGCTCGCGGCCGGCGATACCGTCGGGTACGGTTCCACCTACACCGCGTCGGGTGCGCGCACGATCGGCGTGGTGGCCTGTGGCTATGCCGACGGCTATCCGCGCAGCGCGCCGGCCGGCACGCCGGTGCTGGTGCAAGGACACCGCGTGCCCTTGGTGGGACGAGTCAGCATGGACATGCTCACGGTGGACCTCACGGACCTGGTGGCTGGCGGCTTTGCGCCGGGCCTGGACAGCGAGGTCACGCTGTGGGGAAATGCCGCCACAGGCGAGCGACTCGATGTCGACGAGGTGGCGCACCGGGCCGGCACGATCGCCTATGAATTGTTGTGTGCGCTCGCGCCGCGGGTGCCGGTGGTGGTGGACTGACCCACCCCAACGCTGGATGAGTCGGCGTTGAGAGGCGCGCTGCGTCTCAGCCCTTGCGCAACCCCAACCCCACCACGGCACCGACCACCAGCAAGGCGCCCGCCAACTGCAGGGGCGCGACGCTCTGGTCCAGGATCAGCCAGGCCAGGACCAGGGCAAATACCGGCTCGACGTTCATGATGGCCGAGTTGCCGGCCACGCCCAGGCGGGGCAGCACGGTGAACATGATGGTGAAGGCGGTGCCATACAGGAAGGTCAGGAGCGCCAGCCCCCACCAGCCCGACACGGCCTGCGGCCAGTGCGGGCCACCTTGAAAACCGATGAGGGTGACCGCCATCAGACCCGCCAGCGTCATGCTCGAGAGCGTGCGCACGCGGCCGTCGAGTCCCTGGGTGTGGTGCTGTGTCACGACCAGGGCGCCCCCGAACACTGCCGCCGCCGTCAGGGCAAACGCCACGCCGGTGCCGATGCGCTCCCACTGGGCACTCGACCCCAGGCCGGAGGAGGCCCCCAACACGTCCAGCGCCAGGGCCAGCCCGACCAGGATCACCGGCATGGCCACGAGCAAACTGCGGTCCGGCGAGCGACCGTAAAAGAGCCGATCCCACAACGCGGTCCACAAGGGGTAGGTGTTGAAAGCCAGCAGCGCCAGCGCCACAGGCAAACGGGCCACGGCCGAATACAGACACTGGCTTTGCAAGCCGATCATCACGCCCAGCGCCAGCAGGGCCTTGCGCTGGGAGGCGTTGGTGTGCAGCGAGACTTTGTGTGACCACAGCAACACCCCCACCACGATGGCCGTGATGAGACTGCGCACGGCCACGGCGGTGGCCACATCCAGGCCTTGCGCAAACGCGATGCGGGCGGCGACATGGTTGGCCCCCATCATGAAGGCGATGAGCAGCAACGTTAAAAAGGCCGTCAGGCTCAGGGCCCGGGTGGAGGTGGTCATGGTGGTGCCAAGCGAGGACGAGAAGGCTGCCGAGGCGCTGAAGCCGTCAAGCCGATGCCCGAGGATACAGCCCATGGACCTGCGAGTGCACACGGGACAGTCCCATGAGTGCCCGCGCAAAAGGCGTGGCCACCCCGGTCAGCTCGCCCAGCTCCAGCACCGCCGCGACCAGCGCGTCCAGCTCCACCGCGCGACCGGCCTCGGCGTCTTGCAGCATGGAGGACTTGAAGGCGCCGAGTTTGCGCGTGACGGCATGACGGTCGTCGGGCTCTTGCTCAATGGCGATGCCCAGCCTCGCGCCAATCGCCTTGGCCTCACGCATCACGCTGGACATGAACTCGCGCACCAGCGGATCGTCCAGCAACAGGTCGGTGGTGGCACCGGTCATGGCGCTCAAGGGGTTGACGGTCATGTTGCCCCACAGCTTGAACCAGACGTCTTTCTGGATGTGGGTGGACAGCGTGGTTTGAAACCCGGCCTGTGCGAGGCGTGCCACCAGGGCTTGTAGTCGAGGCGTGGTGGCACCATGCGGTTCACCCACGATCAAGCCTTGACCAAAGTGGTGTTTCACATGCGCCGGCGCGAGCATGGCGCAACTGGCGTGCACCACGCAGCCGATGACGTGATGCGGGGGCACGGCTTGTGTGATGTGTCCGTGCGGGTCGACGCTGCGCAGGGCGTGGCCGGCCCAGGCATCGGTTCGCCCTTGCAGGAACCACCAGGGCACGCCGTTCATGGCGGGCATCACGAGGGTGTCAGCGCCCAGCAGCGGGCCGAGGTGGCTCACCACCCCTTCCAGCGCCGGCGCCTTGACGGCAATGATGACCAGATCCTGCGGACCCAGTCGCGCGGGATCGGCCTCGGCGTGCACCTGCACGTGCCGTGTGCCCGAGGCATCGGTGAGTTGCAGGCCGTTGAGTTGCAGCGTTTGCAAGGCGGCGCCGCGGGCGATGGCGCTCAGCTCGACATCGGCCATCTGGCCCAGCAGCACCCCCATCCAGCCACCAATGGCACCCACGCCCACGATACAGATTTTCATGTGATGTTCCTGAAAGTCCTGACCATTCGAGTCGCGATTCAATGACGGTAGCGGGTGTCGAGACGGTCCACTTGTCGCACCAGCGCATCGAACACGTCCTGGCCGGCGCCGTGGTGGGGGTTGAACTGCAAGGCGTCCCGTGTGCACTTGGCTGCGATGGCTTCGGGCACCGCAATGGGCGCACCCATGCTGAGCGTGGCCATCTGAATTTCACAAGCGCGTTGCAGCGTCCACAAGATGGCAAAGGTTTGCGGCAGGGTCTGGCCCCACGACAGCAGGCCGTGGTTGCGCAGAATGACGGCCTGCTTGCGGCCGATGCTCTGGAGCACACGCGGGCCCTCGTCCAGGTGGATGGTGATGCCCTCGAAGTCATGGTAGGCCACCATGTCGTGCAACTGCGCGCTGTAAAAGTTGGTCTGCTGCAAGCCGCCTTGCAGACACGCCACGGCCACGCCGGCGGTGGTGTGCGTGTGCATCACGCAATGCGCGCCTTCCAGGCCATCGTGCAGGGTGCTGTGCACCACAAAACCCGCCGGGTTGACCGGGTAGGTTGAGCCGTCCATCACGCGTCCCTGAAGATCGATCTTCACCAGGTTGCTGGCGGTGACCTCCGAGTAGTGCAGACCAAACGGATTGATCAGGAAGTGCTTGTCCGTGCCGCTCACGCTCTCGGGCAGGCGCACCGTGATGTGGTTGTAAATCATCTCGGTCCAGCCCAGCAACGCGAACACGCGGTAGCAGGCGGCGAGTTGCACCCGGGCGGCCCACTCATCGGGGTGGAACTCGGCTTGACGTGAATGTGCGGGGGAGGGGGTCATGCAATCTCCAGGGTCAAAGCAGCAGGTGCGTGGATGGGTACCGGTGAGCGCGGGTGGGCACAGAGGAGCGCGGGGAATGCACCGGGCGACAGGTGGCAGCAGCGCGGGTGAACCGTCCCTCAGGCCTTGGCCTCAGGGTTTTTGAAACGCGCCGCGAGTGCCGTCGTGTGGCGTGCCAGCAGGTTGACGTCCAGCCCCACCGCCATGAACACCCCCCCCAACTCGATGTAGTGACGCGAGAGGGCTTCGTCCGGCGTCAGAAAGCCGGGCACTTTGCCCGCTTTGAGGATGCGACGCATGGCGTCCTCGATGGCGGCACGCACCACGGGGTGATCCGGCTGGCCCACATAGCCCAGCGACGCGGACAGGTCGGCCGGCCCGATGAAGATGCCGTCCACACCCTCCACCGCGGCAATCGCCTCGATGTTGTTGAGCGCGGCCTGAGTCTCCACCTGCACCAGCACGCAGATCTGGTCGTTGGCTTCGCGCCCGTATTGAGGTATGCGGCCCCAGCGAGAAGCGCGTGCACCGCCCATGCCGCGAATGCCCTGGGGCGGGTAGCGCGTGGCCTCGACCACGGCGCGCGCTTGCTCGGCCGTGTCCACCATGGGCACCAGGATGGACTGCACACCCAGGTCCAGGTAACGCTTGATGATGGTCACGCCCGCATGGCCGTGACCCACCGGCACGCGCGCCACGGCATGCGTGTGGGGGTAGCCGGCGATGGCTTGCAGT
>CANFMY010000003.1 GCA_947448375.1 Comamonadaceae bacterium | reverse complement strand
GGGGGTTGAGAGCCCCATGCGGCGCTTTCAGTCGAACCGGCAATAGCCAGCGATCACCCGCCCGAACCGGTGGCAGGGCCGTGCCCGTCCCCGCATCAGCTGCCACCGACCAACCCAACACCACCAGGGGCGGCACCACCACGGCTGGGCCATCTGCAGGGCTATCTGCAGGGCCATCTTCAAGGCCATCTTCAAGGCCATCTGCAGGGATGTGCGTTGGACCTGGCGCTGGCTTATCCGCTCTACTCGCTCGGTCATCCGCCAGGCTATCCGCCAGGCCATGCGCCTGCGTGCGTCGAGCGCGTTCCACCTCAAACCAGAACCGAACCCCTTCGGCCTGCAGCTGAGGCAGGCGGGCCACCACGCCCTCGAGCACCAGGTCCACGCCCTCCAGGGCTGGGGAGAGACGCTCGCTCGATTGCTGGGCAGCACGCCAACCCGCCACGCCCATCGCCAGGGATGCGGCCAGGGCCATCCAACCCAGTGACCGCCAGCGGGGGCGAACCGCACGCCTATCAGCCATCCACCTGACCGAGGACAGCGCGTGTGCCCATCCCCACCCTGCCAGCCCGGTGCACATCACCCAGGCGGCATACACCGAGGCAGCCTGCAGCGTCACCCACTCCAGATGACAGGCGGTCCCGATGATCCACCCCGTGCACACCGCCGTCAGCGGCCACGTTGTCTGCCGACTCTCCACAGCTGTCTCCCAAGGCCCCGCTCAGCCCCCAAGGCTTTTGGAGGGCAATTCACAGAGGTGGAGACTCTAGACGCTGGCGCGTCAGTTGTTGGAATCGCAGAGTTCTTTTTTGAGCAGTGCCAGGTACGAGCCCGGTCGAATCGGGGCTTCGCGGGTGCGCCATTCCTGCGCATCCTCGGCGTTCACTTCGCGGCCCTTGCCCTGGGGCTTCTCGAAGTAGCTGACGGACAGGCGCACAAACATGTCGGTCTTGCAGTGCACACGCCAGCGTGTCATGGTGGATTGGTAATTGTCACCGGTGGGTCCCTTGACGGCCTTGGGCAGGTCGGTCAGGGTCCAGACATAACGCGAGACGTGGACACGGCGCACCGAGTCCTTGTCCCATAAATGGACGATGTCGTCGTCCTTTTCGATTTCGGTCCATTCGGCCTGAGCCACCGGTGCCACGACAAGGCACAGGCACAACACCAAGCGTCCCAGGGATAGGCGCCGACCGGCTTCACGCCACAACAGGGCAACAGGGCTGAATTTCATGACTTGAGCGGTATCGACACGACCCCCCGGTTTCTTGAGCCCTGCCTGGCAACATACCCGCACCGTAGAATTCTCTGCACACATCCGCTGTCCCGGTGAGCTATCCGGCGCAGCGGGTCTCCTCGTCCACCCCTTGTTTCCAGAGTCCCCCCATGAACATCGAACAACGCCTCCAAGCCCTGAACATCACGTTGCCGCCTGTGGCCAAACCCGCTGCCGCGTATGTGCCGTTCGTGCAGACCGGTTCGCTGGTGTTCATCAGCGGCCACATCGCCCGCCGCGAGGGCAAGCCCTGGGTGGGCCAACTCGGCCGCACCATGACCACCGCAGAAGGCCAACAAGCGGCGCGCGCCATCGCCATCGACCTGATGGGCACACTGTACGCCGCTTGCCAGGCTCAGGGGGGCACGCTCGAGCGAGTCCAGCGCATTGTGAAAGTGGTGAGCCTGGTGAATTCGGCCCCGGACTACACCGAGCACCACCTGGTCACCAATGGGTGCAGCGAACTGCTGAGCGAGATCTTTGGTGAGCGCGGCGCTCACGCCCGCAGCGCATTTGGCGTGGCGCAGTTGCCCATGGGCGCGTGTGTGGAGATCGAACTGGTGGCCGAGCTCGGCTGAGCCAGCCCCCCGGCTCACTCCACCCGAACGATATCGTTCGGCTTGAATCCCAGATCGGCCGCCTTGCCCTTGCGGCCGCGTGCAGCACGGGCGTTGTTGAGGCTGCGAATCTCCAGCGTCTCTTCACGCTCCTTGCCGCCACGGCCCACGCCGCTGATGCGAACGCTGCGCGTGTAGGCCGCAGCGCCAGCCAGCTGGTCCTTGGCTTCCAGGTCGAGCAGCATCAGGCCTCGACCGCCCTTTTCCATGACCTTGAGTTCATCCAGGGCGAAGGTCAGGATGCGTCCGGCCTGCGAGGCGCACGCCACATGCGTGGCCACCGGCAGCGCAGCCCCCGCCCCCAGCGACACCAGGGAGGGTCGACACACGGTTTCGCCCGCACCCAGGGACAAAAAGGATTTGCCACTGCGGTTGCGCGAGACCAGATGCTCGATCTGCGCCAGAAACCCATAGCCTCCGCTGCCAGACAACAGCAGGGTGGCGCCCACGGGCCCGGCCAGGTAATGCGTCGGCTGAGTGCCCGACTCGAGGTCGATCAGGGTCGTGACCGGCTGTCCATCGCCGCGCGCACCCGGCAAGGTGGACACTCCGGTGGAATACACCCGGCCATTGCTGCCCAGGACCATCAACACATCGACGGTGCGGCATTCAAAGGTGCCATACAAGCCATCGCCTGCCTTGAAGCCAAAGCTGGAGGCGTCGTGGCCGTGACCGCTGCGCGCGCGCACCCAGCCTTTCTGGGACACTACCACGGTGACCGGCTCGTCCACAATCCGCACCTCGGCCACAGCACGGCGCTCCTCTTGAATCAGGGTGCGGCGCGCGTCGGCGAAGAGCTTGGCGTCGGCCTCGATCTCCTTGATCATGAGGCGACGCAAGGCCGCGGGGCTGCCCAGAATTTCTTCCAGCCGCGTTTTCTCTTCACGCAGTTGCGAGAGCTCCTGTTCGATCTTGATCGCTTCCAGGCGCGCGAGCTGACGCAAGCGGATTTCCAGAATGTCCTCGGCCTGGCGCTCGGTGAGCTTGAAGCGCTCCATGAGGTCCTGCCGCGGCTCATCGCTTTGGCGAATGAGAGCAATCACCTCGTCGATGTTGAGCAGCACCAGTTGCCGCCCCTCGAGGATGTGGATGCGGTCCAGCACCTTGTCGAGTCGATGCTGCGATCGGCGCTGCACGGTGCTCTGGCGGAAGCTGATCCACTCCTCGAACAGATCGCGCAACGATTTTTGCACCGGCTTGCCGTCGATCCCCACCGCCGTGAGGTTGATCGGCGCCGAGGTTTCCAGGCTGGTATGGGCCAGCAGGGTCTGGATCAATTCGGCCTGTTCGACCGTGCGCGTTTTGGGCTCGAACACCAGTCGCACCGGCGCGTCCTTGGACGACTCGTCGCGGACAACATCCAGCACACCCAGCACCGTGGCCTTGAGCTGCGTCTGGTCTTGCGTGAGGCTTTTCTTGCCGGCCTTGACCTTGGGATTGGTGAGTTCCTCGATTTCCTCGAGCACTTTTTGCGAGCTCACGCCCGGGGGCAGTTCGTGCACCACCAGCTGCCATTGGCCACGCGCCAGGTCCTCGATGGTCCAGCGGGCGCGCACCTTGAGTGAGCCACGACCACTGCGGTAGGCCTCGGCGATGTCGGTGGTCGAACTGATGATGTGCCCCCCCCCGGGATAGTCCGGGCCGGGCACCAGAGTGAACAGTTCTTCGTCGCTGAGCTTGGGGTTCTTGATGAGGGCCACACAGGCGTCGGCCACCTCGCGCAGGTTGTGGCTGGGAATTTCGGTGGCCATCCCCACGGCGATGCCGCTCGCGCCGTTGAGCAAGGTGAACGGCAGTCGTGCGGGCAACTGGCGGGGCTCTTCGGTGGAGCCGTCGTAGTTGGGCTGAAAGTCGACGGTGCCTTCGTCGATCTCGTCGAGCAACAGGCTGGTGATGCGCGCCAGCCGTGCTTCGGTGTAACGCATGGCGGCAGCGCCATCGCCGTCGCGGCTGCCGAAGTTGCCCTGTCCGTCGATCAGCGGATAACGCTGTGCAAAATTTTGCGCCATGCGCACCAGCGCGTCGTACGCGGCCTGGTCGCCGTGCGGGTGGAAACGACCCAACACATCGCCCACCACCCGAGCGCTCTTGACCGGCTTGGCGGCCACGCTGGCGTTAGTACCGCCATAGCCCAGGCCCATGCGCGCCATCGAGTACAGGATGCGCCGCTGCACCGGCTTTTGGCCATCACAGACGTCGGGCAGTGCGCGCCCCTTCACCACACTGAGTGCGTATTCGAGGTACGCCTGGCGCGCATACGCGCCCAGACCCGGGTTGTCATCGGCCTCGGTGGGCGGTTCCAGCAAATTCTGATCAGCCATGGTCACACATCAATTTCAATGGAGTCTCCGTGCAGCTCCATGAGCTCACGGCGCGCGGCAGCCTCGCCCTTGCCCATCAACTGGGTCATCAGGGCTTCGGTGCGGGCAAAGTCGAGGTCGCCCAGCTGCACCGGCAGCAGACGACGGGTGTCGGGGTTGAGCGTGGTTTCCCACAACTGCTCGGGGCTCATCTCGCCCAGGCCCTTGAAGCGGCTGATGCTCCACGCGCCTTCGCGCACGCCATCCTTGCGCAGCTTGTCCAGGATGGCGGTGAGTTCGCCTTCGTCCAGTGCATACATCTTGGTCGCGGGCTTCTTGCCGCGCGCAGGGGCATCCACCCGAAACAGCGGCGGCCGCGCGACGTACACATGGCCGGTTTCGATGAGTTTGGGGAAGTGACGGAAGAACAGGGTGAGCAGCAGCACCTGGATGTGCGAACCGTCCACGTCGGCATCGCTCAGGATGCAGATCTTGCCGTAGCGCAAACCGCTCAGGTCAGGCTCGTCGGCAGCGCCATGCGGATCCACGCCGATGGCGACGGAAATGTCGTGGATTTCATTGTTGGCGAACAGGCGATCGCGCTCCACCTCCCAGGTGTTAAGCACCTTGCCACGCAGCGGCAGAATGGCCTGCGATTCCTTGTCACGCCCCATCTTGGCACTGCCCCCGGCACTGTCACCCTCGACCAGGAACACCTCGTTGTGCGCGATGTCGCGGCTTTCGCAGTCAGTCAGCTTGCCCGGCAGCACGGCCACGCCGGAGCCCTTGCGCTTCTCGACCTTCTGGCCGGCGCGCTGACGGGTCTGGGCCGTGCGGATGGCCAGCTCGGCCAGCTTCTTGCCGTACTCGACGTGCTCGTTGAGCCACAGCTCCAGCGCAGGCCGCACATAGCTCGACACCAGGCGCACCGCGTCGCGCGAATTCAGGCGTTCCTTGATTTGCCCCTGGAACTGCGGGTCGAGCACCTTGGCACTCAGCACATAGCTGGCCCGGGCAAACACGTCTTCGGGCAACAGCTTGACGCCCTTGGGCAGCAAGGCATGCAGCTCGATGAAACTCTTGACCGCCTGGAACAAACCATCGCGCAAACCGCTTTCGTGCGTACCGCCGGCGCTGGTGGGAATCAGGTTGACGTAACTCTCGCGCACCGGCTGGCCGTCTTCGGTGAACGCCACGCACCAGGCCGCCCCCTCGCCTTCTGCAAAGCTCTCGTGGCCGCTGTCCGCGTAACCCTCACCTTCAAACAGCGGGATGACCGGGTCGGCCGTCAGCGTTTGTTGCAGATAGTCACGCAGGCCCGCCTTGAACTGCCAGGTCTGCGTGTCACGGGTTTTTTCATGGAAGAGGGTGACACTCACCCCCGGCATCAGGACCGCCTTGCTGCGCAGCAAGTGGGTCAACTCGCTCATGGGCAGTGCGGCCGATTCGAAATAGCGGGGATCGGGCCATACCCGCACGGTCGTGCCTTGGCGACGGTCGTCAGCACCGCCCGCTCGAACCTGGAGGGACTCGGTGACATCACCGCCTTCAAACACCAGACGGGCCACCCGCCCTTCACGGTAGGAGACCACTTCCATGCGGCGCGACAAGGCGTTGGTGACGCTCACGCCCACGCCATGCAGGCCGCCCGAAAAGCTGTAGGCCCCGCCCTGCCCTTTGTCGAATTTGCCACCGGCGTGCAAACGGGTGAACACCAGTTCAATGACCGGCGCCTTTTCTTCGGGGTGCAGACCGAACGGTATGCCGCGGCCGTCGTCCTCCACGCTCACCGAGCCATCGGTGTGCAGGCTGACGCGGATTTTCTTGCCGTGACCGGCCAGGGCCTCGTCGGCGGCGTTGTCGATCACCTCCTGCAGGATGTGCAGGGGATTGTCGGTGCGGGTGTACATGCCCGGTCGCTGCTTGACCGGCTCCAGACCCTTGAGGACCCGGATGGAGCCTTCGGAATATGCAGGGGGTTGCTTGGTTGCCATGGGGGGCGATTGTAGTCAGCTTTGCAACCGGTACTGGATGAAATCACAGTTTTCCAAGGCGCCGTGGCTATGGCTTGTGGTCATCACCCCCTCAAAACACCCGAATGGCCCACACCTGGGAGAATCAGGGTTGTTCACCCTTCAAAGCCCGTCATGTCCGTGTCCCCCCTGCACCCAGCGCCCATCCCCCTGTTTCGCCTGCTGCTGTGCAGCGCCCTGGTCGTCACCCTCTCGATGGGGGTCCGTCACGGCTTTGGCCTGTGGCTGCAACCCATCACCCAGGCCCAGGACTGGAGCCGGGAAACCTTTGCCATGGCCATGGCCATTCAGAACCTCACCTGGGGCCTGGTGGGCATCTTCTCGGGCATGCTGGCGGACCGCTTCGGCGCCTTCCGGGTGCTGATCGGCTGCGCCATCCTGTACGCCCTGGGTCTGATCGGCATGGCCTTCGCGGACACCCCGCTCACCTTTGCCCTCACCTGCGGCGTGTTGATCGGCATGGCGCAGGCGGGCACCACCTATCCGGTGGTGTACGGCGTGATCGGTCGCAACGTCGGCGTCGAGCGCCGCTCCTGGGCCATGGGGGTGGCCGCGGCCGCCGGCTCGTTCGGCCAGTTCCTGATGGTGCCGGTGGAAGGCTGGCTGATCCTGGGACAAGGCTGGCAGCAGGCGCTGGTGCTGCTGGGCGTGAGTTGTCTGCTGATCCTTCCCCTGGCCATGGGCTTGCGCGAGCCCCAGATGGGTCAAGCCAACGGCGTGCAGCGCCAGCAAACCATTCGACAGGCGGTGCGGGAGGCCTTTGCCTACCGCAGCTTCCAGTGGCTCATGGCAGGTTATTTTGTCTGCGGTTTTCAGGTGGTGTTCATTGGCGTGCACATGCCCAGCTACCTGAAAGACCAGGGCCTGTCCCCCGAGGTCGCCAGTTATGCGTTGGCCTTGATCGGCCTGTTCAACGTGGTGGGCACCTATGCCGCCGGTGCCTTGGGTCAGCGCATGTCCAAGCCCCGCATTTTGTCGGCCATCTACTTTTTGCGGGCCGTGGCCATCACGGTCTTTCTGCTGGTGCCCTTGAGCCCGGCCAGCGTGTACGTGTTCTCCGCTTGCATGGGCCTGCTGTGGCTCTCCACCGTTCCCCCCACCAGCGCGGTGATTGCCCAGATTTTTGGTGTGGCCCACCTCTCGATGCTGGCCGGCTTTGCCTTCTTCAGCCATCAGGTGGGCAGTTTCATGGGCGTGTGGCTCGGGGGCCTGCTGTACGACCGCACCGGCAGTTATGACGTGGTCTGGTGGTGCTGCATTGCGCTGGGGGTGTTTGCGGGACTGGCCAACCTGCCCGTGCGTGAAGCGCCCATTCAACGCCAACCCGTGGCTGCGTGAGCACCCGCAGATGCGTTCCACCCACCGTGCCCTGGTCTGGGTCGCCGCCCTGGCGGCGTTGCTGGGGGTATTTGCCCTGTACCTGCAACCGGGCTTTCTGTTCACCCTGGCCCAGCAGGTCTGGAGTTGTTTCTGATGGCGCATGACACCATGGCCCCCAGCGACTGGGTCCGCCGCTGGACCCCCTTGATTCCCCGCGGGAGCACGGTGCTGGACCTGGCGTGCGGGTACGGACGCCACCTGCGCTGGCTGGCCTCGTGTGGGTTGTCGGTGCTCGGGGTGGACCGGGATGCGACATCGCTGGCCTCGGCCGCTGCCTGGGGCGACACGCTGCAAGCGGATCTGGAGCAAGGGCCTTGGCCCCTCACCGGCCGCACGTTTGCCGGCGTGGTGGTCACCCATTACCTGTGGCGTCCGACCTGGCCCCTGCTGCTGGACTGCCTGGCCCCCGGCGGGGTGATGATCTATGAGACTTTCTCGCGGCAGCACGCCCAGATCGGCAAGCCCTCGCGCGATGATTTTTTGCTACTTCCGGGCGAATTGCTGGAGCGCTGCAGCAGCCTGCGCGTGGTCGCCTATGAAGATGGCTTTTTGCACGACCCGGACCGCTTTGTCCAGCGCATCGTCGCCGTTCGAGAAAATTCCCCGTCGGCGTCAACGCTGCGCTACCCGCTCTCGTTAGAATGAGCATTTCGCCTTCATCCTGCAGCACATGACACCCATCACTGGCAGCATCGTGGCCCTGGCCACCCCCATGCACACCGACGGCAGCGTGGATTACCCCCATTTGCGCAAGCTGATTGACTGGCACATCCAGGAAGGCACCGACTGCATCTGCGTGGTCGGCACCACGGGCGAATCCCCCACCGTGAATGTGGACGAGCACTGCGAGATCATCCGCGTGAGCGTCGAGCAGGCCCGTGGGCGCGTGCCCATCATGGCGGGTTGCGGCGCCAACTCCACCTCTGAGGCCATTGAACTGGCCCGTTTCGCCAAGGGTGTGGGCGCGCAGTGTCAACTCCAGGTGGTGCCCTACTACAACCGCCCTACGCAGGAAGGCCTGTACCAGCATTTCAAGACCATCGCCGAGGCGGTGGACCTGCCCGTGGTGCTGTACAACGTGCCCGGTCGTACCGTGGCAGACATGCAGCACGACACGGTGCTGCGTCTGGCTCAAGTGCCCGGCATTGTGGGTATCAAGGAAGCCACTGGCAATATCGAGCGCGCCCAGTGGCTGATCCGCGATGTGCCGGCCCATTTCTCGGTGTACTCGGGTGACGACCCCACGGCCGTGGCCCTCATGCTGTGCGGCGGCAAAGGCAATGTGAGCGTCACGGCCAACATTGCACCGCGCCTCATGCACGAACTGTGTGTGGCAGCCCTCTCGGGCAATATCCAGCGCGCCCTGCAGATCCAGTTTCAACTCATGCCGGTGCACAAGCACCTGTTCGTGGAAGCCAACCCGATTCCCCTCAAATGGGCCATGGCCCGCATGGGGCTGTGTGGCCCCACCATGCGCCTGCCCCTCACCCCGCTGTCGGCTCAACACCAGCCCACGGTGGAGGCTGCGCTCAAAGCCAGCCAGTTGATCTGATGCAAGGACCTGTTGTGACCGTTTTTTTTGCGCGTCTGCCTCGCGCTCTGACGACCAGTGCTCTGGCCCTCCTGGTGGCCGCTGTGACGGCCTGTTCCTCGGTGGGCCTTGACAACGAGAAGGTCAATTACAAAACCGAAACCAAGGTCAAACCGGTGGCCCTGGACGTCCCCCCCGACCTCAGCCAGTTGTCGCGCGAATCGCGCTATGCCATGCCAGGCGGTACCGTGAGTGCCGCCACGCTGGAGCAGCAAAGCCGCACGGCCACCGGCATCACAGCCCCTGCCAAGATCGCCGATGTGCGGGTCGAGCGCAGCGGCACACAGCGCTGGCTGGTGGTGCAGCGCCCTGCTGACAAGGTGTGGCCACTGGTGCGCGAGTTCTGGATTGAAAACGGCTTCACCTACACCACCGAGCAAGCCAACATCGGCCTGCTCGAAACCGAATGGGCCGAGAACCGCGCCAAGTTGCCGCAGGACTTCCTGCGCCGCACCCTGGGCAAGCTCATGGACAGCCTGTCTTCCACCGGTGAGCGTGACAAATACCGCACCCGTGTCGAATCCCTCTCCGCGGACAGCACCGAGATCAGCATCTCCCATCGAGGCATGGTCGAGGTGTATGGCGATATCACCAAAACTTCCATCGTCTGGCAACCGCGTCCCAGCGACCCGAGCCTGGAAGCCGAATTTCTCCGCCGTCTGATGGTCAAGCTGGGCAGCAGTGCCGAGCAGGCCACGCAGTTGGTGGATGCGCCCCAAGCCCCGCCAGCCACCCTGGTGTCCGTGAACGACAAGCAGCAAGCCATCGTGTACGTGGAGTCCTTCGATGTGGCCTGGCGACGCCTGGGCGTGGCACTGGACCGCACCGGCTTCACGGTGGAAGACCGTGATCGCAACCAGGGACTGTACTTCGTGCGCTACGTCGAAAAGCCGGACCCTGACAAGCAGAGCTTCCTCAACCGCCTGTTCAGCCGCACGGCCGAATCGGAAGGCCCGGTGCGCTACCGTATCCTGCTCACCCGAGAGGGCACGGGCAGTCGTATCAGCGTGCTCAATGGCAACGGTGCCGTGGACACCAGCCCCGCCTCCCAGCGCATCCTGAAGCTGCTGATCGACGAACTGAAGTGATCGGGTCCGCCCGATGAGCCTGCGCATCCGCAACCTGGCCAGCGGAAGCGCGGGGAATGCCACCCTGGTGGAGGCGCGGGGCTCGCAACACACCACCCGCCTGCTCATTGACTGCGGCGTACGGCCCGCTGAACTCGAACGGCGACTGCAGCGCTGCGATCTGGCCATCGCCGACCTGGACGCCGTGTTCATCACACACGAGCACAGCGACCATGTGGGCCATGCCCGAACGCTCGCAGAGCGACACGCCATTCCCCTGTGGATGAGCGATGGGACCCGTCTCGCCTGTGACGCACACGCCTGGGCCTTGCAGCCCAAGCAACTTCAGTTGGCACGCGATGGCGAACCCCTTGTCATCCAGGACTTGTGTCTGCACCCGTTCACCGTACCGCACGATGCGCGCGAGCCCTTGCAGTTGCGATGTACCGATGGCGACCGCGTGCTGGGCGTGGTGACGGACCTGGGTCATGTCAGTCGCCATGTGGTGCAGTCACTGCAAGCGTGTCACGCCCTGTTTCTGGAGACCAATCACGAACCGGACTGGGTGCGGCAATCGAGTTACCCGGAGTTCTTGAAGCGTCGCATTCTGGGTGACCAGGGTCACCTCTCCAACGCGCAGGCGGCCGAGTTGTTGGCGCAGTTGCTGCATGACAACTTGCGCACCGTCATCGCCGCGCACTTGAGTGAACGCAACAACGCGCCCGATCAAGCGCAAGCCGCCTTGAGCAGCGTGCTCGGTTGCTCACCCCATGAGGTTCCGGTCGCCCATCAGGCCGAGGGGTCGGACTGGTTCGACGTCTGAACGCCCTCACCCCATGAAAAAAGCCACCCGAAGGTGGCTTTCATCGCAAGCTGTGCCGAATTACTTGGCAGCGGCGGGAGCGGCAGCCGGGGCAGCAGCGGGTGCAGCGGCCGGGGCAGCAGCAGCGTCAGCGGCAGGAGCAGCGGGCGCAGCAGGCGCTTCAGCAGCGGGGGCCGGGGCAGGAGCGGGAGCAGGAGCCGGGGCTTCTTTTTTGCCGCAAGCAACCAGAGCAGCAGCCAGGAGGGTGGCCAGCAGGAGGGATTTTTTCATTTTCATTTCCTTGAGGATTGAACAATTTCCGGAGATTGTCACAACAAGCTGCCGTGACCGAGCCGAGGAATTCTCGAGTACCTTCAACTCAGCCGTCGATTATAGGGTAATTACCCATTTGCATTGCTTTACATTGTCAGCGTTGTGTCATCCCCGTGGTGGAAGACACCCGATGCAACCAGCCGGCCAGCAGCCAGTCCGACAGCAGTTGCCGAACCGCCTCAGATGTCTGGCTCAGCTCCGCGGCCGACAGTTCTCGTGCATCGGCCAGGCGGCGCATCCAGCGCGCATCGTCACCAGCGGCCCGCCAGCTCTCACCGTTGAGGTAGATGTGCGAACGGTCATAGAGCATCTGGCTGCGCCGGTCCAGCTTCACGCCATCACGCCGTCCCAAGCGCTGGGCACGCGCAGGCGCATCGAACCAGACCTGGGGCTTGGGTTCGGTGAGGTACTCGCCCAGACACTGGTCCAGCAACCTGGGCTGTTGCAACAGAGCCTCCACGGCTCCTCGTGCAAATGACTGCAGGTTGGTCGGCATCTGCGCGGGTTTGGACGTGGCGACCTGTCCGGCATCCTGGTACAGCGTGGTGGCCAGTTCATCCGCAGCGCGGTCGGCCAACCGGGCGAGCAATTCCTGCGCAAGTTCGTCCTGGCGGGGCGCTCGAAATCCGATGGACCAGGTCATGCACTCGCCGATGGCGATGCCGTCGTGGGCATAGCGGGGCGGCAAATACAGCAAATCACCGGGCTCCAGCACCCACTCGGCCTCGGGCTTGAAATGGGACAGAATTTTCAGCGGCAAGTCTTCCCGCAAACGCAGATCGCGTTGCGGCCCGATGCGCCACCGCCGCTGCCCCTGGGCCTGGAGCAAAAACACATCGTAGCTGTCGAAATGCGGCCCCACGCCACCGCCATCGGTGGCGTAACTGATCATGACGTCATCCAGCCGCGCCGAGGGAATGAAGTTGAGCGCCTGTTTGAGTTCGGCCACCTCGTCGTGCAAGGTGTCCACGCCCTGCACCAACAAGCTCCAGCCGGGTTGCCGCACCGAAGGCAGTGCACGTTTGGCAAAAGGTCCGCGGCGCAAGGACCAGGGCTGGCCATCCGGGCGCTCGGACTCCACACAACGCGACTCCACGTCTTCTCGAGCGGCCAAGGCGAACACATCGTCGCGGCTCACAGGCGGCACAAATCCGGGAATGGCCTGCCGCACCAGCAAGGGCTTGCGTTGCCAGTACTCGGCCATGAATTGCCTGGGGGACATGCCCCCCAGCCAATCGAGGGGGGTCTGGTCGAGGGGCTTGCCAACTGCCTTGCTGGTGGACTTGCTGGTGGACTTGCTGGTCGTCTTGCCAGAAGTCTTGCCGGCGGTCTTGTCACTGACCGGGCCTGAGGGGCCTGCGACGGCGGATCGGGCGCGTTGAATCATGGGGTTTCTCCAAACTGAGACAATTCTGCCCCATGAACATCACTTCTCACTGCGTGGTCGGACTGACCTGGACCCTCAAAGACAGCCTGGGCGACACCCTGGACATCCTGGATGAACCCGTGGACTTCATGGTGGGCGGCCACGACCTGCTGGCTGTGATCGAAGAAGCGCTGCAAGGGCATGCCCCGGGCGGGCAAGTCGATTTGAACATCGAACCCGAGGATGGCTTTGGGGACTACGACGAGCAACTGGTCTTTCTGGAAAGTCGCGACCGGTTCCCCCAGGAGCTGGAGGAAGGCATGACCTTCGAGGGCAATGCCATGCCGCCGGGTTGCTCACCCGACATTCCGCTGCAGGGCTTGTTCACCGTCACCGAGATTTACCCCGAGCATGTGGTGCTCGACGGCAACCATCCCCTGGCCGGCATTGGCTTGCGACTGTCGCTCAAGGTGGAATCGGTGCGCGAGGCGAGCGAGGAAGAAGCGGCCCGCGGTTCGACCGGCTCGGGCTTTTTCCAGATACAGATGGATTGACGACCCAGCGGACTCAAGCCTTGCCGGTTGAGCCGTAGCCGCCTTCGCCGCGCTCGCTGGCCTGGGCAAATTCATTCACCAGGTTGAATTGCGCCTGCACCACGGGCACGATCATCAACTGGGCAATGCGCTCCATCGGCTCGATGGTGAAGGCCGTGCTGCTGCGGTTCCAGGCGCTGACCATCAGTTGCCCCTGGTAGTCGCTATCGATGAGTCCCACCAGGTTGCCCAGCACGATGCCGTGTTTGTGCCCCAACCCCGAGCGCGGCAGGATCAGCGCCGCATAGCCGGGGTCGGCCAGGTGAATCGCCATGCCCGTGGGCACCAGTTGCCAGGCGTTGGGTTGCAGGGTCAGCGGGGCGTCCAGGCACGCGCGCAAATCCAGTCCGGCACTGCCCGGTGTGGCGTAGGTGGGCAGTTGTGACTGCAGTCGGGGGTCGAGGACTTTGACGTCGATCTTCATCTCGGGGCTTTCAAAGGAAACAAGCAAGCGGTGGAGCCGCGCCCGGGGCGCGCCCATCCACGTCCATCACGGGAGCACTGGGGTGCCGTCACGCGGCAAACGCGCCGCGATCTGCTCGACCAGTTGACGCGCCAGCGTGAGTTTGGACGCATGCGGCAACTCGAGCGTGCCGTGGGCATCGATCAGCAGCAAGGCGTTGTCGTCCTGACCAAAGGTGGCCGGGCCGATGTTGCCCGCCAGCAGCGGCACGCCCTTGCGCTCGCGCTTGGCCTGCGCGTTGCTCAACAGGTCATGGCTCTCGGCGGCAAAGCCGACACAAAACAACTGTCCGCTGCGGGCGCGATCGCTGCTCGCCACGCCGGCCAGAATGTCGGGGTTTTCAGTGAAGCTGAGCACGGGCGTTTGGCCACTGCCGTCCTTTTTGATCTTCTGGTCGCTGGCGTTCGTCGGGCGCCAGTCCGCCACCGCGGCGGTGGCGACGAACACGTCGGCCTGCGCCATCTCGGCCTGCACGGCGGCCTGCATCTGCAAGGCCGAGCGCACGTCCACCCGCCGCACCCCGCGCGGCGTGGGCAACGACACCGGCCCCGCCACCAGCACCACCTGGGCACCGGCTTCACGCGCAGCGCGCGCCATGGCAAACCCCATCTTGCCGCTGGAAAGATTGGTGATGCCCCGCACCGGGTCCAGCGCCTCGTAAGTGGGGCCCGCCGTCACCAGCACGCGGCGTCCTGACAGGCGTTTGGGCTGGAAATGGGCGATCAGGTCGTCCAGGATCTCGTCGGCCTCGAGCATGCGGCCATCCCCCACCTCGCCGCAGGCCTGGTCGCCCTGGCCCACGTCCAGCACCACGGTGCCGTCGGCCTTGAGCTGCTGGACATTGCGCTGGGTGGCGGGATGGGCCCACATTTCACGGTTCATGGCCGGCGCCAGGATGAGTGGCACCTGTTGCAGCGGTCGCGCCAGACAGGTCAGGCTGAGCAAGTCGTCGGCGCGGCCATGGAGCAGTTTGGCCATGAAATCGGCGCTGGCCGGGGCCACCAGGATGGCGTCCACCCCCCGACCAAGCTCGATATGGGCCATGTTGTTGGCAGGACGGTCGTCCCACTGGGACGTGAACACCTCCCGGTTGGACAGGGCCTGCAGAGTCACCGGGGTGATGAAATGGGTGGCGGCCTCGGTCATGACCACCTGCACCTGGGCCCCGGCCTTGACCAGGGCGCGGCACAGTTCCGCCGCCTTGTAGCATGCGATGCCCCCGCTCAGTCCGAGCAGGATCCGCTTGTTCTGCAAATCGTTCATAAAACCCTGTAACGCAGCCCCTATAATTTCACTTTACCACCTCCCGGGAGCTGGCCCTCCCGAACAGGCATGACCAAATTTGTCTTCGTCACTGGCGGTGTGGTGTCTTCCCTGGGCAAGGGAATCGCCTCAGCCTCCCTCGCAGCGATTCTTGAATCGCGGGGCCTCAAAGTCACTCTCATCAAGCTCGATCCGTACATCAACGTCGATCCGGGCACGATGTCCCCCTTCCAGCATGGCGAAGTCTTCGTCACCGACGACGGCGCCGAGACCGATCTCGACCTGGGCCACTACGAGCGCTTCATCACGACGCGCATGAAGAAGGCCAACAACTTCACCACCGGTCAGATCTACCAAAGCGTGCTGGAAAAAGAGCGGCGGGGCGACTACCTGGGCAAAACCGTGCAGGTCATCCCGCACATCACCAACGAAATCCAGGACTTCGTGCGGCGCGGTGCCGGCATGGACACGCCGGACGCGGTCGATGTGGCCATCGTCGAAATCGGTGGCACGGTGGGTGACATCGAGTCGCTCCCCTTCCTGGAAGCCGCCCGCCAGATGAACCTCAAGCTCGGGCCCAACAACACGGCCTTTGTGCACCTGAGCTACGTGCCCTGGATCGCCGCCGCTGGCGAACTCAAGACCAAGCCCACCCAGCACACCGCGCAAAAGCTGCGCGAGATCGGCATCCAGGCTGACGCCCTGCTGTGCCGCGCCGACCGCCCCATCCCCGAGGACGAGCGCGCCAAGATTTCGCTGTTCTCCAACGTGCCCGAGTGGGGCGTGATCTCGATGTGGGACGTGGACACCATCTACAAGGTGCCCCGCATGCTGCACGAGCAAGGCCTGGACGGCCTGATATGCGACAAGCTGCGCCTGAACACCCAACCCGCCAGTCTGGCACGCTGGGATGCGTTGGTGCACGAGGTGGAGCACCCGCAAGGCGAGGTCAGCATCGCCATGGTCGGCAAGTATGTGGACCTCTCCGACAGCTACAAATCGCTCAACGAAGCCCTGCGCCACGCCGGCATGAAAAACCATGCGCGCGTGAAGATCGAGTACATCGACTCCGAAACCCTGGAGCCGGGCAATGTCGCGCAACTCTCGCGCTTTGACGGCATTCTCGTGCCCGGCGGGTTTGGCAAGCGCGGCATTGAAGGCAAAATCTGCGCGGCCCGTTACGCCCGCGAACACAAAATCCCTTACCTGGGCATTTGTCTGGGCATGCAGGTGGCCACCATCGAGTACGCCCGCCATGTGGCTGGCCTGACAGGCGCCAACAGCACCGAGTTCGAGCCCGAGGGCCCCAACCCCGTCATCGCCCTGATCACCGAATGGAAAGACGCCGACGGCAGCATCCAGACCCGCAGCGCCAACTCGAACCTGGGCGGCACCATGCGCCTGGGCGCACAAAGCTCGGACGTGGCCCAGGGCACCCTCGCCCACCAGATTTATGGCGACGTGGTGACCGAACGGCACCGCCACCGCTACGAGGCCAACGTCAACTACCTGGATCAACTGCGCGCCGCTGGCCTGGTGATCTCCGCGCTCACCCAGCGCGAACAGCTCACCGAGATCGTCGAGTTGCCCCAAGCGGTGCACCCCTGGTACATGGGCGTGCAGTTCCACCCCGAGTTCAAGTCCACTCCCTGGGATGGCCACCCGCTCTTCAACGCCTACATCCACGCCGCGCTGGACCATCAGGGCAACCGGCCCAAGCTGAAGGTTGTGGCATGAAGCTGTGCGGCTTCGACGTCGGGATTGAGCATCGCTTCTTCTTGATTGCCGGCCCGTGCGTGGTCGAGTCCGAGCAATTGCAAATGGACACGGCCGGCACGCTGAAAGAGATTGCCTCGGCGCTGGGCATCCCCTTCATCTTCAAGTCGAGTTACGACAAGGCCAATCGTTCCAGCGGCACGAGTTTTCGCGGCCCGGGCATGGAACGCGGTCTGGAGATTCTGGCCAAGGTGCGCAGCACGCTCAACGTGCCCATCCTCACCGATGTGCACAGCGAGGCTGAAGTTCCCGCCGTCGCGTCGGTCGTGGATGTCTTGCAAACCCCCGCCTTTCTGTGCCGTCAGACCGATTTCATCCGCGCCGTGGCGCAATGCGGCAAGCCCGTGAACATCAAGAAGGGCCAGTTTCTCGCACCGCTCGACATGATCCAGGTGATCGCCAAGGCGCGTGACGCCGCGCGTGACGCCGGCCTCAGCGAAGACCGCTTCATGGCCTGCGAACGCGGTGCGAGTTTTGGCTACAACAACCTGGTGAGCGACATGCGATCGCTCGCCCTCATGCGCCAGACTGGCGCCCCGGTGGTGTTTGACGCCACCCACTCGGTGCAACTGCCCGGCGGGCTGGGCACCAGTTCGGGCGGTCAGCGCGAGATGGTGCCGGTGCTGGCACGTGCCGCCGTGGGCGTGGGCGTGGCCGGTCTCTTCATGGAGACGCACCCCAACCCCGCGCAGGCCCTGAGCGACGGCCCCAACGCGGTGCCCCTGCGCCACATGAAGGCGCTGCTCGAAACCCTGGTGGCGCTCGACAGCGTCACCAAGCGCTCGCCTTTGCTCGAAAACGATTTCAACTGAGAACCCCCATGTCCAGCTGCTACATCTTCGCCAACGTCAAAGTCACCGACCCTGTGCAATACGAGGAATACCGCAAGTGGTCCTCGCTGGCCATGAACAATCATGGTGCCGAGGTGTGCGTGCGTGGCGGCGAGGTGGAGGTGATGGAAGGCGACTGGACCCCTGACCGCGTGGTCATCCTGAAATTCCCCAGCAAGGCCGCGGCCCAGACCTTCTACAACTCCTCCGAATACGCCAAGGCGCGCAAGGCGCGCGCGCAGGCCTGCATCATGCGCATGGTGATGATCGAGGGTGTCTGATTTTTTTAATTGAAGAAAGTGAACCATGAGTGCAATCGTTGACATCGTCGGCCGCGAGATTCTGGACAGCCGAGGCAACCCCACCGTCGAGTGCGACGTGCTGCTGGAAAGCGGCACCATGGGCCGCGCGGCCGTGCCCTCTGGCGCCTCCACCGGCAGCCGTGAAGCGATTGAACTGCGTGATGGCGACAAAGCCCGCTACCTGGGCAAGGGCGTGTTGAAGGCCGTCGAGCACATCAACACCGAGATTTCCGAAGCCGTGCTGGGCCTGGACGCCAGCGAGCAAGCCTTCCTGGACAAGACCCTCATTGACCTGGACGGCACCGAGAACAAGAACCGCCTGGGCGCCAACGCCATGCTGGCCGTGTCCATGGCCGTGGCCCGTGCGGCGGCCGAAGAATCAGGCTTGCCACTGTACCGCTACTTCGGCGGCATGGGCCGCATGCAGATGCCCGTGCCGATGATGAACGTCATCAACGGCGGCGCACACGCCAACAACAACCTCGATCTGCAAGAGTTCATGATCATCCCCGTGGGCGCGCCCAGCTTTCGCGAAGCCATCCGCTACGGCGCCGAGGTGTTCCACGCGCTCAAGAAAATCATCCACGACAAAGGCATGAGCGTGGCCGTGGGTGACGAAGGCGGCTTTGCCCCCAGCGTGCCCGGCCACGAGGCGGCCATCCAGATGATTTTGGAAGCCATCGATCAGGCCGGCTACACGGCGGGCGAACAAATTGCCCTGGGCCTGGATTGCGCCGCCAGCGAGTTCTACCGGGACGGCGAATACCACCTGGAAGGCGAAGGCCTCAAACTGAGCGCAGCCGCCTGGACCGACATGCTGGCCACCTGGGTCGACAAGTACCCCATCATCAGCATTGAAGACGGCATGGCCGAAGGCGACTGGGACGGCTGGAAACTCCTGACCGAGCGCCTGGGCGACAAGGTGCAACTGGTGGGCGACGATTTGTTTGTCACCAACACCAAGATCCTGAAAGAAGGCATCGACAAGCACATCGCCAACTCGATCCTCATCAAGATCAACCAGATCGGCACCCTGACCGAAACCTTCGAAGCCATCGAGATGGCCAAGCGCGCGGGCTACACCGCCGTGATCAGCCACCGCTCGGGCGAGACCGAAGACTCCACCATTGCCGACATCGCCGTGGGCCTCAATGCCGGCCAGATCAAGACGGGCTCCCTCAGCCGCAGTGACCGCATGGCCAAGTACAACCAGCTGCTGCGCATCGAAGAAGACCTGGGCGACATCGCGTCCTACCCCGGTCGCGACGCCTTCTACAACCTGCGTTGATGTTGTTCTGAGTTGCTGACATGAGTCGTTCCCTCACCTGGATCCTGCTGGGCCTGCTGCTGGTGCTGCAAAGCCAGCTGTGG
Source organism: Comamonadaceae bacterium (assembly GCA_947448375.1). Taxonomy (GTDB): domain Bacteria; phylum Pseudomonadota; class Gammaproteobacteria; order Burkholderiales; family Burkholderiaceae_C; genus Limnohabitans. The sequence goes on along the minus strand of CANFMY010000003.1, from coordinate 23,560 downwards.
ATCGGTCGTGGCAGCGTTCCGGATGTGATGCGCCAGCAGCAGCAACTCGCCAAACAACGTCAGGAGAACCAGCAGGCGCAGGTGGCCAACCAGCGTCTGATGGCCGAGCTGCGTGACTTGCGTGAAGGCAAAGAGATGATCGAGGAACGTGCCCGCCGCGAGGTGGGCATGGTCAAGTCGAACGAAATCTTCGTGCAACTCGGGCGATGACGCCGTGAGGCTGGTGCTGCTGGGACAGCCAGGGGATGCCGGCGCCGCTGTCGTTGCACAGTTGGCGGCTTCTCTGGACGGGTCTGCTGAATTGACCTGGTGCGATACGCCTGAGCCAACCCCCGCCTGGTCCACACTCGAGGCCCACGATCTCGTGCTCCTGATTGAACAGACCCACTCCGTCTCAGTCGAGTGGCGCCCGCGGTTGATGGCGTCGGGCCAGGGGTTTCAAGTCATCCACCCGTCCAATGTGGGCCTGCTTCAAGAGTTGCAATGGGCCTTGGGGCATCACCTGCACCGCACCACCGGGCACAGCCCCTGGCCGCTGCGCACCGAAATTGCGCAGCGTTGGGAGGGCGTGTGTGAGAAGTGCAGCGACCCCGAGTGCGAGCACCGGTTGTTCAGGCGTTTGGTGAACCCATAGGTTGCACTCGCCCCGGGGTTCCAGACGGCCATCGCGCCACAGCGCCACACGGCACTCACGACACGGCTCCCAACCGCATTCGCCGCCCATTCAGCGCGTCAACGCGGCCCCGCTCAATGCACGGACGATGTACCGGGCGTCGGCGGCACCGGGGTAAACAGCTCGGCAGCGTCCACGGCGTCAAAGCGGTATTGACGTCCGCAAAAGTCGCACCCGACTTCAATGTCTTCACGCTCGCTCAGAATGCTCTCGGCCTCATCACGCCCCAGACCGCGAATCATGTTGCTCACCCGCTCACGGCTGCACCGACAGGCAAAGCGCGGCCCCTCGAGCCCCACCTTGGGCTCGAAGCGCTGCAGGGGCTCTTGCCAGAAGAGACGCCGCAACATGGTGTCCACATCCAGCGTCAGCAATTCTTGTTTTTGCAAACTAGCCGCCAGCATCGAGATGCGGCGGTAGTCCTCGTTGCGACCAATCTCGTCCTCGTCCGCACGCGTGGCCCGTGCCGAGAGATTGCCCTCGCCCTGCACCGGCAAGCGCTGAATCAGCAGCCCTGCCGCCACCTCGCCATTGGCGGCCAGCACAAGGGTGGTGTCGAGCTGTTCACTTTGCAGCATGTAGTGTTCCAGCACCGACTGAAAACTCTCCAGCGGATGCCCCTGGTCGTCCCACAGCGGCACGATGCCCTGGTAGGGCTGTTGCCCGGGTTGACGGTCTTGCGGATCCAGGGTGATGGCACACCGGCCTCCCCGGTTCTGGTTGACCATCAGCGACAGCGTGGCGTCGTCGGGCAAGCTGTCCATCTGCTTGGCCGTGGCACGCAGTTGCAAGTCGGACTGCACCTCCACCACCGCCAGCTTGAGCGGCCCATCGCCAAACACCTGCAGCACCAGGGCCCCGTTGAATTTGATGTTGCCCTGCATCAGCACGGCCGCGGCCGTCATCTCACCCAGCAAGTCACGCACCGCCGGCGTGTAGGCGCCGGTTTCCGGGTGCTCGGCGCGGCGGCGCAAAATTTCCTGCCAGGGGCTGGTGATGCGCACCAGCATGCCGCGAACGGGAAGGCCCTCGAACAAGAAGGTGTGCAATTCAGACATGGAGTGGATGAGCCGCTGACAGATCAATGAAACCGCAATGACGGATGGACTCAGCCCGCATCACCGCGGACCGGTGCGCAACCGTCGTCCACGCGCTTGAGCCCGGTACGGAAACGTTGCGCATTGGCCTGGTAGCCCAGAGCGCTTCGGCGCAAGCCTTCGATTTGCTCGGGGGTGAGTTGACGCACGACCTTGGCAGGGCTGCCGATGATCATCGATCCGTCCGGAAACTCCTTGCCCTCGGTCACGAGCGAGCCTGCCCCCACCAGGCAGTTCTTGCCGATGCGCGCGCCATTGAGCACCACGGCACCGATACCGATCAGCGATTCGTCGCCAATGGTGCACCCGTGCAGCATGACCTGATGACCCACGGTGACGTTGTGCCCCACGGTGAGCGGTTGACCGTGGTCACTGTGCAGCACGCTGCCGTCCTGGATGTTGCTGCCGCGACCGATGCGAATGGGTTCGTTGTCGCCACGCAGCACCGCGTTGAACCACACGCTGCTGCCGGCTTCGAGGACGACATGGCCCATCACCTCGGCGCTCTCGGCCACCCAGGCCGAGGCATCCACCTGCGGGGTGATTTGATCCAGGGAGTACACAGCCATGATGAACCTTTGCGCCTACACACGTTGGAGACCGGCCACGGCAGAAGGACCTGCGAGCCAGAAACCTACAATTGTACGGATGGAACTTCGCGAACAGGCTCTGAGGGTTTTGTGTCTGCCCGATCCGGCACGGAAGGTCGAGGCCATGCAAGACTTGTGGCTGACGCGTGCCGAATGGGAACCCGACCCGCAGCTCACCCTGACCCCCGCGCACGCGCCAGGCCCCCTGCCAGGTCGCCCCGACATGCCGCGTCTGGTGCCGCCCAAAGAGGTGCCGCAGCGCTCACCTTACACCCTGACAGGACGTGCCGCCCTGGTGCACGCGGTCTGTCACATCGAGTTCAATGCGATCAACCTGGCGCTGGACGCCATCTGGCGCTTTGACGGCATGCCCGCTGAGTACTACCGGGACTGGTTGCGCGTGGCGCAGGAGGAAGCCAGCCACTTTGATCTGCTGCATCGCCATTTGCGTTCGCTGGGCCACACCTACGGTGACTTCGAGGCGCACGATGGCCTGTGGCTGATGTGCACGCGCACCGAGCATGACAGGGTGGCCCGCATGGCCTTGGTGCCACGCACCCTGGAAGCCCGCGGGCTGGATGCCACCCCCCTGATCCAGGCGCGGCTTCGCCAGGTGGGCACGCCCGATGCCCTGCAGTTCGTCGACTGTCTGGATGTGATCCTGCGCGACGAGATTGGCCACGTGGCCATCGGTAACCGCTGGTACCGCTGGCTGTGTGATCAGCAAGGCCTGGAGCCGGTGGCTCATTACCGCCACCTGGTGCGGCTGCACAGCGCGCCGCGTCTGCGCCCTCCCTTCAACACCGAGGCCCGTGAAGCCGCCGGTTTCAGCGCACAAGAGATCGCGTTCCTGAGCTCGGACGGTGTTTCCGAGTCGGCCTGAACTTGCTGTTCAACGCCCCGAGATGGGCCCTCACCCCCTGGGGTGATGCTGCGCGTGCAAGGCCTGCAAGCGCTCGCGCGCCACATGGGTGTAGATGGTGGTCGTGGAAATATCCGCATGCCCCAACAACAGTTGCACGGCGCGCAAATCTGCCCCGTGATTCAACAAGTGGGTGGCAAAGGCATGGCGCAGCGTGTGCGGTGACAACGAGACCCGGATGTCCGCCTGCCGCGCATACTTGCGCACCAGGCTCCAGAACATGATGCGCGTCATCGCGCTGCCCGCGTGGGCACCACGCTGCGTCACGAACACGGCGTCGTGCTGCTGACCCGACAGCAAGACGGGCCGGGCTTGCGCCAGGTAGCGTTGCAACCATTGCCCGGCCTCCTGGCCAAAGGGCACCAATCGCTCCTTGCTGCCCTTGCCCATGACGCGCAACACGCCGTCCTGCAAACCGATCTGGAACAACTGCAAACCCACCAACTCGCTCACCCGCAGGCCGCTGGCGTACATCAACTCCAGCATGGTGCGGTCGCGCAGCCCCAGCGGCGTCTCCACATTGGGCGCCGCCAGCAAGGCCAGCACCTGGTCTTCCGACAGCGTGTGCGGCACCCGCAAGGGTTGTCGGGCGGACAGCAATTTGAGTGTGGGATCGATCTGGATCAACTGCTCACGCAAGGCCCATCGAAAAAATCGCCGGAACACCGTCAGGCGTCGATTGGCCGTGGTGGCTCGCGTGTCTCCATGACGTTCGGCAAAGTAGCTTTGCAGCAGCGGTTCGTCCACCCCCAGCAGTTGAGCCCCTTGCGGCTGCAGCCAGGCCAGTAGCCCGTCGAGGTCACGCCGATATGCAGCCAGGGTGTTGGCCGACAACCCATCCTCCAGCCACAGCGCCTCGACAAATCGGTCGATATCGGAAGACGGCTCGAGGCCGACTCGATCACCCATGGTCGCGCAGCCACGTGAAGGCGTGCTGGACACGCTGCCCTGACGGCGCAGCGCACAAGCAAGATCTGCGCGTCAACACGGGCCTCAGTCGAGCCGCAGTTTCTGCGTGTCCACCACTTTCTTGTACACGTCGAACTCGGCCTTCATTTGCGCGGCAAATTGCTCGGGGGTGTTGGCCACAATCAACGAACCGGTGTCCTCGATGCGCTTGCGCACCGCCGGATCTTCCAGGGCTTTGCGCACAGCAGCGTTGATCTTGTCCACCACCTCTCGCGGCAGACCCTTGGGACCATAAATGCCGTAGTAGGCCATGCGGTTGACGGGCTCGAGACCCACTTCCTTGAAGGTGGGCACCTGCGGCAACACCGCCAGGCGCTGCGGCGCTGCCACCACGATGGGGATCAGTCGCTGGTCCTTGATGAAGGGCAAGGCAGAGGGCAGGTTGTCAAAAATCATCGGCACCTGACCGGCCACGGTGTCATTCAAGGCAGGGCCGGCACCGCGATAGGGGATGTGCGTGATGAACACGCCCGCCAGACTCTTGAACAACTCGGTCTGCAAATGACCGATGCCACCCGTGCCCGACGACGAATAGGAATAGCGACCTGGCGAGCGCTTGACCTCTTCCAGGAAGCTCTTGTAGTCCTTGCCCGGAAACGACGGATGCACTGCCAGAATGTTGGGAGTGGCTGCCACGTTGATGATGGGCGTGAAGTCCGTCGACACGTTGTACGGAATTTTGGGGTTGATGGCCGGATTGGCCGCCGTGGTGGACACGGTGGCCATGCCCAGCGAGTAACCATCCGGCACCGCGCGTGCGGTTTCCTGCGCTCCGATCACGCCGCCGCCGCCTGCCTTGTTCTCCACCACCACCGATTGGCCCAAGGCCTTGCTCAGCGGATCGGCCAGCACACGGGCAATGATGTCGGTGGTGCCGCCGGGTGCAAAGGGCACCTGAAGTTTGATGGGCTTGTTGGGGTAGCCCTGCGCCAGCGCGAGCGGCGCAGCACAAGCGGCCAGGGCCGCGGCCACAGCCAGGAGCCCGCGACGCGCGCTCAGGCCAACGTGCGGGGTGTGTTGTTCTTGCATAAATCCTCCCTCGACCAATTCAGCGGGCTCAACGCCGGTTGCGCCCTGTCACAGCGAGCGCAACGCCGGTTGCGCCCTGTCGCTCATTCTACGCAGTCCCCCCCAGCGACTCGAAGCCGCTTGGCAACTCGCAGTATGCTTCACCCCGTGAATTACGCCCAGCTTCTATTTCCCGATTTCTCCCTCATTCTGTGCGGGTACCTGGTGTGCCGCTTCACCGGCTTGAACCGCCCCGTGTGGCAGCAGGTCGATTCGCTGGTGTATTACTTCCTCTTCCCCACGCTGCTGTTTCATTCGCTGGTGAGGGCCCCGCTGTCCATGGGCAGTGCCTCGATCATGATGGGAGCAGGATTGAGCCTGGGGCTGAGTGGCATCGCGCTGTCCTACGCCCTGCCCACCCTGCCCTGGCTGCGCCGGCACATCGACGCCCGCCAGCACGCGGGGGCTGCGCAGGTGGGTTTTCGCTTCAACTCCTTCATCGCCCTGGCCATGGTGGACCGGCTGAGTGGCCCAGCCGGCCTGCTCCAGATGGCGGTGCTGATCGGCGTGTGCGTGCCCATGTTCAACTTTGCCGCCGTGTGGCCCATGGCACGCCACAGCCAGCGCAGCTTTTTCCGCGAGTTGTTGCGCAACCCGCTGGTCGTGGCCACGCTCTCGGGCCTGGCGGCCAATCTCTGCGGTCTGCAGATTCCCTCCTGGCTGGAACCGACCGTGGCACGCATCGGGGGTTCGTCCATTGCGCTGGGCCTGATGGCGGCTGGTGCAGGCTTGCAACTGCGTCAGCTTGGGCAGGACCGGGCGCTGAGCGTGGGTCTGCTGTCGATACGCCACGTGTTGAGCCCGCTGGTGGCCTGGGTGATGGCGCGCGTGTTCGGGCTCGACCCGGTGCAAACACAGGTGCTGCTGATTTTTTCCGCCATGCCCACGGCCGCCAGTTGCTATGTGCTGGCGTCTCGCATGGGGTACGACGGCGGCTATGTGGCGGGGCTGGTCACCCTCTCCACGGTGCTGGGCATGTTCAGCCTGCCGTATGCGCTGAGTCTGATCTGACCCGTCAGATCACCACCGGTTCCGGCTCCAGCCGAATACCAAACCGCTCATACACACTGGTCTGAATCGCCTTGGCGAGGGTCACCACCTCGCCTCCCGTGCAGGGGTCGGCCGCACCGCCCCGGTTGACCAGCACCAGCGCCTGCCTGTCGTACACGCCGGCACGCCCCACCGATTTGCCCTTCCAACCGCAGGCATCGATCAGCCAGCCCGCGGCCAGTTTCACGCTGCCATCGGGCATCGGGTAGTGCACCACCTTGGGTTCGCGGCCAATGATGTCGGCGCACTGTTCGGGGGTGACCGTGGGGTTCTTGAAAAAACTGCCCGCGTTGCCGATCACGGCCGGGTCGGGCAGCTTGTGACGGCGGATGTCACACACCCAGTCACATACCTGCTGCGGTGTGGGGTCGGCAATGCCGGTCTCGGCGCTGCGACGCTCCAGATCCAGGTAGCCCAGGTCGGCGCGCCAGCGCTTGGGCAGGCGCAGACGCACCCGGGTGATCAGCACCCGCCCGGCCAGGCCCATGTCACGCGAGCCGCCCTGCGCCTGGTTCGGCCCGTGCTTGAAGATGGAGTCGCGGTAACCAAAGGCACAGGCCGCCGAATCGAGCCGCAGCAGCCGGCCGTCGCGCAAATCGATCGCGTCCAGCGATTCGAATCGGTCCTGCAACTCCACCCCGTAGGCGCCGATGTTTTGCACGGGTGAGGCCCCCACCGTGCCGGGAATCAAGGCCAGGTTCTCCAGCCCGGGATAGCCCTGGGCCAGCGTCCAGACCACCAGCTGGTGCCAGGATTCACCTGCACCCGCCTCGATCACCCAGGAGCGGTCGTCTTCGTCCACCAGCCGCAGTCCCGGCACCTCCACCTTGAGCACCAGGCCGCGCAGGTCACCGGTCAGCACAATATTGCTGCCGCCCCCCAGCACCAGACGCTCCAGCCCCGCCAATGCCGGATCGTCCAGGACGGCTCGCACATCGGCCTCGTCACGGATGCGCACCAACCGCTGCGCGCGGGCCAAAATCCCGAACGTGTTGTAGGGTTGCAGGGAGAGGTTGTGCTCGACCTTCATGGGACAATTGTCGCATTCCACCCACTTCACGAGCGCCACAGCCATGCCCTCCTTTGACACCGTCTGCGAAGCCAATCTGGTCGAAGTCAAGAACGCGGTCGACAACGCCGCCAAGGAAATTGCCACCCGCTTTGACTTCAAGGGCACATCGGCCGCCCTGGAGCTCAAGGACAAAACCATCACCTTGTTTGGCGATGCCGAGTTCCAGCTCGTCCAGGTCGAGGACATCCTGCGCAACAAGCTCACCAAGCGCAACGTGGATGTGCGCTACCTCGACGCAGGCGATGTGCAAAAGATCGGCGGCGACAAGGTCAAGCAAGCCGTGGAAGTGCGCAACGGCATCGACACCGAGACCTCGAAAAAAATCCAGCGCCTCATCAAGGACAGCAAGCTCAAGGTGCAGGCCGCCATCCAGGGCGACGCCGTGCGGGTGACGGGCGCCAAGCGTGACGACCTGCAAGCTGCGATGGCACTGATCCGCAAGGAATTGACGCAACTGCCGCTGAGCTTCAACAACTTCCGCGACTGACGCGGTCAGCCGCTCGACTGCCATCAGGACAAGGGCCGTCGGACAACTTCAGTCGGCCATCTGCAGTCCGATGCCCTCAGCTGCTCGACTTCTGGCCGATGCGCGACTCCTGACCCGCCAGCAAGCGGGTGATGTTGAGCCGATGGCGCCACAACAGCAAGGCGCTCATCACGACCACCGCCGCCAGCACGCCACGGTCCCTCGGCCAGACAAGGTCTGCGCCCAGCCAGTAGTAGGCGGGCGCAAACACCGAAGCGGCCAGCGCCGCCAGCGATGAATAACGGCTGAAGAAGGCGACGATCAGCCAGGTGGCCATGGTGGCCAGCCCCAACCACACGTTCAAGCCAAACAGCACGCCCGCGGCCGTCGCCACGCCTTTGCCGCCCACGAAGCGGAAGAACACCGGCCACAGATGCCCGACAAAGGCACCCAAGGCCACCAGGGCCAGCGTCCCTTGGGGCAGCCCCCAGCCCTCGCCACAGATCTGGACCAGGAACACCGGAAACCAGCCTTTGAGCGCATCGAACAGCAGCGTCAGCAAGGCAGCCTTGCGATTGCCCGAACGCAGCACATTGGTCGCCCCCGGGTTCTGACTGCCATAGGAGCGTGGGTCATCCAGCCCCATCACGCGGCTGATGATGACGGCAAAGGACAACGACCCGATGAGGTAGGCCACCAGCGTGGCCAGCACGAGAGAGAGCATGAGCGCTTTCCTGAATCAAGACCACCACGCACCGGGTCACCCGGGCATGGCGAGGCTGTAGTGTAAGACCCCGGCTGGGCGTGCTGAATGGCGACGGCAGCGATGGCGGCCGGGTGCCCCCCCCCTTTGCCGCGTGGGTCGGATCAAACCCTGGCTTGCCGCGCCCGCTCGTCTTCCTGCAGTCGCAGCACCCGGCGCTGTACCTTGCCGGTGGTGGTCATGGGCAGTTCGGCGATGAACTCGATTTCCTTGGGGTACTCGTAGGGCGCGAGCTTGCCACGCACGTGCTGCTGCAAGTCGTCAATCAGGCGGTCTGAGGCCTGGTAGCCTGGGGCCAGCACCACATAGGCCTTGACCAGCGCGCCGCGCTCCGGGTCAGGCTTGGGCACCACCGCCGCATTCGCCACCGCCGGGTGCTTGACCAGGCAGTTCTCCACTTCGCTCGGGCCAATGCGATACCCCGCCGCCTTGAACACGTCGTCCGCCCGGCCCTGGTACCAGAGGTAGCCCTCGGCATCACGCACCGCCAGGTCGCCGGTGCGGCACCAGTCGCCCGTGAACTTGGCAGCGGTGGAGCGCGGGTTGTTCCAGTAACCCAAAAAGAAAATCGGATCGGGTTGGCCGTGCACATCCAGTCGATGCAAGGCCACATCGCCCGGCACGCCCACGGCACACTCCTGGCCCTCGTCGTCGATCACCGCCACCCGGTGACCCGGGTACGGCCGCCCCATGCTGCCTGCGCGCGCGGGCCAGCCCACACCGTGGCGGCTGCGGCCATTCATGGCGCAATTGCCCACGATGTAGTTGATCTCGGTCTGCCCGAACATCTCGTTCACCGTCACGCCCAGCTGCTCCTGGCAATAGCCGAACACCGCGTCACCCACCGCCTCGCCGGCACTCATGAGGGCCTGCAACTGCAGGCGAAACTGCGTGCGGGGTGTGGGGTAGGCCTTCATCATGGCCTTGAGTGCAGTGGGGAACAAAAAGGTGTGGGTCACGCGGTGTTGCTGCAGCAACGTGAAGGCCAGCTCGGGGCTGAAACGTCCCGACCAGGCCACGATGGGACGACCGAAGTACAGCGTGGGCAGCAAGGCGTCCATCAGCCCACCGGTCCAGGCCCAATCGGCGGGTGACCAGAACACGGCCTGGCTCTTGCCGGGCTGTCGACCCGAGGGGTCAAAGCCGAACCAGTTCTGGCTGCACACAAAGCCGGTGAGGTTGCCAATGAGGGCGCGGTGCGGAATCAACGCCCCTTTGGGGGGGCCGGTGGTGCCGCTGGTGTAAATCAGCACGGCCGGGTCGTCGGCCAGCGTGCGCACGGGCACCGACCAGCGCGCACCACGCTGCGGACCTGCCGGGCTGGCGCTGCGAGGCTGCTGGCGAGGCTGTTGCCGAGGCGGCTGCTGTGTTGACCGGCTGTCAGCGGTAGGGATCATCAGGGAGCGTCCCGTCTCCAGCAGTGCCTCAAACCCATGATCACACCGCGAGGCCACCGCCCCGACCCCCACCACATGCCGCAGAGAGGGGGAGCTCGCCCGTGCACTGAGCATGGCGTCAACGGTAGACGCATCCACCACGGCCAGCACGGTGCCACTGTCTTGAAGACGATACGCCAGCGCGTCGGGTCCAAACAGCTGGGACAGCGGCATGGCCACGGCCCCGATTTGCAGGATGGCCATGTACGACACCGCCGTCTCGAAGCGTTGCGCCAGCACGATGGCCACCCGGTCACCGCGCTGCACCCCCAGGGACAGCAACGCGTGACTCAGCGCATCGGCCGCCTGTTGCAACTGGGCGTAGGTGTAGCGCTGGGCCGCTCCCTCGGCGTGGTGCTCGATGATGGCGGTGCGCCGCGCGGTCGCGGGAGAAGCCGCCCAACGGCGCATGCAAACCTCGGCCATGTTGAACTCACGCGGCACCTGCCAACGGAACTGCTGGTGCATGGCAGGGTAGTCATCACGCTGGGGTCGCTGGGCCACGGTCAATCTCCTTATGATGTTGGGAATGTACCAAGTGAAGAAGCCCTCGCGTTGCGAGTTTGTCCCCATTCGTCAGCTCAACTACCACGTCCGCCTGTGGGGCCATCCCCAGCCGGGTCAGGCGCCGCTGTTCCTCATGCATGGCTGGATGGACGTGTCGGCCTCGTTCCAGTTTGTGGTCGATGCCCTTCAACAAGACCGCTGGGTCATCGCCCCCGACTGGCGCGGCTATGGCCGCACCCACACCCCCGACACCGACCATTTCTGGTTCCCCGACTACCTGGCCGACCTGGACTTTCTGCTGGACCACTATTCGCCTGACGCCCCCATCGACCTGCTCGGTCACAGCATGGGCGGCAACGTGGTCATGCAATACGCCGGCATCTTTCCCGAGCGGGTGCGACGCCTGATCAACCTCGAAGGCTTTGGCATGGCCCGCACGCAGCCGGCTCAAGCGCCGGGGCGTTACGCCAAATGGATTGGCCAGCTCAAGCAGTTTCATCGCGACGACCTGGAACTGCGCGCCTACCCCGATCTCGACGGTGTGTCACAACGGCTGCGCAAGACCAACCCGCGCCTGTCGTCCGACAAGGCCGACTGGCTGGCCGGTGAATGGGCCGAGCAGGACGCGCAGGGCCAATGGCGCATCCTGGGCCATTCGGCCCACAAGATCATCAACGCCACGCTGTACCGGGTAGAAGAAGTGGACGCGCTCTTCAAGCGCATCACGGCGCCCACCCTGGTGGTGGAAGCCAGCGAGAACAGCATCCACGAGTGGTGGAAAGGCGCCTACACGCTGGACGAATTTCACGAGCGCCTGACGTCGGTGGCCCCGCTCGAGATGGGCCATGTCACCGAGGCCGGCCACATGCTGCACCATGACCAACCGCAGCAAGTGGCCGCGCTGATCGAGCGCTTCCTGGCATGACCACCACGGCAGACGTGCTCATCGTCGGCGCTGGCGCCGCCGGGCTCTTTTGTGCCGGCGTGGCCGCGCAACGCGGACTGCACGTGGTGCTGCTCGACCATGCGAGCAAGGTGGCGGAAAAAATCCGTATCTCCGGCGGCGGGCGCAGCAACTTCACCAACCGCGATCTGGACGTGCGCCAGCCGCATCGGCATTTTCTGGGCGAGAACCCGGCCTTCAGCCGCAGTGCCCTGTCGCGCTACACCCCGGCAGATTTCATCGCGCTGATGCAGCAGCACCGTGTGCCCTTTCATGAGAAGCACAAGGGCCAGCTGTTTTGTGACCATTCTTCACAAGACCTGATCGACCTGCTGCTGCGCGAATGCCAGAGCGGTTCGGCCGGCGGACGCGTGGACCACTGGCAACCCTGCGGTTTGAAGGGCTTGCGCTTTCACGACCAGGCCGATGCCTATTACGAGGCCGACACCGATCGCGGCACCGTGCGTGCGCGGGCGGTGGTGGTGGCCACAGGGGGGCTCTCCATCCCGCAAATCGGGGCGAGCGACCTGGGGTATCGACTGGCCCAGCAGTTTCATCTCGAGATGGTGCCCACCCGTCCGGCCCTGGTGCCGCTGACGTTTGACCCGGCCTCGTGGACACCCTTCGCTGCACTGGCGGGCCTGTCGCTGCCGGTGGAGATCGGACTCGGGCCCCTGTCGCCCCCCGACGGCACCCCCCGTGCCAAAGGCCCGCGCCGAGGCGAAGTTCCGCCCCATTTCGACGAGGATCTGCTGTTCACCCACCGCGGCCTGTCCGGCCCGGCGGTGCTGCAAATCTCCAGTTACTGGCAAGCCGGACAGGACCTGCGCATCAACCTGGCGCCAGGTGTTGACCTGGCCAGCGAGTTGATACGCCTCAAAGCGAGTTCCAGGCGCCGACTCGACAACGAACTCACCCAGTGGTTTCCCAGCCGACTCGCCGACTTGTGGGCCCAGGGGCAAGCGGCCTGGCAGCGCCCCATGCCCGACATCCCCGACCGGGCGCTGGAAGAGTTGTCGCAACAATTGACCGGCTGGTCAGTAAAGCCCGGCGGGACCGAGGGCTACAAAAAGGCCGAAGTGACCGCCGGTGGCGTCTCCACCCGGATGCTGTCCCAGCAGACCCTGGAGTCGCGTCAACCGGGCCTGTATTTCATTGGCGAGGTGGTGGACATCACCGGCTGGTTGGGGGGGTATAACTTCCAGTGGGCCTGGTCGAGCGCCCACGCGTGCGCCCAGGCACTGGCGGCGTCGCTGAAAGGGCTATAATCGCCGTTTTGCCGGCCAACCCCAACGGCTGGAAACTTGTTCAGTTGGGGACCACCGCGCGCAGGCTGCAGCAGCCCGATCTTCTGATGCACCACCCGCTCGCACACTCATTCACGATTCGTCAATGACCACCATCCGCGTTAAAGAAAACGAGCCTTTCGACGTTGCTCTGCGTCGCTTCAAGCGTACCATCGAAAAACTGGGCCTGCTCACCGACCTGCGTGCCCGCGAGTTCTACGAGAAGCCCACCGCCGAGCGCAAGCGCAAGAAGGCCGCCGCTGTGAAACGCCACTACAAGCGCGTTCGCAGCATGCAGCTTCCCAAGAAGCTGTACTGATCTCCACGGCTTCGATCACAGGCTCGCCCGGGTTATCCCGCGCGGGCCCTTGTTTTTTGTATTGGACCTTCCCATGACACTCAAAGAACGCATCACCGAAGACATGAAAAACGCCATGCGCGCCAAGGACACGGCGCGCCTGGGCACCATCCGCCTGCTGCAGGCGGCGATGAAACAAAAGGAAGTCGATGAGCGCGTGACGCTGGACGACGCCGCCGTGATTGCCATCGTCGACAAACTGATCAAGCAGCGCAAGGATTCGGTGGCAGCCTTTGTGCAGGCCAGCCGTCAAGACCTGGCCGATGTCGAGCAAGCCGAGATCGGCGTGCTCGAGGTCTATCTGCCCCAGCGCCTGAGCGCGGACGAGATCCAAGCAGCCGTGGCCGCCATCGTGGCGTCGGTCGGCGCGACGGGCCCGGGCGACATGGGCAAAGTGATGGGCGCGGTGAAGACGCAACTGGCGGGCAAGGCCGACATGGCCTTGGTCAGCGCCGCCGTCAAAGCGGCACTGGCGGGTTGACCCCCCGGGCCCCTGACCCGACCCGCAGCGGTCGGCTCAGGCCCCCGCCACCTTCATGCGGTCGATCAGCATCGAGCCGACCGTCTTGGCGCCGTAGTTGTAGGTATCCGACCCCACGGCCTGCACGCCTTTGAACATGCGGGGCAGGCTGCCAGCGATGGTGATCTCGTGCACCGGGAAAGCGATCTCGCCCTTTTCCACCCAAAAGCCACTGGCACCGCGTGAGTAGTCGCCCGTCACGTAGTTCACGCCCTGCCCCATCAACTCGATGACAAAGAGGCCCGTGCCGAGCTTGCGCAGCATTTCGCGCAAGTCGTCGCCGGCTTGGGTGTGACGCGAGCGCAGCACCAGGTTGTGCGATCCGCCGGCATTGCCGGTGGTGGCCATCCCGAGCTTGCGCGCCGAATAGCTGCCCAGGAAATAGCCCTGCACACGGCCACCTTCCACCACGGAGCGTGCACGGGTCACCACGCCTTCATCGTCAAACGGTGAACTGCCCTTGCCTCGCATCACGAACGGGTCTTCCTCGACGTCGATGTGGTTGGCCCATACCTTCTTGCCCAGCGAGTCCATCAAGAAACTGCTCTTGCGGTACAACGACCCGCCGCTCACGGCCTGGACGAAGTGCCCGAGCAATCCCGCCGCCAGCGTGGACTCAAAGAGCACCGGGCACTCGGTGGTGGGAATCTTGCGCGCGTTCAGGCGGCTGAGTGCGCGTTCGGCCGCATAACGACCCACGTCCTCGGGCAAGGCCAGTTCATCCGCAGAGCGCATCGAGCTGTACCAGGCGTCGCGCTGCATGTCGTCGCCCTCCCCCGCGATCGGAGCCACCGACAGGCTGTGCCGCGAGCTGGCATAGCCGCCCGAAAAACCACGTGTGTGGGCGCTGAAGAAATGGCTTTGCTGGGCGGACACCCCCGCGCCTTCGCTGTTGCGAATGCGTGCATCCGTGTCAAAGGCCGCCGCCTCGCAGCGCAAGGCCAAATCGGCGGCCTGCTCGCTGGTGACGCTCCAGGGGTGAAACAAGTCGAGGTCGGGGTATTGCTTCGCGATGTCGTCCGCATCGGGCAAACCTGCCGCCGGATCTTCCGCCGTGAAGCGTGCAATGTCGTAGGCTGCCTGCACCGTGCGCTCAACGGCGGCTTGAGAGAAATCGGAGGTGCTGGCATTGCCGCGACGCTGACCCAGGTACACCGTGACGCCCAGCGACTTGTCGCGGTTGCGCTCCACGGTCTCGAGTGCGCCCTTGCGCACCGAGACGCTCAAACCGCAGCCCTCGGAGGCTTCGGCACCGGCATCGGTTGCGCCGAGGCGGCGGGCATGCGACAAGGCCTGCTCGACCAACCCTTGAAACTGGGCACGGCTGTAGGCAAAGCCCTCCTGGGGCTGGTCCGAGTTGCGCGCCACACGGGCCGCGCGAGAGGGTTGGGCAGTCTTCTTCATCTGGCGGCTATGATACTTGCCGAAGCGACACACTCCGCTGCCGCCGGTGATTACCCCCTACCCCGACATGTCCCGCAAACCCACCAAAGGCTATTTCGTGCGCGGTCAGTTCGTTGCCCTGGGCAGCGAGCTCGACCTGGAGCTCAAACGCGAGCTCAAGGGCACAGACAGCGCCAGCAAAACCGACCTCAAGCGCGAGAGCGCCGAGCGCCAAGACCTGGGCGAAGCCATGCTGGGCCTGCGCGCCGACCTGACGCAACGCCTGCTTGACCAGGGACACGTGGACGACGCCCTGCTGCAGGCCCTGGCCGAAACCCGCCGCATCACCAACTTCGAAGGCCGTCGCCGGCAGGTGCAGTACGTGGGCAAACTGATGCGCAAACTCGAAGCGGAAGACGTCGAGGCCATCCGCACCGCCATCACCGAACAACACCAGGGCAGCGCACGTGAGACCAAAGCCCTGCACCTGGCCGAACACTGGCGCGAACGATTCATGGCCGCCGACGAGGCCGTGTCCGACTGGCTGAGCGCGTATCCCGGGACCGATAGCCAGCAACTGCGCGCCCTGGTGCGCCAGGCCCGCAAGGACGGCCAACCCACGGCCGCCGAGGTCTCGCAAGGCCTGGCCCCGCGGCATGGGCGCGCCTACCGCGAACTGTTTCAGCTGATTCGCGCTCAGCTCAACCAGGCAGAGGACGAGGACCCCACGACGCCAGCATGACCGCTGTCGCGCGGTCATGCTGGCGTCCAAGCCCGCTCCAGCCGCCTGCAGCACCCCTTTTGCGCGCCACCTGCCCGCCCTCTGTCCGCCTTCTGTCCACCACCTGTCCACAGTCAGCTCCCCGTTCAGCTATCCCCTCGCCCATCCGCCCGATGTCTGCCATGCCTCACGACACCCCTCCCGAGCCCGATCAACGCTGCGACCGTGTGCGCATCGGCATCGTCTCCATCAGCGACCGCGCCTCCACTGGCGTGTACGAAGACAAGGGCCTGCCCGCCTTGCGTGACTGGCTGGGTCAGGCGCTGCTCAACCCCATCGAGTGGGAATCCCGCCTGATTGCCGACGAGCAGGCGCTGATCAGCCATACACTGATTGAACTGGTGAATGCCGGGTGCTCGCTGGTGCTGACCACGGGCGGCACCGGTCCGGCCCTGCGCGATGTGACACCCGAGGCCACGCTGGCCGTGGCCCACAAGGAAATGCCCGGATTTGGAGAGCAGATGCGCCAGATCAGCCTGCGCTTTGTCCCCACGGCCATCCTCTCGCGTCAGGTGGCCGTGATTCGCGACAAAAGCCTGATCATCAACCTGCCCGGCCAACCCAAATCCATCCAGGAAACCTTGGGCGGGTTGAAAGATGCCCAGGGCGGCAAGGTGGTGGATGGCATTTTTGCGGCCGTGCCCTATTGCATCGACCTGATCGGGGGGCCGTACCTGGAAACGCGGGACGAGTTCTGCAAAGCCTTTCGCCCCAAGACGGCGATTCGGCCGCCGCGCTGACTCGAAGCGCTGGCAGAACGCGCTAACACCACGCGTTGGCCCAACGGCGCTGACTCGAAGCCCAGGCCCCAACACGCAACAAGCCCACGGCCCTTGTCATCACCCCTCGCAAGAGGGATCACAACCGCGCGCGAGGTCGTGTTACTTGCCCACCAGCTGGTTCAGCTTGTCAGCTGCAAACTGCTCCTGTTTGGCCGCGTCTTGCGGCACAGCGTTGGCCCCGGGTTGCGACAGACTCTCCAACGCTTTCCACAGCAGGGCAATCTGATGCTCCTGTGACGAGGCGTTGTCGATCAGGCCGCGCATGGCCTGGCTCAGCGGATCATCGTCTTCGGTGATGCCATAGGCGTTGAACTTGCGCTGGCCGGCCGAGACATCGGCGCTGTCGCCGTCCTTGGCGGGAATGATGCGCGCCGGGATACCCACTGCGGTGGCCCCGGCGGGCACGGGCTTGATCACCACCGCGTTGCTGCCGATCTTGGCGCCGTCCCCCACCACAAAACCACCCAGCACCTTGGCCCCCGCGCTGACCACCACGTCGCGTCCCAGCGTCGGATGGCGCTTGGCGCCTTTGTACAGAGAAGTGCCGCCCAAGGTGACCCCCTGGTAAATCGTGCAGCCGTCGCCGATCTCGGCGGTCTCCCCCACCACCACGCCCATGGCGTGGTCGAAAAACACACGCTCGCCAATGCGTGCGGCCGGGTGGATTTCAATGCCCGTCAACCCGCGCGATACATGCGAAATGAAACGGCCCAGCCAGTGCAGGCCCAGGTTCCAGCAACGGTGCGCCATCCGGTGCATCACCAGCGCATGGAGGCCGGGATAGCAGGTCAGCACCTCCCAGCGCGAACGGGCGGCCGGGTCCCGGTCGAGAATGCATTGGATGTCGGAGCGCAAACGGGCAAACATGCGTGAAGTCTAGCGTTTCTCGGCCTGGTGACGCGTCATCTGCCGGGCAACACCACGCAGGATATGGACTTCTTCGGGCGTCAAGGCAGCGCGGTTGAAGAGTTGCTGCAAGCGCGGCATGAGCTTCTTGGGCGCCTCAGGATCCAGAAACCCGATCGCGGTGAGCGACTGCTCCCAATGCTGCAGCAGGCCGGCGATTTGCTGGGCATCGGCTTTCGACGCGCCCGCGGTGGCGTCGGGGGTATCGCCACCCGTCGACTCCGTGGGCTCGCCCCATCCCCCCAGGGCCTCACGCCATTCGTACGCAATGACTTGCACCGCACTGGCCAGATTGAGCGAGCCAAACGCGGGGTGGGTGGGGATGCGCAGCGCCACATGGCACCGGTACACATCCTCGTTGCTCATGCCAAAGCGCTCGGAACCAAAGAGAAACGCCACCCCCTCGGGCGCAGACTGCGCCAGCGGCGCCAGGTGCTGCCTGGGGGTTTGCGTGGGCGGACCAAAATCGCGCGCCACCATGGCCGTGGCGCACAGGTGGGTCATGCCGTCCAGCGCCTCGTCCAGGGTCTCGACGATACGGGCGTTGTGCAGCACGTCCAGGGCCCCGCTGGCACGCTGGATGGTTTCTTCACGGCGCAGCACATTGCTCCAGCGCGGGCGCACCAGCACCAGGTCATCAAAGCCCATGACCTTCATGGCGCGCGCCACCCCCCCCACGTTGCCGGCGTGGCTGGTCTCGATCAGGATGAAGCGGGTACGGGGCATGGGCATCGACATCGGTAAACGCGTAAAATCGCTATTGTCGCCGCCTGCATCGTCGGGCGCCCTTGTTCAGCTCTTTCGGGCCAGCCCCTCGGGGTGTGCGGTCCGCCACAATCCATGACCACCTCTTCCATCCACCCGATGCTCAACATGGCCGTCAAGGCCGCCCGCGCCGCCGGTTCCATCATCAACCGCGCCGCCCTGGACGTTGCGGCCGTGCGGGTTTCGCAAAAGCTGTCCAACGACTTCGTCACCGAAGTGGACCACGCCAGTGAAGAGGCGATCATCGATACCCTGCTCACCGCCTACCCGGACCACGGCATCCGCGCCGAAGAATCGGGCACCACGCGCGGCAACGCCAACAGCGACCACGTCTGGATCATCGATCCTCTGGACGGCACCACCAACTTCATCCACGGCTTTCCGGTCTATTGCGTGAGCATCGCCTTGCAGGTGCGCGGCCGCATCGAACAGGCCGTGGTGTACGACCCCACCCGCAACGATTTGTTCACCTCCACCCGCGGTCGCGGCGCCTACTTGAACGACCGGCGCATCCGTGTGAGCAAGCGCACCCAGCTGTCTGACTCCCTGATCTCCACGGGCTTCCCGTTCCGCCCCGGCGATGACTTCAACACCTACTTGCGTCTGATGGGCGACATGATGCAGCGCACCACCGGCTTGCGCCGTCCGGGCGCCGCCGCGCTCGATTTGGCCTATGTCGCCGCGGGCTTCAGCGACGGCTTCTTTGAAATTGGTCTCTCCCCCTGGGACATGGCCGCCGGCAGCCTGCTGGTGACCGAAGCCGGTGGCCTGGTGGGCAACTTCACCGGCGAGGCCGACTTCCTCGAGCAGCGCGAGTGCATGGCCGCCAACCCGCGCATCTACGCGCAAATGGTGAGCGTGCTGCGCAAGTACTCGAAGTTCGCCACAGCGCAAGAGAAGGCATCGCGGCCGACCTTGAAGGCTGAAGACACCCATGGCGACAGCTGACCTGTCCCAGCACACCCCCATGATGGCCCAGTACCTGGGCATCAAGGCAGACTTCCCCACCACGCTGGTGTTCTACCGCATGGGGGATTTCTACGAACTGTTTTTTGACGACGCCGAAAAAGCGGCACGGCTGCTCGATATCACGCTGACGCAACGCGGCCAGACGGCGGGTCAACCGGTGGTGATGGCCGGCGTGCCGTTTCACTCGGTGGACAGCTACCTGGCACGCCTCATCAAGCTGGGCGAATCGGTCGCCATTTGCGAGCAGGTGGGCGAAGTCAATGGCAAGGGCCCGGTGGAGCGCAAGGTGGTGCGTGTGGTCACCCCCGGCACGCTCACCGACGCCGAGTTGCTGCACGAACGGCAAGAGGCCGTCCTGCTGGCCGTGCACATCGGCCCACGCGCGGCCAAGGCAGCGGGCTGTGGCCTGGCCTGGCTGAGTGTCACGCAAGGCGACATCCACCTGGCCGAGTGCGCGCTCGACGAATTGCCGCAATGGCTCACGCGCATCAACCCCAGCGAATTGCTCTGCAGCGCCGAGATGCCCACGCATGCGCATCCGTTTCTGCAAGGCAGCCATCGGGTGACGGCGCGCCCCACCTGGCAATTTGACACCACCCTGGGCCTGCGCAAACTGCTCGAGCAACTGCAAACCGCCAACCTCGACGCCTGGCAAGCGCAAGACCTGCCGCAAGCCCAGGCCGCTGCCTCGGCGCTCATGGCCTATGCCGAGCACACCCAGGGGCGTCCCCTCAGCCATGTGCAAGGCCTGGTGGTGCAGCGCGACGATCGGTTCATCGACTTGCCGCTCACCACCCGCCGCAACCTCGAGCTGACCCAGACCCTGCGCGGCGAGGACAGCCCCACCCTGCTCTCGCTGCTGGACACCTGCATGACCGGCATGGGCAGTCGCCTGCTGCGCCAATGGCTGCTGGAGCCGCCGCGCGATCGCGCCCTGGCGGCGCAACGGCTCGACGCCATCCGCGCCTTGCAAGGTCCCGGCGGCCAGGGCCGTTGGTCCGCCTTGCGCCAGGCCCTCAAGGGCATGAGCGACGTGCAGCGCATCTCGGCCCGCATCGCGCTGCGCCAGGTGCGTCCGCGCGAACTGGTGGCCCTGGGCTTGTCACTCAACCGCGCCCTCGACCTGCAGCAGGGCTTGCCCGACAGTCCCTGGCTGCACGCACTGGGGCAGGACATGAGGGTCCCGCCCGCTTGCGGCGAATTGCTGCTGCGAGCCCTGCACCCCGAACCCGCCGCGCTGGTGCGTGATGGCGGCGTCATGGCCGATGGGTTTGACGCCGAGCTTGACGAGCTGCGTGCCATTCAAAACAACTGCGACGGCTTTCTGCTGGAACTCGAGGGCCGCGAACGTGCACGCACCGGCATTGCCAACCTGCGGGTGCAGTTCAACAAGGTGCACGGTTTTTACATCGAGGTCACGCAAGGTCAGCTCGACCGCGTGCCCGACGACTACCGCCGTCGCCAAACGCTCAAGAACGCTGAGCGCTTCATCACCCCCGAGCTCAAAGCCTTCGAGGACAAAGCCTTGTCCGCGCAAGAGCGGGCGCTGGCGCGCGAAAAATGGTTGTACGAGCAACTGCTTGATGCCCTGCAGGGCTTTGTCCCCGCTTTGGGCCGCTTGGCGCGTGCGCTGGCCACGCTCGATGTGCTGTGCAGTCTGTCCGAGCGTTCGCTCACCTTGCGCTGGTGCGAGCCCGAGTTTGTGCGCACCCCCTGCATCGAGATACGCGGGGGGCGTCACCCTGTCGTCGAAGCCCGTCTGGCCGAAGCGAGTGGTGGCCAGTTCATCGCCAACGACACCCAGCTCGGTCCCAACCACCGCATGCAGATCATCACCGGCCCCAACATGGGCGGCAAGTCCACCTACATGCGGCAAGTGGCGTTGATCGTGCTGTTGGCCAGCATGGGCTCGCATGTGCCGGCCACCGCGTGTCGCCTGGGTCCGATCGACGCCATTCACACCCGCATTGGCGCAGCCGATGATCTCGCCAACGCCCAGTCGACCTTCATGCTGGAGATGACCGAGGCCGCTCAAATCCTGCACGCAGCCACACCGCACAGCCTGGTGCTGATGGACGAGATTGGCCGCGGCACCTCCACCTTCGATGGCCTCGCCCTGGCCAGCGGGATTGCCACGCATCTGCACGACAAGACGCAGGCCTTCACGCTGTTTGCCACGCATTACTTTGAACTCACCGAGTTTCCCGCGCAGCACCGCGCCGCCTGCAACATGCACGTGAGCGCCAGTGAACAAGGCTCGGACATTGTGTTTCTGCACGAGCTGCAAGCCGGACCGGCGAGTCGGAGTTATGGCATCCAGGTGGCCCGCCTCGCGGGTATGCCACAGCCGGTGCTGACCCATGCGCGCCATGCCCTGGCCTCGCTGGAATCTCAGGCCGATGCACAACGTGAGCAAGTGGATTTGTTTGCGCCTCCGCCCTTGAGTGAAGCGGTGGAGCCTTCTTTGCTGGAGTCCCGGCTGGCGCAGATCGATCCGGACTTGCTGACACCGCGTGAGGCGCTCGACGCGCTGTACGCACTCAAGAAACTGCTGTGAACCTGCCCGTCACCGGGGACGGATGTCTTCCGTCTGGCAGCAGACCGAGCTGCCGCCGCTTGTCAGGCCTCAAGGCGCCCAGACAATCCAGCCCTTCCAGGCCGTGAGCAAGACCACGCCCCCAAAGGCGATGCGGTACCAGGCAAAGGGCACAAAGCTGTGCGTGGCGATGTAGCGCAGCAACCAGCGCACGCAGACCCAGGCGCTCAGAAACGACAGCACCAGGCCCACGCTGAACATGGGCAGATCCGCCCAGCTCAGCAGCGCGCGCTCTTTGTACAGGCTGTACGCACCCGCGCCGATCAGCGTGGGAATGGCCAGGTAAAACGAAAAGTCGGTGGCCGCCTTGCGGCTCAGGCCCAGCAACATGCCGCCAATGATGGTGGCCCCACTGCGGCTGGTACCAGGCACCATGGCCAGACACTGCACCAGCCCCACCTTGAGTGCGTCCAGCGGCGTCATCGACTCGACATTCATGATGCGCACCCGGTCATTGGGATGCTCATCCGCACGACGCGAGCGCCCCCAGCCTTCGGCCCACAAAATGACGAATCCGCCCAGAATGAAGGTGGTGGCCACCACGGTGGGCGTGAACAAATGCACCTTGATGAATTTGCCAAACAGCAGGCCTAGCACCACGGCAGGCAGGAAGCCAATCAGCACATTGAGGGCAAACCGGCGCGCCAGCCGTTGCGTGGGCAAGGCCAGCACCGTGGTCGAAATCTTGTCCCAGTACACAATGATGACCGCCAGGATGGCCCCTGTCTGGATGGCGATGTCAAACACCTTGGCCTTGTCATCGTCAAACCCCAGCAAGGCGCCCGCCAGAATCAGATGACCGGTGGACGAGATGGGCAAAAACTCGGTCAACCCCTCCACCACGCCCATCAGGGCTGCTTTGAGCAACAACACCAGATCCACATGCACTCCACTGCGTTCGATAACCTTCTATTATCGGTCCAGCGGTGTCGGGTGCCCTCGCCCCTGCCCTAAAATCAGCGCATGACTTCCGTGCCTGCCCACGACCCTGCCAGCACTGGCAGCGGTGACGCCCCCAAAACCAGCAACTTCCTGCGCCAGATCATCGAATCCGATCTGGCTCAGGGCACCTATGCCAGCCGTCGCTGGGCCGGCAGCCCAGGGGACGCCGCGCACCATGCCCAGGGCACCCCCGACCCGGCCCGCATCCGCACCCGCTTCCCGCCCGAACCCAACGGCTACCTGCACGTGGGCCACGCCAAAAGCATCTGCCTGAACTTCGGTCTGGCTCGCGACTATGGTGGCGTGTGCCACATGCGTTTTGACGACACCAACCCCGAGAAGGAAGACACCGAGTACGTCAACTCCATCCTGGATGCGATCCAGTGGCTGGGCTTCAACTGGAACCAGGCGCCCGATGGCTCCCCGGCTTCCTACCTGTACCAGGCCAGCGACTACTTTGACTTCATGTACCGCGCAGCCGAGTACCTCATCGAAGCCGGTCATGCCTATGTGGACGAGCAAACAGCCGAGGACATGCGCGTCAACCGCGGAGACTTCAACACCCCCGGCACCAACAGCCCGTTTCGCGGCCGCACCCCGGCCGAGAACCTGCAGCGATTTCGCGAGATGCGTGACGGCCAACTCGACGATGGCGCCGCGGTGCTGCGCGCCAAGATCGACATGGCCTCGCCCAACATCAACCTGCGCGACCCGGC
>CANFMY010000002.1 GCA_947448375.1 Comamonadaceae bacterium | reverse complement strand
AGACTTCAAGAGGCGCGTCATCACTGTCCCGCCGCATGGCCCCGGCCACGGCAGCGCGTGACGAAGCCTGCAAGGCCTCGGACAAACGGGCATGGGTGTCGGTGGCGTTGCGCAAATCCAGCGCCTCGCTCTCTTCAATCAGCGGGCACACCCAATACACCTGTCGGCCTTGCGCCACCTGGGCGCGGATGCGATCAATAACCTCGTCGCGTCGCACCTCGCTCACCACCTTGGTCACCACCGGGGTCCGTCCGGGCGGCAACTCGTCCAAGGTGGAGACGTCCAGGTCCGCGTAGTAGCTCATCGCCAGGGTGCGCGGGATGGGGGTGGCCGACATCATCAACAGGTGCGGCTCGGCAGCGCCAGGCTGATGCAAATCTGCCGAGGGCTGCAGCTTGTGGCGCAAGGCCAGGCGTTGCGCCACCCCGAAGCGGTGCTGCTCGTCGATGATGGCCAGGGCCAGGGCGCGAAATTGCACCTGCTCCTGAATCACGGCATGCGTGCCCACCACCAGCGCCGCACGTCCATCCGCGATCAGGGCCAGCATGGCGTCACGTGTTTTTTTCTTCTGGCTGCCGGTGAGCCAGGCCACCTCCAGGCCCAGCGGGCCCAGCAACGGCTCGAGCCACCCGATCAATTTACGAAAGTGTTGTTCGGCCAGAATTTCGGTGGGCGCCATCAAGGCGCATTGCCAGCCGGCTGCGATGCAATGCGCGGCCGCCAGTGCCGCCACCACGGTTTTGCCCGATCCCACATCCCCTTGCAACAACCGGTGCATGGGTTCGTGGCGCGACAGGTCAGCGGCGATTTCGGTTTGCACCCGCGCTTGCGCAGCCGTCAGACCAAAGGGCAAGGCCTCCAACAACCGCTCGGGCAACTGTGCCGCCGCGCCGGTGGGGACCAGGGCCGGCGCGCGCAAGCTCAGGCGTTCCTGCCGCGATTGCCACTGAGACAACTGTTGCGTCAGCAACTCCTCGGCCTTGAGGCGTTGCCACGCCGGATGGCTGCGGTCCTCCAGCGTGGCCAGCGCCACATCCGCAGCCGGGTGGTGCAAGTACTGCAACGCACGCGCCAGCGGCCAGGTGCCGGGCGGCAAGCCGTCTGCCGGCACGGTTTCGTCCAGCGCCCCCGAGCGCAAGCACCGGCTCAGCCCGCCCAGCACCGCGCGTCGCAAATACGCTTGCGGCAAACCCGCCGAGGTCGGGTACACCGGTGTCAACGCCCCAGGCAACTCCCCCCCGGCCGACTGCACCACGGGATGCATCATGGTGCGCCCCATGAAGCCGCCCCGCACTTCGCCACGCAAGCGCACGCGCTGGCCCACTGCCATCGATTTTTGCAGCGAGGCATAGGCATTGAAAAACCGCAGGGTGCAGGTCTCGTCCCCGTCGCGCACCACCACCACCAGCTGGCGGCGCGGCCGATACGACAGATCACTGGAGACGACCTCGGCCTCGAACTGACCCGACTGCCCGTCCTGCACATCGCACAGGCGCACCAGGCGCGTTTCATCCTCGTAACGCAGCGGCAGGTGCAACGCCAGATCGATGTCACGCACCAGCCCGAGCTTGCGCAAGGCTTTCTGGGGGGCAGACAGGGGTTTATCGGCGGGCATGCCGTGATTGTGCCTGCCCGCTCTACACTCGCAGGATGACTGCACAGCTCACCCCGGATCACCCGGCGAACGCCGCCCCCTATCGCCCGTTGGCTCAGTTTGGATTTGCCTGGTTTGTGCCCGTGATGGGGTGGATCGGATTGACGATGGCCTGGTTTCAGTACCCCCGCTCAGAGCCCGGCATCTCGGCGGGAGCGCAACTGGGCACGTGGATCTCTGTTGTCGTGTTTGTCCTGGTGCTGCTCACCAACTTGATACGCGCCTGGCGCCACCCACACGCCTTGCTGGCAGATTTGCGCCACCCGGTGCGCATGGCATTCACCGCCTCGTTTGCCATTGCCCTGATTCTGCTCGGCGCCCTGGGCACGACCTGGGGCCTGGCCGATCAAGTCTGGGTGCAAGCCACCTGGTGGGCGGGGTCGCTGCTGGAGTTCTCGATCACCGTCTGGGTGATGTCGCGCTGCTTGCGACCGGCCGATGCGGGCGGGCTGGCGTGGCCCGCCATCACGCCGTTGCTGATGATCCCGATTGTGGGCAATGTGCTGGTCCCGCTGGCAGGCCTGCACTGGCCGGTGTTTGGCTGGATGAGCGCCCAGTTTGGCCTGGGCCTGTTTTTGTGGCCGTTGATCGTGGGGGTGCTGTTGGCGCGCATGCTGCAGGTCGGGCCCTTGCCCGCACGCATGACGCCCACCCTGTTCATCCTGGTCGCGCCCCCCTCGGCGATTGGCCTGGCCTTGCTGCAATGGACGGCGCCGCCGGTGCTGGTCTGGGGCTGCTGGGGCGTGGCGTGCCTGTCGATGCTGTGGGCGCTCAGCCAGTGGCGGGCCATCCAGGGCCTGACCTTTGGCATGCCGCACTGGGGCATGAGCTTTCCCCTCGCGGCCTTTTCAGCGCTGTGCCTGCGGCTGGGTCAACTGCCAGATGGCAACTGG
Organism: Comamonadaceae bacterium; assembly: GCA_947448375.1. Taxonomy (GTDB): domain Bacteria; phylum Pseudomonadota; class Gammaproteobacteria; order Burkholderiales; family Burkholderiaceae_C; genus Limnohabitans. Next base: position 46,045 of record CANFMY010000002.1, on the reverse strand, counting down.
CTGCTGCTGCCAGGCCAAGCCGCCGTGTGGATCACCACCGCGGTGATTCTGTGGCTCAGCTTCAAAAGCCTGCAAGGCCTGCTGGATGGTCGGTTACTCCAACCCGAGGGGTGAAATCCCCTAAGATTGAGCCCTTGCGCTTTTTGCATGTTCAAGGAGCTGTATCCGGGTCGTGCGCCTGCCGCGCGTGCTCGATCAGCTCAGACCACTCAACACTCCATTTCGTATTGCCATGACAGCTCGCACACACGTCCATCGCCTTCAGGTGGCCACCTCCCTGCACCAGTTCATCGAACAACAGGTCCTGCCTGGCACCGGCGTGAGCAGCGCCAAGTTCTGGAGTGGCTTTGACGCCCTGGTGGCCGATCTGGCCCCGCGCAACCTGGCCTTGCTGACCGAGCGCGACCGCATCCAGGCCGAGATGGACCGCTGGCATGAAGCCCACCCCGGCCCGATTCGCAACATGAAGGCCTATCGCAGCTTCCTGGAGAAGATCGGCTATCTGGTGCCGCATCCCGGCCGCGTGAAAACCACCACCCAGAACGTCGACGCCGAACTCGCCATCCAGGCCGGCCCGCAACTGGTGGTGCCCATCCTCAACGCCCGTTACGCGTTGAACGCTGCCAACGCGCGCTGGGGCTCGCTCTATGACGCGCTCTATGGCACCGATGTCATCTCCGAGGCGAATGGCGCCGACAAAGGCACGGGCTACAACCCCGTGCGCGGCGCCAAGGTGATCGAGTACGCACGTTACGTGCTCGACCGTACCGCGCCTTTGGCCAGCGGCTCGCACATCGACTCCACCGGCTACGCCATCGTGGACGGCCAGTTGCGCGTGACGCTCAAGAACGGTCGCGTCACCAAGTTGGCACGCAACAGCCAGCTGGTGGGTTTCCAGGGCGCTGCGGCCAACCCGTCGTCCGTGCTGTTCGAGCACAACGGCCTGCACCTGGACCTGCAGATCAACCGCAAGACACCCATCGGCGCCACCGATCCGGCTGGCGTGTGCGACCTGGTGGTGGAAGCCGCACTCTCCACTATCCTTGACCTCGAAGACTCGGTCGCCGCGGTCGACGCGGAAGACAAGGTGCTGGGCTATCGCAACTGGCTGGGCATCCTCAAGGGCACGCTCACCGAATCTGTCACCAAGGGCGGCAAGACCTTCGTGCGCGGCCTCAACCCGGATCGCGTCTATCACAGCCCCCAGGGCAAGGGCGAGGTTCGCCTGCACGGCCGCTCGCTGCTGTTCGTGCGCAACGTGGGTCACCTGATGACCAACCCCGCCATCCTCTACAAAGGGGCTGATGGTGCGCAGCATGAAATTCCCGAAGGCATTCTGGACGCCATGGTCACCACCACCATCGCTCTGCACGATCTGCAAGGCCACGGTGCCAACGGTCTGCGCAACTCGCGCACGGGCTCGGTGTACATCGTCAAGCCCAAGATGCACGGCCCGGCCGAAGTGGCCTTTGCCGCCGAACTGTTCAGCCGCGTCGAGAAAGTCCTGGGCCTGGCCGACAGCACGGTCAAGCTGGGCATCATGGACGAGGAGCGTCGCACCAGCGTGAACCTCAAGGCCTGCATTGCTGCGGCCTCCAGCCGCGTGGCCTTCATCAACACCGGCTTCCTCGATCGCACCGGCGACGAGATGCACACCGCCATGCGCGCTGGCCCCATGCTGCGCAAGGGCGACATGAAGAGCAGCGCCTGGATCCAGGCTTATGAAAAGAACAACGTGCTGGTGGGTCTTTCGTGCGGCCTGCGCGGCAAGGCTCAGATCGGCAAGGGCATGTGGGCCATGCCCGACCTGATGGCCGCCATGCTGCAACAAAAGATTGGCCATCCACTGGCGGGCGCCAACACCGCCTGGGTGCCCAGTCCCACCGCCGCCACGCTGCACGCCATGCACTACCACCAGGTCAAGGTGACCGATGTGCAAAAGGAACTCGAGCGCATCGACGCCGACGCCGCGCACCACGACCTGCTCAACAACCTGTTGCAAGTGCCCGTGGTGGCCAAGCCGCGCTGGAGCGACGCCGAGAAGCAGCAAGAACTCGACAACAACGTGCAAGGCATTCTGGGCTATGTGGTGCGCTGGGTGGACCAGGGCGTGGGCTGCTCCAAGGTGCCCGACATTCACAACGTCGGCCTGATGGAAGACCGCGCCACGCTGCGCATCTCGAGTCAACATATCGCCAACTGGCTGCGCCATGGCATCGTGACCTCCGCGCAAGTCAAGGCCACCTTCCGCCGCATGGCCGCCGTGGTGGACAAGCAAAACGCCGGCGACCCGCTGTACCGCAAGATGTCGGGCAACTTCAGCACCTCGGCTGCGTACCAAGCGGCGCTGGACCTGGTGTTCAAGGGCGAAGCCCAGCCCAGCGGTTACACCGAGCCGCTGCTGCACGCTTCGCGCCTGAAGGTCAAGGCGGCCTGAGCTCGTGCTGCTGAAACTGCTGGGAACGCTGCTCAAGTCCCTGATCGGCGGCGTGCTGGCGCTGGCGCTGTTGGGGGCCGGCTATCTGATGTTTGCCTACCACTTCACCTACTCACAGGGTGAGAGCGTGGGCTTCGTGCAGAAAATCTCCTACAAGGGCTGGCTGTGCAAGACCTGGGAGGGCGAGCAGGTGCGCGCCCTGTCGGTCGTGCCCACCATCCCCGAGAAGTTCGAGTTCACCGTGCGTGATGCGGCTGTGGTGGACAAGATCAACCAGCACATCGGACAGAAGGTGGTGCTGGAGTACGAACAGCATCGCGGCTTGCCCCGATGCTTCGGTGACTCAGAGCATTTCGTGATCAACGTGCGCTTGGCGCCGGGCTAGTGATGCTGGCGGGGTTGGTCTTACCTGCACTTCAGTACGCACCCCGACCACGCCCACTTCATCTCGTCGACAACCCGCGGGACAAGTCGCCAGCTTGACACATTTCCGCCAGGTTCTGGTAAGTCCGTATATCCAGTTAAAACCAGAACTCAGACCATCGACAGAGTTCCCTTTCGGGCCTCACCCATTCCTTCAGGAGTTCTGGCATGTCGAGTTCAACCCACACCCCCCCCGCACAACCCCAGCGTCGGCAGACCCTGTCCACGTTGGGCGGCCTGGCCGCGATTTTGGCCAGTGGTCAGGCCCCGGTGTTTGCGCAAGCCGCTCCTCGCAAATTGGTGATGGCCCACATCAACCCGCTGCCCGAGTCGGCTGCGGCTGCGTTCGACTGGATGGCCAAGGAGGTCACCGCGCGTTCGCAAGGCGCACTGGACATGCAGTTCTTTGGCAAGACGCTGATCCCGCAGGAACTGGAAATCATGAACGCGGTGAAGTCCGGCAACATTCAGATCGGCAACCCCGCAGGTGCTGCAGCCACGGTGTTTCCCGAAATGGGCGCCTTCCTGGTGCCTTATCTGGTGAAGAACTATGCCTCGGCCTACGCCATGCTCAACGGCAAGATTGGCGAGTCGCTCGACAAGATGTGGCAGGAGAAATACAAGGTCAAGGCCCTGTGCTTCTTCGATTACGGATTCCGCCACTTCTGGACCTCCAAGGCCCCGATCGTGGAGCCGAGGGACCTGCGCGGCAAGAAGATCCGCGTGCAACAAGCCAAGGTGTTCGGTGACACCATCAACGGACTGGGCGGCAACGCCGTGCCCATGGCCTGGGGCGAAGTGATCTCCGCCGCCAAATCCGGTGTGATCGACGGCGGTGATCTGCCCGTGGTGAACATGGATGCGCTCAAGGTGTACGAGGTGTCCAAGTACTGCTCGCTCACCTATCACAACTACGGCCCCACCGTGAACGTGATGAACCTCGACACCTGGAACGCACTCACCCCTGCCCAGCAAAAGCTCATGATGGAGTTGAGCCGCGAGGCCCAAAACAAAATCCGGGCGGCCACCGAATCCGTGGACAACTTTGCCGCGGCCAAAAAATTGCTCGAGCCCCGCGGCATGACCGTGGTGGAGACCAATGTGGAAGCCTTCCGCAAACTCGCCCAGCAAAAAATCTGGCCCCAGTACAAGCCTCTGTACGGCGCGCTGTGGGACGAGATCGAGAATTTCAAAGGCTGAAGCGGTTAAGCACTCATGATGAAACGCTTGCACCAGCTGGCACAGGCATGTGCCACTTTGCTGATTGTCATTGCCATCGCCAATTTGTTGGTGGGGGTGTTCCTGCGTTATTTCGTGGGCGCCATCACCGACTACTTCGACCTCGACCCGGTGCCCTATGTCTGGGTGGAAGAGGTGGGAGAAATGGCGCTGGCCTGGCTGACCTTGCTGGGCGCCGCGATTGGTGTGCGCCAACGGTCGCATTTCACCTTGCATTTGTGGGTGCACACCTGGTCTGCGCAAGCGCAGCGGGCCGTGGACATCCTGCATCACCTGTTGATTGCCGGGTTTGGCCTGGCCGTGGCCTGGTACGGCTGGGGGCTGAGTCAACTCAACATGAGCCTCACGTCCCCCGGTTTGCAAATCAACATGGCGTGGCTGTATGGCTCTTCGGTGGTGGGGGGGGGGCTGCTGGCTCTCTATGCCCTTTCCATGGCCATCGCACCCTCGCTCGAACTGACTGAAGGACACTGAATGACATTGCTCTGGGTTGCGCTGGTTTTTGTTGCACTGATCTTGCTGTCCATGCCCATCGTGTTTTCGCTGGGGCTGGCGGGGCTGTTTGGCTTGTGGCATGGGGGGTACCCCATGCAGCAGCTGTCCTCCGCCCTGGTGTCGGGCTCGCAAAGCTGGGTGCTGTTGGCGATTCCGGCTTTCGTGTTTGCAGGGGGCCTGATGGAACGCTGCGGCATGTCGCACGCCCTGGTGGAGTTTGCGCGCGCCCTCGTGGGCTGGGTCCGCGGTGGCCTGGGCATGTCGGTGATCGTGGTGGCGTATTTCTTCTCTGACATCTGCGGCTCCAAAATGGCCGAGGTGTCCGCGCTGGGCTCAAGCCTGATGCCGCCCCTGACTGCCGCGGGATACAAAAAGGAGGATTCGGCCTCCTTGATTGCAGCCGGCACCGCCATGGGCATGCTGGTGCCGCCGGCCATCTTCATGATCGTCATCAGCCAGGTCACCAACACCTCGGCGGTGGCCTTGTTCGTGGCCGGCTTCGTGCCGGCCGCTGTGATCATGCTGTGCCTGATGGGCCTGGTGTATTTGCGCGCCAGACGCCTGGACTGGCCGGTCGATGCTCGCCCCTCGCTGACCCGCCTGGGCCAGGCCGGCATGAAGGCCGCGATACCGCTGGTGGTGCCGGTGGTGATTCTGGGTGGCTTTGTGTTGGGCATCATCACCGCCACTGAGGCGGGGGCGGTGGTGGCCGGATACGCCATCGTGGTGGCTCGTCTGGTCTATCGCAATGTGTCGTGGAAAGAGATGGGGCGCATTGCGTATGACAGCGCCATCCTGACCGCTGCCGTGGTGTTTTTGCTGGCCGTGGCGTCCATTTTCCAATACCTGATGGGCGTGTCTGGCGTACCCAAGTTGTTGGCGGAGATCTTGCAGCCGCTGCAAGCGCACCAGGAATTGTTCCTGTTTGGCACCGCGATCATCAGCATGTTGTTCGGCATGATCCTGGAGGGCTTGCCCGCTGCGGTGGTGCTGATCCCCGTGGTCTTTCCGATTGCCGAGCAAATGGGCATCAACCCCATCCACTTCAACATCGTGCAAACCGCCGCGGTGGGGATTGGCTTGTTTCTGCCGCCCATGGGCGTGGGGCTCTTGATGGCATTGAAGTTCGCCGGGCTGACCGTGGGCCAGCACTTCAGAACCTATGTGCCCTACATGGCTGCGCTTTTCTGCGGGCTGGCCCTCATCATCGTGTTCCCCGACATTGCGCTGGCCCTGCCTCGCTCGGTGGGCTTGGTGCGTTGAGCCTCACCTGAGAGGCTGAGAGGCTCAGGCTCTCAGCGCTTCATGCGCTCAGGGCCTGCTCGAGCGCATCGACAAACGTCGCGGCCACGTCAAACCCGGTCTGGTCCATGATCTCTCGAAAGCAGGTCGGGCTGGTGACGTTGATCTCGGTGAGACAGTCGCCAATCACATCCAACCCCACCAGCAGCAATCCTCGCGCAACCAGCGTGGGGCCCAGTGTGGTGGCAATCTCGAGGTCACGCTCTGTCAAGGGTTGGGCCACGCCTTTGCCACCGGCGGCCAGGTTGCCACGCACCTCACCGCCCTGCGGAATGCGGGCCAGGGCGTAGGGCACGGGCTTACCACCGATCACCAGCACACGCTTGTCGCCTTGCGCGATGGCGGGCAGATAGCGCTGCACCATGATGGTTTGCGCACCATCGCGCTGCAGGGTTTCAATGATGGCACCCAGGTTGAGCCCCTCTGTCCCCACGCGGAAGATGCCCATGCCCCCCATGCCATCCAAGGGCTTCAGGATGATGTCGCGGTGTTCGGCATGAAACTCGCGCACCTCGGTTTCACTGCGCGTGACCAGGGTCGGGCTGAGAAACTGCGGGCATTCCATGATGGCCAGCTTTTCGGGATGATCGCGCAGCGCAGCCGGCTTGTTGAACACGCGCGCGCCCTCGCGCTCGGCCTGTCCCAACAGATGCGTGGCGTAAAAGAACTCGCTGTCAAACGGCGGGTCCTTGCGCATGATCACGGCGCCGAACTGGTGCAGTGCCCAGGTGGTGCAAGAGCGCTCCTCAAACCACTGCGGCTCCTGGCCCGTGAGCTGCAGCTCCCGCACCAACGCCTGCACCGGCCCGCCACTGCGCCAGGACAGGTCGCGAGGTTCGCAGGCCCAGACGCGGTGTCCGCGCCGCTGCGCCTCACGCATCATCGTGAAGGTGGTGTCCTTGTAGATCTTGAAAGATGCCAGCGGATCGGCAACAAACAGGACGTCCATGTCAGATTTCGATCTTGCTGCCCAACTCCACCACCGAGTTGCTCGGCAAACTCAGGAAGTCTGCAGCAGCGCTGGCATTGAGGTGCATTTGCGCAAACAGTTTTTCACGCCAGGCGGCCATGCCCCCATGCACCGTCGGCACGATGCTGTCGCGAGAGAGGAAGTAGCTGGTGGTCATGGGCGAGACCTCACAGCCATGGGTCTTCAGAAACGACAGCGCACCGGGCACATCGGGGTCGTTTTTGAATCCGTAATTGATCACGACCTGCCAGCAGTCATGGCCCAGTTGCTCGACTTCCAGGCGCTTGTCCAGGCCAATCCAGGGCACCTCGTGGCTGCGCACCGTGACAAACAGATTCACCGCGTGCAGCACCTTGTTGTGCTTGAGGTTGTGCAGCAAGGCGTTCGGCACGATGCCCACATCCGTCGACAAAAACACCGCGGTGCCGTCAACACGGGTGGGGGGTGCGATGAACACGGCGTCCAGGAAGGAGCGCAACTCCAGCGCCTCGTCACGGTGTTTGGCGTTGAGCAGTTCACGCCCATCCCGCCAGGTCAGCATGAACGTCAGGATGATGCCGCCGATCAGCAACGGGAACCAGCCGCCTTCGGCCAGCTTCATCAAATTGGATGCCCAGAAGGCAAAGTCGACCACGAAGAAAAATCCGGTGGCGAGCAGGCACAACCACAGCGGATAACGCCAGCTGTAGCGAATCACATAGAACGTCAACACCGTGGTGATCAACATGTCCGTACACACCGCAATGCCGTAGGCGGCGGCCAGGTTGCTGGACGACTTGAACATCATCACCGCCAGCACGATGAAGCCAAACAGGCCCCAGTTCACGAACGGCACATAGATTTGACCGGTATCGCGCACACTGGTGTGTTGCACTTGCAGACGCGGCAAAAACCCGAGCTGGATAACCTGTTTGGTCACGCTGAAAGCCCCCGAGATCAGGGCTTGCGACGCAATCACCGTGGCGGCTGTGGCCAGAATCACCAGGGGCAACAGGGCCCAGTCGGGCGCCATCATGAAGAATGGGTTCTTCACGGCTTCCGGGTTGTTGAGCAGCAAGGCCCCCTGACCGAAATAATTCAGCGTGAGCGAAGGCATCACCACCGAGAACCAGGCCAGTCGAATCGGCTGTTTGCCGAAGTGGCCCATGTCGGCATACAGCGCCTCACCGCCCGTGACACACAGCACCACCGCACCCAGGATGATGAAGGTGGTCCCCGGTTCGTTGATGATGAACATCAAGGCGTAGTGCGGGCTGATCGCCCACAGAATGGCCGGCTGGGTAGCGATGTGGTACAGACCCAGCGCCGCGATGACCGCAAACCACACCACGGTGATGGGCCCAAAAAACTTGCCGATGCCAGCCGTGCCGCGCTTTTGCACGGCAAACAAGCAAAACAGGATGATCAGCGTGAGGGGCATCACAAACTTGACGAAAGCGGGCGATACCACCTCCAGGCCCTCCACCGCCGACAGCACCGAGATGGCGGGCGTGATGACGCCGTCGCCGTAAAACAAACAGGTGCCGGCAATGCCCACCAGCAGGAGCGCCTTGCGCAACCGCGGCCGGTCGCGCACCGACATGGAAGCCAGCGCCAGCATCGCCACCAGGCCGCCTTCACCGTTGTTGTCGGCCCGCAGCACCAGCGTGACGTATTTGATCGACACGATGATGGTCAGGGTCCAGAAGAAGAGCGACAGAATGCCGTAGACGTTGTCGGGGGTGAAGGGCACATGCCCCGACCCGAACACTTCTTTCACGGAGTACAGCACGCTGGTACCGATGTCGCCATACACGACACCGATGGCCCCCATCGTCAAACCGAGGAGGGAAGATTTGCCATGTTGCATAAAGTCGGCCTGTTCAGTCGTAAATTTCAGCGTCGGGGTCGGTGGTTTCCAGCTCGTAACTGGCCGCCAGCATGGCCAGTCGACCGATCACCCCGTACATGTAAAAACGGTTCGGCGCGCTCGAGCCCGCCTTCATGCCGGGCTGCGGCGTGTGCGCGCTTTGCTCGAAGGCCAAGGGCACAAAGCTGGCGCCCGGTGCGTTGAGGTTCTCGTCAATGCCACGCTCGGCGTGCACGCGGTAGAAGCCGCCCACCACATAGCGGTCCATCATGTACACCACGGGCTCGGCCACGGCGTCGTTGATGCGCTCGTTGGTGAGCACGCCTTCCTGGATGATGACGTCGGAGACCGCCTGGCCATCCTTGATGACGCTCATCTTGTTGCGCGTCTTGCGGTTGAGGGCCTCCAGGTCCTTGACGTCGCGCACCGTCATGATGCCCATGCCATAGGTGCCGTTGTCGGCCTTGACCACCACAAACGGCTTCTCGTGGATGCCGTATTCCTTGTATTTGCGTCGGATCTTGGTGAGCAGCGCATCCACATTGCTGCGCAGGCACTCCAGGCCCTCGCCCTCGGCGAAGTTCACCTCGCCACACTGCCCGAACATCGGATTGATGAGCCAGGGGTCGATGCCCAACAGCTTGCCAAAACGCTTGCTCACCTCTTCGTAGCTGTCAAAGTGGTGGCTCTTGCGGCGCACGCTCCAGCCGGCATGCAGTGGCGGCAGCACATGCTGTTCGTGCAAGTCCTCCAGGATGCCGGGCAAGCCCGCACTCAAGTCGTTGTTGAGCAAAATGGTGCAGGGGTCAAAGTCCTTGAGCCCGAGTCGACGTTTGCTGCGGATGACGGGCTCGAGCGTCACTCGGTCGCCATTGGGCAGATCGATGGTCGTCGTTTCCTTGATGTCCGGGTTGATCGAGCCCACCCGCACATTCAGGCCCGCCATCTGAAAGATGCGCTGCAGCTGCGCCACATTGCTCAGATAAAAGGTGTTGCGGGTGTGGTTTTCCGGGATCAGCAGCAGGTTGCGCGCCTCGGGGCAGATTTTCTCGATGGCCGCCATGGCCGCCTGCACCGCCAGCGGCAGCATCTCGGGGGTCAGGTTGTTCCAGCCGCCCGGGTACAGGTTGGTGTCCACCGGCGCCAGTTTGAAGCCGGCATTGCGAATATCAACCGAGGTGTAGAACGGCGGTGTGTGCTCCATCCACTCCAGTCGGAACCAGCGCTCGATGGCTGGCATGGAATCGAGGATGCGCTGCTCGAGTTCGTTGATGGGCCCGGTCAAGGCCGTGATGAGATGAGGAACCATGAAACTGTTCGCAGGAGTGAGGGGGCATTGTAGGTCGTCAGACACAAACACGCAGTTCAGCCAGGCCCCGTTACCGGCCCAACCGTGAGCCTCCACACCTCGCCACGCCCCATCCTGGGGCTTGCAGGTGTCAGCGACGAACTTCGCCCTGGCCCAGCACCACGTACTTGAGTGAGGTCAGCCCTTCGATCCCCACCGGCCCCCGGGCGTGGAACTTGTCGGTGGAAATGCCGATTTCGGCCCCCAGTCCGTACTCGAATCCATCTGCGAAGCGGGTACTAGCATTCACCATAACGCTTGCAGAATCAACTTCCCGCAAAAATCGCTGGGCATGGACATGGTCGCGGGTGAGGATGGCATCGGTGTGGTGGCTGGAGTAGCGGTTGATGTGGTCAATCGCCTCGTCCAGGCCCTGCACCACCTTGACACTCAGGATGGGGGCCAGGTATTCCTCCGACCAGTCCTGCTCGCTCGCGTCCACCACCCGGGCACCGGGCACACCGCTCAGGAGGGCCTTGGCCTGCGCACACGCGCGCATCTCCACCCCCTTGGCGGCCAGCACCGCGCCCATGCGGGGCAGGAAGTCTGCGGCCACGCCCTGGGCCACCAGCAGGCTTTCGGTGGCGTTGCAGGGGCTGTATTTCTGGGTCTTGGCATTGTCGGTGACCGTGATCGCCTGTTCCAGATCGCAAGGGTCGTCCACGTAGGTGTGGCAGTTGCCGTCCAGGTGCTTGATGACGGGCACGCGCGCCTCGCGGCTGACACGCTCGATCAGCCCCTTGCCACCGCGGGGGATGATGACATCGACAAATTGCGGCATGGCCACCAGTTCGGACACCGCCGCGCGGTCAGTGGTTTGCACCAGCTGCACGGCGTGGGGGGAAAGGCCCGCATCGCTCAGCGCTTGGGCCACCAGCTCGGCCAGGGCACGATTGGAATCGATGGCCTCCGAGCCGCCCCGCAAAATGCAGGCGTTGCCGCTTTTGATCGAGAGCGAAGCCGCCTCGATGGTGACGTTGGGCCGGCTCTCGTAGATCATGCCAAACACGCCAATGGGCACGCGCATCTGACCGACCCGAATACCACTGGGTTGCTGGCGCAAGCCGATGACTTCCCCAATGATGTCGGGCATGGCGGCGAGCTGCTCGCACCCTTGCGCGCAGGTCTCGAGGATGGCCGGCGTGAGCTTGAGGCGGTCGACCATCGGGTCGGACAGCCCGCTGGCACGGGCACGCTCCAGGTCCTTGGCGTTTGCCCGCTGCAAGGGCGCCTGGTTCTGGCGCAACAAGGCCGCCAGCCCCAGCAAGGCGGCGCGCTTGCCGGCGGCCGAGGCACGCGCCATCATGGCCGCAGCGGCGCGCGCCTGCGTGCCCAGCAAGTGCAGGTGTTCAACCGTGTCGTGCGCGTTCATGCGGCCGATTTTCGCATCTTCTCGACCACCGGTGCCCTGCACGCCTGAGACAGCGCTTGAGCCAGGCGGTGCAGCGCGGCCCAACCTTGCAAGGGCCATCCCGGTGCCTTCAGCCCCTTGACGATGCCGTCCACGGTATGCGCCGACTGCAGCAATTGCTCGAGTTGTGCTGCGCTCAGTCGCGGCAGCACACGCTCGAACAGGCGTTCGCGCACCCCCCAGATGCGCTGCTCGCGCAACACCATGGGCAACGGCCGCCCCTGTGCCATGGCAGCCTTGCAGCGGCTCAGTGCCCGGATGTCCTCGGCGAGGGTGTAGTGCACCAGCACCTCGGCCTCGCCTTCGGCCTGCAGGCCATCGAGCATGCGCTGCACACGCAAGGTCTGCCCCGAGAGCACGGACTCGGACAGCTTGAACACGTCGTAGCGCGCCACGTTGAGCACGGCCGACTCGACCTGCTCCAGGCTCAGCTCACCCTCGGGGTACAGCAGCGCCAGTTTTTGAATTTCCTGGTGCGCCGCCAACAGGTTGCCTTCTACCCGATCGGCAAAAAACTGCAGCGTGCGCTGTCCGGGCTCGCCCGCCTCGACGCGTTGCTGTTGCTGCGCCAGGCGCTTGGCAATCCACACGGGCAAGGCAGAGCGGTCCAGGGTTTCCACGGCCAGGCTCACCCCGTGGTTGTCCAGCGCCGTGAACCAGGCCGAGGACCGCGTGGCCTTGTCCAGCCGCGGCAACAACACCAGGAGGAGGGTGGCGTCGCCATCCGCCAGGGATTCGGCCAATTGCTGCAACACCACACTGCCTTCCTTCCCCGGCTTGCCCGAGGGAATGCGCAGCTCGATGATTTGACGATCGGCAAAGAGGCTCATCGCGCCGGCCGCCGATTGCACGGCACTCCAGTCAAAGTGCGCGCCGGCCACGGTGAAGACCTGTCGCTCGGTGAAGCCCTGGGTGCGCGCGCAGGCGCGAATGGCGTCGGCCACCTCCTGCTGCAGCAAGGCTTCGTCGCCGACCACCGTGTAGAGGGCGCGCAAGCCCTTTTGCAAATGCGCCGTCAGCTGAGCGGGGGCGAGTTGCATGGTCCGGGGCTCAGATCTGCTGCAGCGCAGCGAGGCGGCGCAGGATTTGCTGGATCATGTCGGTCTGCATGTTGGCGTACAGCAAGGTTTCTTCAGACGTCTTGGCCAGCACATAACTCTCGTTGAAGGTGATGTCGCGCAACTGCATCAACTCGGTCTCGGGGATGCGCTCGATGCCTTCACGGTTGCGCACTCGAAAACGCACGCGCAAGCGCAACTGGTTTTCGCGCACGGCGCCCGTGGAGGTACGACCCACCACCACTTTTTCGCGCAACTCCTGCAGGATCTCGAGCACGAGGTCGGCGCGTTCGATTTGTCGCGGATCGGTGATGACCTCCACCGAGCCCCCGGCTTGCAACAGGCGCTGCATCTCGGGCCCTAGGCCCAACAGGCTGGAGCCGGCGATATGAATGGAACGAAATGCGTACGAGGTGGGGCGACTGAGCGTGAAACCGCACCCCGCGAGCAGCAACGCGACGCCAGCCGACAACCCGTTGCGACGCGTGGCGTTCATGCTCAGACCACCAGATTGACCAGACGGCCCGGCACCACAATGACCTTCTTGGGTGTCGCGCCTGGCGCCTGCTTGGTGAACGCCTCGCTGGCGCGTGCCAGGGCCTCGATCTCGTCCTTGCCCGCTTGTGCCGGCACCCGAATGGAGCCGCGCAGCTTGCCGTTGACCTGCAGCATCAACTCGATTTCGTCCTGCACCAGAGCGGCTTCATCCACTTGCGGCCAGGGCGCGTCCAGCAGGCTGCTGTGGGCCCGTGCATAGCCCAGCTCGCGCCAGAGCTGGTCGGTGATGTGCGGGCACACCGGGTACAGCAGTCGCAACAGCAGAGACACGCCCTCGCACAACACGGCGCGGTCACCCTCGCTGTCATCGCTGGCAAAGTCATCGATGGCGTTGAGCAACTTCATGCAGCCCGACACCACGGTGTTGTACTGCATGCGTTCATAGTCATAGCTCACTTGGCGCAGCAGCAGGTGCAATTCGCGGCGCAAGGCCTTGGCCGGCGCGCGCAAGGCGGCACCGCTCAGGTCGCCGGCGGTGGCCGCACCCAAGGCCACGTGGTGACGATGCGCCAGCTGCCACACACGGCGCAGGAATCGATAACTGCCCTCGACCGCGGAGTCGTTCCACTCCAGGGTGGCCTCGGGCGGCGCGGTGAACATGGTGTACAGACGCGCCGTGTCTGCGCCATAGCGCTCGATCAGGTCTTGCGGGTCGACGCCGTTGTTCTTGCTCTTGCTCATGGTGCCCACCCCTTCGTAGGTGATGGGGGTGCCTGCAGGCAGATGGCCTTTGGCTTCCTTGAGCGTGGCGCCAATGACTTTGCCGCTGGCGTCGTGAACATCGTCGACCTCGTGCGGCCAGAAGTACTCGACGCCTCCCTTCTCGCCCTTGCGCGAGTAGATGTGGTTGAGCACCATGCCCTGGGTCAGCAGACGGGTGAAGGGCTCGTCGATCTGCACCAGCCCGAGGTCGCGCATGACCTTGGTCCAGAAGCGCGCATACAGCAGGTGCAGGATGGCGTGCTCGATGCCCCCGATGTACTGGTCCATCGGCATCCAGTACTGGGCGCCCTCGGCCACCATGTGGTCGTCGTTGGTCGGGTCGCAGTAGCGCATGAAGTACCAGGACGAATCCACAAAGGTGTCCATGGTGTCGGTTTCACGCCGGGCGGGTTTGCCGCAGACCGGGCAGGTCACGCCGGCATGAAAACCCTCGTGCTTGTTGAGCGGATTGCCGCTGCCATCAGGAATGCAATCGGGAGGCAGCACCACGGGCAGGTCTTGTTCGGGCACCGGCACGGCGCCGTGCTCATCGCAGTGAATGATGGGGATCGGTGTGCCCCAGTAGCGTTGACGCGAAATCCCCCAGTCGCGCAGGCGCCAGGTGGTTTTCTTCTCGCCCAGGCCCCGGGTCAGCAGTTCAGTGGCCACCGCGTCGATGCACGCCTTGAAGGCCATCCCGTCGAATCGACCCGAGTTGACCGCCACACCACTGCCCTTGACCGCATACGACTCGTGCCATTGCGTGGCATCGAACGCCGGCGCACCTTCGGGCTGCTGCACCACCTGGCGAATGGCCAGGCCGTATTTGCGCGCGAAGGCAAAGTCGCGCTCGTCGTGCGCGGGCACGCCCATCACGGCGCCATCGCCGTAGGTCATGAGCACGTAGTTGCCCACCCACACCTCCACCGACTCGCCGGTGATCGGGTGCTGCACCTTCAGGCCGGTGGCCATGCCCTCTTTTTCCTTGAGGGCCAGTTCGGCTTCGGTGGTGCCGCCTTTCTTGCACTCTTCGATGAACGCGGCCAGCGCCGGGTTGCTGGCCGCCGCGTGCGTGGCCAGGGGATGCTCGGGCGCCACCGCGCAGAAGGTCACACCCATGATGGTGTCGGCCCGCGTGGTGAACACGTACATGCGTCCCTCACCGATCGCCTGGCCGGCACGGTCGCGGATGTCGTGGGTGAAGGCAAAGCGCACGCCCTCGCTCTTGCCAATCCAGTTGTCCTGCATCAGCTTGACGCGTTCGGGCCAGCCCGGCAGGCCGGTGCTGACGTGGTCCAGCAACTCCTGCGCGTAATCGGTGATCTTGAGGTAGTAACCGGGAATTTCCCGCTTTTCCACCACCGCACCGGTGCGCCAGCCTTTGCCATCGATCACTTGTTCATTGGCCAGGACGGTCTGGTCCACCGGGTCCCAGTTGACGATCTGGGTTTTGCGGTACGCGATGCCTTTGTCCAGCATCTTCAAAAACAGCCACTGGTTCCACTTGTAGTAGCTGGGGTCGCAGGTGGCGACTTCACGCGACCAGTCGATGGCCAGGCCCATGGCCTGCATCTGCCGCTTCATGTAGGCGATGTTCTCGTAGGTCCACTTGGCCGGCGGCACGCCGTTCTTGAGCGCCGCGTTTTCTGCCGGCAGGCCAAAGGCATCCCATCCCATCGGCATGAGGACATTCAAGCCCTTCATGCGCAGGTGACGGGTCAGCATGTCATTGATGGTGTAGTTGCGAACATGGCCCATGTGCAACTTGCCGCTGGGGTAGGGCAGCATGGAGCAGGCGTAGAACTTCTGCCGGCTGGCGTCTTCACGAACACGATAAACATCGTGCTGGGCCCACAGGGCCTGAACGGCCTGTTCAACCTCGGTGTGTTGGTATTTGTCTTGCATGTCGCATCAATGAAAAAACCCCGTGCTGAACAGCCTGGACCGGGGCGAATCCTCGGATTTTAGGGCTTGCCGCTCGCAGGGGCAGGGGGCGGTGCGCGACGCAGCAAGGTCAGGCGGGTGACCTGCTGGGCCTGCAACCACTCCAGCCAGGGCAGCAAGTCGGCGTAGGGCACGTCCTGGTCCACCGCCAGCCACACCTCGGCGTGGCGGTTGTGCGTCAGCGCCTCCCGCAATTGGCGGGTCAGGATGTCGTGGGTCACCGGCACCTCACGCCAGCTGAGCCGGCCTTGCAACCCCAAGCCCATCCACAGACGATCGTCTGTAGGCGTGAGCATCGGCGCGGCGTCAACCCCGCTGCGAAGCGGCAAGGTCAACCCTGCCAAGACGTCTGTGGATGTCAAAGACTTCGCGCTGGCGTGTTTGCCGGTCTGCGCAGCGGACCCGGCCAGCACCCCCAGCACCAGCAGCACCAGCAACACGTCGATGAGCGGGGTGACCTGAATCTGAGGCAGCGGCACGGGCAGGTGGGCGTGGCGCCATCGCCCACCCAAACGACACGAATCTCGGCCTGGTGACACGCCCACGCTCAACGTCGCGGGTGGTGGACCGGCTCTCATGCGTGTCGGCCCGTGCGCAGGTGGTCGATCAAGTCGGCGGCGAAGTCCTCGAGGGATTGCTGTAAGTCGCTCAGACGTGGCGCCATCAGGTGATGCGCCAGCCATGCCGGTACGGCCACGCACAACCCCACCGCGGTGAGGTGCAGGGTGTGTGACAAGGCGGGCACCCAGTCTTCCCACGCCCCCGGGGATGCACCGGGCAGGGCGGTCATGGCAGCGAGCAGCCCCCAGACCGTGCCCAGCAGACCCAGGAACGGCGCAATCGAGGCCACGCACGCCAGCCACGGCTGCCCCCACTGAACCTGCCGGCAGACCTGCCGCAGGGCGACCACCACCTGACGTTGCCGTGACGCCTCGTCACCTGCTTGGCCGAAGACGCCCGCCGTTGAAGCCGCGCTCCCGGGGTGAACCGCTCCTGCTGAACCCGCTGCATGCGATGAACCAGCTACGCCCGCGGCCTCCGCCAGAGGCTGCAGCAACGCATGGCGATCCAGCAGGGCCAGCACCTGTTGGGCCTGAACCGGATCCGGGGTGTGCCAAAACGCCTGCTGCGCCGTCGGCACGTCTTGACCTGCGCGCCAGATCCACCAGGTTTTGTAGACGATCACGACCCAACTGGAGGCCGACAGCACCCAGAGCATGGCCGCCACCCCTGTCGTCAGGGCGGCTTCGTTGAGGCCGAAGAGCATGGCCGCTTCTGGTGGTGAGCGCCTGGGTCAGTGCAGATTGAGCACGTCGAACATGTCGAACATGCCGCTGGGGCGCTCGGCGAGATAGCGCGCTGCACGCAGGCTGCCTTGGGCATAGTTGCTGCGGCTACCCGAGCGGTGGGTGATCTCGACGCGCTCGCCGGTGCCTGCAAACATCACCGTGTGGTCGCCCACAATATCGCCCCCTCGAATGGTGGCAAAGCCAATGGAGGAAGGGTCACGCTCACCGGTGTGCCCCTCGCGGGCGTAGACCGCGCAATCCTTGAGGTCACGACCGAGGGCCTCGGCGATGACTTCACCCATTTTGAGTGCCGTGCCCGACGGCGCATCGACCTTGTGACGATGGTGCGCCTCGATCACCTCGATGTCGTAGCCGGTGGACAAGGCCTTGGCTGCCATTTGCAGCAAGCGCAAGGTGACATTGACACCCACACTCATGTTGGGGGCCATCACCATGGCCAGCGACTGAGCCGCCTGGGCCAGTTCGGCTTTGTCCGCGTCACCAAAACCGGTGGTGCCAATCACCACCTTGACACCGAGTTGCTGGCACACGCGCACATGCGCCATCGTGCCCTCGGGGCGCGTGAAGTCGATCAAGACCTGCGCACGCGCCAAACCGGCAGGCACGTCCGAGGTGATCATGACGCCGGTGGTGCGACCCAGAAAAGCCCCGGCATCCATGCCCAGCGCAGGGTTGCCGGGTATGTCGAGTGCGCCGGCGAGTTCGCAGTCAGGCGCGTTGAGCACGGCTTCGATCAGCATGCGACCCATGCGGCCGCTGGCCCCGGCAATGGCAATGCGAAGGGGAGACGAGGTGGACATGAGGCAACTCCGAAAAGCTGGCCGACCTCAACGGGCCGGCTCGAGCGGGGGATAGTCAGGCACCGGCTCCTGGTGAGGGGCCGTGGGGTTGACGGGGGCACGACTCTTGAAGGACTCGAGCGATGCGGGCTTGGCTTCCAGCATGGGGGTTTTACCGGCCGGGCGGCGGGTGTCCAGGCGAGCCGCAAACTCGGCTTCCAGGGGCAGTTCGTCCGCCTCCACACGGGCCAGCCCATCGCCCTCGAAGAACACCGACAGCTTGCGGTGCAAGGGCTCGGCGCCCTGCCGGCGGATGGTGAACGCATAGTCCCAGCGATTGGCGTGGAAGACACTGGTGATCAGCGGCGTGCCCAATAAATCGCGCACTTGCAGGCGGGTCATGCCCACGCGCAGCAATTGCTGTTGTTCACGGGTGACCACGTTGCCCTGAACCACCTCGGTGCGGTAGGGGCGAAACACGTCCGCGACACGGCCCGAGACATTGGCCACCTGCGAGGACACACCCTCGATGGGTTTTTGCAGGGTGCTGCAGGCCGACACGGCCAGCAGGCCACACAGCGACAGCCCGAGATTGAAGATGCGGTGAAACGATGTCATGCCAACGAGCACACTCAAGATATGATGAGGTCATTGTAGCGGCGCACCCCCGAAACCCCGAGGCTTTGCAGGTGTGATCCCCTCACCCATCTGAACCGTATGCCATCCATTGACGAACTCAAGGGCTCGGGCCTCAAGGCCACGCTGCCGCGGCTGAAAATTCTGGAGCTGTTTCAGAAAGCGCCCTTGCGTCATATGACGGCGGAGGATGTGTATCGTCAAGCCTTGCTCGAGAACATCGATGTGGGCCTGGCCACGGTGTATCGCGTGCTGACCCAGTTTGAGCAGGCCGGCATTCTCACCCGCAGCCATTTTGAAAGTGGCAAGGCCGTGTTCGAGTTGGACGAGGGCCAGCACCACGATCACCTGGTGTGCCTCGATTGCGGTCGGGTCGAGGAATTTTGCGATCCGGACATCGAGCAGCGACAACAGCGCATTGCCCAGACCAAAGGTTTCGAACTGGCGGACCACGCGCTCAGTCTGTACGCGCACTGCCGGCGCGAGCCCTGCCCGCATCGCAAGGCTTGACGTCTCTGGCCGGTGCGGATGACGCCGCACGGGCTCGCGGCCGGGCCTAGCTCTGTTCCATGGCGCGCCGGTGGCGCTCGACAAAATCGTCGTAGGTGTTGATGCCGCGCAATTGCAAAATGGTATTGCGCACCGCCGCCTCCACCAGCACCGCGATGTTGCGCCCGGCCACCACCTGAATCACCACCTTGCGCACTGCAATGCCGAGCACGTCCTGCGTCAAGGGCTCGTGCGGCAAACGATCGTAGTCGCGCTCCAGGGTTTCGCGTCGCACCAGATGCACAATCAGTTTGAGCCGCATCTTGCGACGCACGGCTGTCTCGCCAAAGATGGCGCGGATGTCCAGCAGACCAATGCCACGCACTTCCAGCAGGTTTTGCAACAGCTCGGGGCAACGACCTTCAATGGTCGTCTGGTTGATGCGGTACAAATCGACCGCATCGTCGGCCACCAGACCGTTGCCGCGCGAAATCAGCTCCAGGCCAAGTTCGCTCTTGCCCAGCCCGGATTCGCCGGTGATCATCACGCCCAGGCCCAGAATGTCCATGAACACGCCGTGCATCGAGGTGCGATCGGCAAAGTGCTTGGACAGGTACGCCCGCAGCAGATCGATCACATGAGCAGACGACTCGTGGGTGGAGAACAGCGGGATTTCCGCGCGCTCGCACATTTCAATCAGCGACGGGGGGGGGGCCTGCCCATCAGCCACCACCAGCACCGGTGGCTCCAGCGTGACAATGCGGGCAATGCGGCGGGCACAGTCTTCCGCCGTGGCGTTGGTGATGTAGCGAACCTCCCGCTCACCCAGCAATTGCAGGCGGTACGGGTGGATGTAGTTGAGGTAGCCCACCAGGTCAGCGCCTGAGCGAGCAGCACGAACCGCGACTTCGTCGAAGCGGCGCTCCGAAGCGCCCTGGCCGGCCACCCATTCCCAGCGCAGCTTCTCGCGGAAGTCCTCGAACAAGACATCGGCGCTGACGACGGTAGGTTTCACGGTGGGTACGTCCGCTCGTCCCCTCAAGTGGTGAGGGCCGAGCTCCAGTTGGCAACGAGGTGGTGCAGCGCCTCGGAGGTGTCGCTGCTCTTGAGTTTGTCGCGCAACGAGGCGTCGCTGAGCAACTCGGCAATTTCGGAGAGGATTTCCAGGTGCTTTTGCGTCGACGCCTCAGGCACGAGCAGGAAGATCAACAGGTTCACCGGTTGCTCGTCGGGGGAGTCAAACCCGATGGCCTGGTCCAGACGAAACACCGCGGCCATGGGCGACTTCAGGCCCTTGATACGCCCGTGCGGTATGGCCACGCCATGACCCAGACCCGTTGAGCCCAGACGCTCACGGGCAAACAAACTGTCTGCGACGAGAGCCCGGCTCAGACCATGCTGCGACTCAAACAAAAGACCCGCTTCCTCGAAAGCGCGCTTTTTGCTGGTGACCTCGACACCCACGAGCACATGGGCAACGGGCAGAATGGCGGCGAGTCGGTTCATGGTGAGGCGCACATTATGCACCCGTCACCCCGTCTGGGTCATCCCTTGTCGGGACTGTTGCGACAGGGCCGGGGGCCTGCGTGCGGTCACCCCCCACGAACGATGGGCAACCAGCCGCACATGGGCTGCCCTGCCGGGTACGCCCCCGAAGCGTGCCCGATGGAGAGCGCCCGGGGCGGCACCAAATTGGTGCCGCCAGGTCACATCAGCCGCTTGTGTCCGTCGTGGTGGTGGTCTTGCAGCTTGTCTTTGTGGCGCACCACCTGGCGGTCGAGTTTGTCCACCAGTTCATCGACCGCTGCATAGAGGTCTTCGTGGCTGCATTCGGCAAACATGTCGCTGCCCTTGACATGGATGTTGCACTCGGCGCGCTGGCGCTTTTCCTTTTCCTTTTGCTTTTCCACCGACAGCAACACCTTGACATCCACCACCTGGTCAAAGTGACGCGTGATGCGATCGAGCTTGCTGGTCACGTAGCTGCGCAGGGCAGGGGTGACTTCGACATGATGGCCGCTGATCGTCAGGTTCATGAGCTCCTCCTAAAACGGTTGAAATCACTGGTACTGGCAGTCCACCCCTCACCCCCAGGGCAAGCCGCTCAAGTCCACTATGCGCCGGCTGACCGGGAAAAGCAAGGCCCGCCAACACGTAGGGGCGTGGCCACCCAAGCCCGAGGGCCAGTGCCATAATGGCGGCTTCAGCAGTTACGGAGATCTCTCCTTGGACCCCTACCCTTCTCGGTAGCTTTCGGATCCACCGGCCTGGGTGCCCTTGAACCGGATTCGAAAGCACTTTCCGTCATCGAACTCCGGTGCCTAGGCACCTCAAGCCGCCATGCTCAACATATTCACGCTGGCCCACGGCCGCCTCGTCCAGGAAGAAATCGAATCCCTGGAAGAGCTTTCGCGCTTTCACCCCATCTGGGTCGACCTGGAGTCGCCCACGGTGGAGGAAAAGCGCTGGATCAAACAGTACTACGGTCTGTCCATCCCCGAGGATGCGATGGACGAAGACATCGAGGAATCCGCCCGCTTCTATGAGGAAGACAACGGCGAGTTGCACATCCGCAGCGACTTTCTGATCGCCGATGAGGACGAGCCCCGCACCGTGCGGGTGGCCTTCATCCTGAACCAGCACAACCAGGACCTCAAAAGCCGTGGCGTGCTGTTCTCGATCCACGATGAAGACGTGCCGGTGTTTCGTCTCTTGCGTCTGCGCGCCCGTCGCGCGCCCGGCTTGCTGGAGGACGCCAAGGAGGTGCTGCTCAAGCTGTTCGACGCCGACGCCGAATACTCCGCGGACACGCTGGAAAACATTTACGACCAACTGGAACTGGCCGGCAAAAAGGTGCTGTCCGAGGACGTCACCGACTCCCTGGCCGGCGAGGTGCTGGCCGCCATCGCCCGCCAGGAAGACTTGAACGGCCGCATCCGCCGCAACGTCATGGACACGCGCCGTGCCGTCAGTTTCATGATGCGCTCGCGCATGCTCAATGCCGAGCAGTTCGAAGAAGCGCGGCAAATCCTGCGTGACATCGAGTCGCTGGACAACCACACGGCCTTCCTGTTCGACAAGATCAACTTCCTGATGGACGCCACGGTCGGTTTCATCAACATCAACCAGAACAAGATCATCAAGATCTTCTCGGTGGCCAGCGTGGCCTTGCTGC
The DNA here is from genome assembly GCA_947448375.1 of Comamonadaceae bacterium. Lineage (GTDB taxonomy): Bacteria > Pseudomonadota > Gammaproteobacteria > Burkholderiales > Burkholderiaceae_C > Limnohabitans. The sequence goes on along the minus strand of CANFMY010000002.1, from coordinate 23,920 downwards.
CCCCCACCCTGATCGCCAGCATCTACGGCATGAACTTCCAGTACATGCCCGAGCTCAACATGAGTTGGGGCTACCCGATGGCCATCGGCTTGATGGTGGCCAGCGCCCTGGTGCCCATGTGGTATTTCCGCCGGCGCGGCTGGCTGAAATAAGCGGGGCCTACGCCAGCCGCTGGACCAGCCCCTGCATGATGGCTGCGCTCACGGGCGCAGCCACCTTGCGGATAAAACGCATGAAGTCCACATGGGCCGAGTCATCGGCTCGGTCCGAAATGAGGCGCACACCGGCAAACGGCACGCCGTGGTCGTGACACACCTGGGCCATGGCCGCCCCTTCCATCTCCACGGCCAGGGCATCGGGCACGGCCTGGCGCAAGGTGCGGCTTTCCTCGGCGCTGGAGACGAAGCGGTCGCCGCTGGCCACCAAGCCGGTGTGTAAACGTGGCAGGGCACGGGCGTTCAACTCACCCAACGCCGCTGGCCAGTCGGCCTGCGACAAGGCCTCCTGAGCGGCCTGCATGAGCCTGCCGCTCAGACGCGCATCCACCCCGAAGCGGGACAAACCGTACAGGGGCACTTCATAGCGGGGAAACAGGGGCGAGGCATCGAGGTCGTGCTGCATGAACGCATCGGCCACCACGGCGTCACCCACTTGCACCGACTCGGCCAATCCACCGGCCACACCCGTCATCACCACCTGGTCCACCTCGAAACGGTGGATGAGGGTGGTCACGGTGGTGGCTGCCGCCACCTTGCCGATGCGTGACAGCACCGCCACCACCGGCACACCGTGCCAGTGGCCATGCCAAAACGTTCGGCCCGCCCACTCCATCGGTCGTGCCTGCACACGCTCCAGCACCGCCGAGAGCTCCTCGTGCATGGCACTGACGATGCCCAGGGTCATGCCGGGTCGATCAGCTGGGGGAGCGCAGTTCGCGACGCAGGATCTTGCCCACCGGCGTCTTGGGCAGGTCGGCGCGAAACTCGATGACGCGCGGATGCTTGTAGCCCGTGAGTTGTGTCTTGCAGTGCTCGCGGATGGCGTCTTCGCTCAGTTGCGGATCCTTGCGCACCACCACGAGCTTGACCGCCTCGCCGGACTTCTCGTCGGGAATACCGATGACCGCACACTCCAAGACGCCTGGCAATTGCGCCACCACGTCCTCCACCTCATTGGGGTAGACGTTGAAGCCGCTGACCAGAATCATGTCCTTCTTGCGGTCCACAATGCGGAAGTACCCACGCTCGTCCATGATGCCAATATCACCCGAGCGAAACCACCCGTCGGGCAGCATGACACGGGCCGTCTCGTCGGGTCGCTGCCAGTAGCCCGCCATCACCTGCGGACCGCGGATGGCAATTTCACCCGGCTGGCCCACGGCCACATCGTGTCCGTCGTCATCGATGATTTTCATCTCGGTGCCGGGGATGGGCACGCCGATGGTGCCGCTGAAGGCCTGGCTGGTGGTGGGGTTGCAACTGGCCGAGGGGCTGGTCTCGGACAGGCCATAGCCCTCACAAATGGGACACCCCGTCTTCTCGAGCCAGCGCTGGGCCACTGCCGCCTGCACGGCCGTGCCGCCGCCCAACGAGACCTTGAGGTGCGACCAGTCCACCCGCTCGAAGTCGGGGTGATTGAGCAGGGCATTGAACAAGGTGTTCACAGCCGGAAACTGATGAAAGCGGTGCTGCGACAACTCCTTGAGCACAGCCGGAATGTCGCGCGGGTTGGGAATCAGCACGTTCATGCCGCCGGTGCGCATGGACAACATCATGTTCACCGTGAAGGCGAAGATGTGATACAGCGGCAAGGCACAGATGCTGGTCAACTGTTCGTTGGCCGGCACGCGCTGCATCACCGGGCTGTTCCAGGCTTCGGACTGCAGCACATTGGCCAGCAGGTTGCGGTGCAGCAGCTCGGCCCCTTTGGAGACCCCCGTGGTACCGCCGGTGTATTGCAACACAGCCAGGTCATCCGGCCCCACCTCGGGTTGCTGCAGGCTCAGCCGAGCCCCGCGCGCCAACGCCTCGTTGAAACGGACCGCCGTGGGCAACTCGAACGCAGGCACCATCTTCTTGACGTTGCGCACCACCTGGTTCACCAGCAAGCCCTTGAGCCAGCTGAGCTGGTCACCCATGGCACACAACACCACATGCTGCACCGGCGTGTTGGCCAGGCATTGCTGCAGCACCGCGCCGAAGTTTTCGATGATGACAATGGCCTTGGCGCCCGAGTCCTGGAGTTGATAGGCCAGCTCACGTGCGGTGTACAGCGGGTTGACGTTGACCACCACGAAGCCCGCTCGCAACACCGCCGCCACCGCGATGGGGTACTGCAGCACGTTGGGCAGCATGATGGCCACCCGGTCGCCCCGCACCAGCCCCAACGACTGCAGATACGCACCCAGCTGCTGGCTGCGCTGGTCCAGCTCCGCAAAGCTCAGGCGGCGACCCAGAAAACTGTACGCCGGGCGCTCGGCATAGCGCCGAAAGCTCTCTTGCATGAGGTCGACAAGCGAACGGTAGCCGCTCGTGTCGATCGCTGCCGGCACCCCCTCGGGATACGCACTCAACCAGGGGTGGCTGGTCATCACTCGATGGCCTTGACCATGTCCTCGACCACCTTCTTGGCGTCACCAAACACCATCATGGTCTTGTCCATGTAGAACAGCTCGTTGTCCAGGCCGGCGTAGCCCGCTGCCATGGAGCGCTTGTTGACGATGACGGTTTTGGCCTTGTAGGCCTCCAGAATGGGCATGCCGTAAATCGCGCTGCCCTTGGTGTGTGCTGCCGGGTTCACCACGTCGTTGGCACCCAGGATGATGGCCACATCGGCCTGTCCGAATTCGGAGTTGATGTCCTCCATCTCGAACACCTGGTCGTAGGGCACCTCGGCTTCGGCCAGCAGCACGTTCATGTGACCGGGCATGCGTCCTGCGACGGGGTGAATGGCGTACTTCACGCTCACGCCTTTTTCCGTCAGCTTGGCTGCCAGCTCCTTGACCGCGTGCTGCGCACGCGCCACCGCCAGACCATACCCGGGCACGATGACCACGGTTTCGGCGTTGCCCATGATGAAGGCCGCGTCATCGGCACTGCCACTCTTGACGCTGCGTTGCGCCTGACCCCCGGCCGCGGCATCGACCGCCTCGCCGCCAAAGCCGCCCAGAATCACGTTGAAGAACGAGCGGTTCATGGCCTTGCACATGATGTAGCTCAGGATGGCCCCCGAGCTGCCCACCAGCGAGCCGGCGATGATCAGCATGCTGTTGTTGAGCGAGAAGCCAATGCCCGCCGCCGCCCAGCCCGAGTAGCTGTTGAGCATGGACACCACCACCGGCATGTCGGCCCCGCCGATCGGAATGATGATCAGCACGCCCATGATGAAGGACAGCGCCAGCATGGCATAAAACGCGGCGGGGTCTTGCGTGGCGGTGTAGCAGCCACCCAGGCCCAGCGTGGCCAGGCCCATCACCAGGTTGAGCTTGTGCTGACCGGCAAAAGTGACCGGCGCGCCCTGGAACAGGCGGAACTTGTATTTGCCCGAGAGCTTGCCAAACGCGATCACCGAACCACTGAAGGTGATGGCACCGATGCCTGCGCCCAGGAACAGCTCAAGGCGGTTGCCCATCGGGATGGGCGGCACGGTACCGTCTGCCGCTTTCTGCACGATCTGGAAAGCCTGCGGCTCGACCGCCGCCGCAATGGCGATGAACACCGCCGCCAGACCGATCATGCTGTGCATGAAGGCCACCAGCTCGGGCATCTTGGTCATCTCGACACGCTGCGCCATGATGGCGCCAGCCGTGCCACCCACCAGCAGCCCCACCAGGACATAGCCCATGCCGGCGCCAGCATCGCTGGACAATTGCACGATGAGTGCTGCCGTGGTGAGCACCGCGATGGTCATGCCCGCCATGCCAAACACGTTGCCGCGAATCGAGGTGGTGGGATGCGACAGCCCCTTGAGGGCCTGAATGAAAAAGACGCTGGCCACCAGATACAGCAGCGTCACCAGGTTCATGCTCATGGTGCGTCTCCCTGAGTAGCGGGCGCCTTGCGCTCTTTCTTCTTGAACATTTCCAGCATCCGCCGGGTCACCAGAAATCCGCCGAACACATTGACCGCGGCCAGCGCCACCGCCAGCACGCCCATGGTCTTGCCCAGGGTGGTTTCGGTGAGCGCCGCGGCCAGCATGGCCCCGACGATGACAATGGCCGAGACCGCATTGGTCACCGCCATCAGCGGCGTGTGCAAGGCGGGCGTGACCGTCCAGACCACGTGGTAGCCCACGTAGATGGCCAACACAAAAATGATCAGGTTGGTGAGGGTGGGAGATACGAGTTCCATGCTTATTTCCTCCGGACGTCGCCGCCCTGCGTCATCAGACAGGCCGCGACAATATCGTCTTCCAGGTCGACCTTGAACTGGCCTTCCTTGTCGAGCACGAGCTTGAGGAAGTCGAGCACGTTGCGGGCGTACAAGGCGCTCGCGTCGGCCGCCACCAGCGCGGGCAGATTGGTTTCACCCACCAGCGTCACGCCATGCTTGACCACGGTGTGCCCCGGCTCGGTGAGCGGGCAGTTGCCGCCCTGGGGTGCGGCCAGGTCCACGATGACGGACCCGGGCTTCATGGCCTTGACCATGTCCTCGGTGACCAGCACGGGGGCGGCACGGCCCGGAATCAACGCGGTGGTGATCACCACGTCGGCCTGGGCCACACGCTTGGCCACCTCAGCCTTCTGGCGCTCGAGCCAGCTCGGCGGCATCGGGCGGGCATAGCCCCCCACGCCTTCGGCGGCTTCCTTTTCTTCCGCCGTCTCATAGGGTACGTCGATGAACTTGGCACCGAGCGACTCCACTTGCTCTTTCACGCTGGGTCGCACATCGGACGCCTCGATCACCGCACCCAATCGCTTGGCCGTGGCAATCGCCTGCAGGCCCGCCACCCCCACGCCCAGGATGACCACGCGCGCGGCCTTGACCGTACCCGCTGCCGTCATCAGCATGGGGAAAAAGCGCTGATAGCGATCGGCTGCGATCATCACCGCCTTGTAGCCGGCGATGTTGGCCTGCGAGGACAGCACGTCCATGCTTTGCGCACGGGTGGTGCGCGGTGCTGCCTCCAGGGCAAAGCTGGTGAGCTGTGCCTGGGCCAGGCGTTGCAGGCCTTCGGCATCGAACGGGTTGAGCATGCCCACCAGCGCGGCCCCGGGTTTGACCTGGGTGAGTTCTGCGGCGGACGGGGCCCGGACTTTCAAGAGCAGGTCGCAGGACCAGGCACCCGATGCATCGGTGATGTCAGCACCGGCGGCTTCGTACGCCGCGTCGGTGATACTCGCCGTCACACCCGCGCCCGATTGAATTCGCAGGGTGTGGCCTTGCGCCTTGAGCTTTTTGGCCGTCTCGGGGGTGACGGCAACACGTGTTTCGCCCGCGAAGCTTTCTGCAGGCATGCCTATGAGCATGGGTATTCTCCTGATGACGATGCTTGGCCCTTCTGCGCCTGCACCGAGTTTGCTATGGGGAATAGCTTACACGACATTGACGCCGACCCCGCCCCGATAAACCCAAGCGCGCCAGTGTGACAATCGGTTCATGACCCACCGATGGAAACCCAGTGTCACCGTGGCCGCCGTCATCGAACGCGATGGTCGCTACCTGCTGATTGAAGAGCACACGCCCGAGGGCTTGCGGCTGAACAACCCGGCGGGCCACCTGGAGCCCGGGGAGAGCCTGGTGCAGGCCTGCGCCCGCGAAGCCCTGGAGGAAACGGCCCACGCGTTCACCCCCGATTCGCTGGTGGGGGTCTACCTGGCCCGCTTCCAACGACCCACGGCCACCGACCCCACCGAGCAAGACATCACTTACCTGCGCTTTGCGTTTGCGGGCTCGGTGGGCGCCCTGCAAGCAGATCGCCCCCTCGACGAGGGCATCGTGCGCGTGTGCTGGCTCAGTCTGGAGGAAGTCCGTGCCAGTGTCGATCGGCATCGCAGCCCGTTGGTGCTGCAATGCATCGAGGACCATGCACACCCCAGGCGCCACCCCTTGACGCTGCTGCACACCCACCCCAGCATCAACGGCGACGGTTGACCAGATAAATACCCAGCCCCACACCCACCAAGGCAATCATCAGATCCGCCGTGATCGGCTCGCCCAGCCACAGCGCCCCGAACGCCAGCGCGGACAAGGGCGACAGGAACGAAAAAGCGCTGACCCGCGTGGCCGGGTAATGCGAAATGATCCACATCCAGATCAAAAAAGTCACAAAGGCCCCCAGCGCGGCTTGCAATGCCAGCGATGACCAGCCCCAGAACGAATAGTCCAGGCTGAAGGGTACCCCCATGGCCAGCGCCACCAGGGGCAACACCACCGCACTCACCCCCACTTGGTAGAACAGCAACTTTTCGGCCGACACCCGACTCAAGGCGGTGGTGCGCAACACCACCGTGGTCAGCCCCCACATTGCCCCCGCGGCCAGACTCAGCGCATCGCCCAGCCAGGAGCCGCCTGCGGCAAGGCTGTCGCGCAAGGCAAACGCCACCCCCGAGAAAGCCAGCGACAAACCCACCCATTGCAAGGGCCGCAGGCGCTCGTGCTTCAACCAAATGGGCAACAGCAGCGCCACCCAGAAGGGGGCGGTGTAGAGCATGATGGTGAGCCGCGAGGCCGTGGTGTATTGCATCCCCGGGTAGATGCACACAAACTCCAGGGCAAACAGCAGGCCCGCCACCAGCCCGGCGCGCAGCGAACCGTCGGCTTCCCACAGGGGAATGCGCCGCCACGCGCACCAGAGCATGAGCAGCACGGTGGCCCCGATGAAGCGGACACAGCCCTGCACCAGGGGCGGCACCAGCGGCAAGGTCGCTTTGATCAGCACTTGTTGAAAGCCCCAGAAGAGGCAGCATCCCAGCAGCAAACTGATGGCGAGGGAGTCCAGGTGATCGCGGCGCGGGGTCATAATGGGTTTTGCCCTGAGGATAACGTTTTCATGAGCCGCATGCCGAACTACTCCGTGCTGGGGTCGGGGCCCACCGTTCTCATGCTGCACGGCATTGGCGGGGGGCACCTGGCCTTTGCCCCGCAGCTGGAAACACTGGCCCAGGCCGGCTTCCGGGCTGTGGCCTGGGACATGCCCGGCTATGGTCACAGCGACCCCATCGATCCTTACACCTTCAAGGGTCTGGCGGAAAAATGCATCGAGCTGATCGAGGGGCTGACGCACGAGTCGGCCCGGCCCGGCCTGACCCTGGTGGGCCACAGCATGGGCGGCATGGTGGCACAGGAAGTGGTGGCGCGCCGCCCCGAACTCGTCCACCGTCTGGTGCTGTGCGGCACCTCCGGTGCGTTTGGCAAACCGGATGGCGACTGGCAACAGGCGTTTGTGGCGTCTCGCATGGCCCCCTTGCTGGCGGGCCAAACCATGGCGGAGCTGGCCACCACGCTGGTGCCGGCGATGGCCGGGCCCCAGGCGCTGCCCGAGGGGCTGCGCCTGGCACAGCACTGCATGGCGCAGGTTTCCCCCGCCACCTACCGCCGAGCGCTCGAAGCCCTGGTCGGCTTCAACCGGCTGGAGGCCCTGGGACACATTGCCTCACCCACGCTGCTGATCGCCGGCGAACACGACCCCAATGCGCCGCCCAAAGTCATGCAGGGCATGGCGCAGCGCATTGCGGGCAGCCGGTACGTCGAGTTGAGTGGCATCGGACACCTGATGAATCTGGAAGCCCCGGACGATTTCGATCAGACCCTGATCGAATTTCTGCGTGAAACGCCGCGCTCGCGGCTGCATTGAACCCCCTGCGCCAGCGCGGCCATACCCGAGCGACAATGCGGGCTGATCGTGGACGCTACACTGGTCGTTTTGCACCAACACGACACCCAACGAGGAGCCACCGTGGACACCACCCACTTGCGTTTTGGCAGCGGTCAATCCGTGCGCCGTCTGGAAGACGAACAACTGCTGCGAGGCCACGGCCAGTATGCCGACGATGTGGTGCTCACCGCCCAAAGCCGGCTCGCTTTTTTGCGCTCGCCCTACCCGCACGCCAACATTCGCTCGATAGACACCGCCGCTGCGCAGGCCATGCCGGGCGTGCACCTGGTGCTGACGGGCGCGCAATGGCGCGCTGCCGGCCTGAAAGACATGCCGCCTCTCGCCAACTTTTTACGCCCGGACGGACAGCCGGCGGCCACCGCGGCCCGCTGCCCGCTGGCATTCGAGCGTGTGCGCTTTGTTGGCGAGCCGGTGGTGGCCATCGTGGCCGATACCGAACAGCAAGCGCGTGACGCCGCCGAAGCCGTGGTGGTGGACTACGAAGAACTGCCCTGCGCGGTCACGCTGCAAGACGCGCTCGCACCCGGCGCCCCGCTGCTGAGCGATGCCCCCGACAACCGCAGCGCCGAAACCCGCTATGGCGATGCCGCGTCCGTGGACAAGGCGTTTGCGGCGGCCAAGCACGTCGTCAAGCTCGATATCGACAACCAGCGCGTGGCCGCGCTCTCCATCGAACCGCGCAGCGTGCTGGCCTATGTGGACCAGGGCCGTCTGACCATCCGCATGAGCAGCCAGATGCCCACCGGTGTGCGCACCGTGGTGAGCACCCTGCTGGGCCTGCCGGCCGAGCAAGTGCGCGTCCTGATTGGCGACGTGGGGGGCGGCTTTGGCATGAAAACCGGCGCCTACGCCGAAGACGTGGTGACCGCCTACTGCGCCCATCGCCTGCAGCGCCCCGTCAAGTGGATTGCCGACCGCGGCGAAGATTTCCTCTCCAGCGCTCACGGACGCGACATCCAGTGCCATGCAGAAATGGCCTTGGACGAGCAGGGCAAGGTCTTGGGTCTGCGCATCCGCACCCACGCCAACGTGGGTGCCTACCCCGGCATGACGGGCATTGCGATTCAGGTGTTGATCGGCCCCTGGGTGCAAACCAGCGTCTACGACATTCAAAACATCGACTTCCACTACACCGCCGTGCTGACCAACACGGCCCCGACCGGCGCCTACCGCGGCGCCGGCCGGCCCGAAGCGATTTTCAACATCGAGCGCCTGATGGACGAGGCCGCACGCCAAAGCGGCATCGACCGCATCGCGCTGCGCCGGCGCAACTTCATCCAGCCCGCGCAGATGCCCTACAAGAACCCGATGGGCCAGACGTATGACACCGGCGCCTTTGAGTCGGTGATGGACCAGGGCCTGAAACAGGCCGACTGGACCGGCTTTGACCAGCGCGCCGCCGAATCCGCACGCAAGGGCCTGTGGCGCGGCCTGGGCATTGCCACGTTCCTGGAATGGACGGGCGGCAACGCGCTGGAAGAAAACGTCAACGTCCGCATCATGGACGACGGCGTGATCGAGGTGTTCACCGCCGTGAACGGCATGGGCCAAGGCATTGCCACCACGCTGGCGCAGCTGGTGGTGGACATTTTCAAGGTGCCGCTGTCGCAGGTACGCATCGTGATGGGAGACACCGATCGCGGCAACGGGTTTGGCAGCGCCGGTTCGCGCTCGCTCTTCACGGGCGGTTCCGCCGTGAGCGTGGGTTCAACCAAGGCCCTGGAGCGTGCCCGCGAGCTGGCCGCCGAGGCCATGGAGGCAGCGCCCCAGGACGTTCAATACGAAGCTGGTCGCTTCACGGTGGCGGGCACGGACGTGCACATGACCTTGGCCGAGGTGGCGCAGCGCCAGCCCGAGCGCCGCGTCGAACTCGACTCCAAGACCGCGGCCAGTGGCCCGACCTGGCCCAACGGCTGCCATGTCTGCGAGGTGGAAGTGGACCCGGCCACCGGCACGGTGCAACTGGCGTCTTACTCGTCAGTGAACGATGTGGGTCGCGTGGTCAACCCGATGATCGTGCGCGGCCAACTCGATGGCGGCGCGGTGCAGGGGCTGGGACAGGCCTTGTGCGAATCGCTGGTGTATGACCGCGAAACGGGCCAGCCGGTCACGGGCAGTCTGATGGACTACGCGGTGCCGCACGCCGACATCATGCCGCGCTTTTTCGTCACCTCGATGGACGAGAGCACGCCGTGCAAGAACAACGTGCTGGGCGTGAAGGGCGTGGGCGAGTTGGGCACGATTGGCGCCACACCGGCCGTGGTGAACGCCGTGGCAGATGCCTTGGCCCGCCATGGCAAGGGCGCCTTGTCGGCCAAGATTCAGATGCCGATGACGCCGGCCCGTGTCTGGGAATTGCTGCAGCAAGGTTGAGCCCCTGCTGCATTCAAGGGTCACAACGCCGCCTTCGGGCGGCGTTTTTTTGAGCCTCGTTTCGGCCGGTTTGTCGGAGGCCGTCTTCAGTCAACCCTGTGAACAGCCGTCTTTTAGCCGAGGTGCTGCCCCACCAACCCCGCCAGCTCAAACATGTTGACCTGATCCTTGCCGAACACCGGCCGCAACTTGTCGTCCGCGTTGATCTTGCGCTTGTCGGACGCATCCTGCAGCCCGTTGGCGCGGATGTACTCCCACAGCTTTTTGATCACCTCGGTACGGGCCACCGGCTCGTGGCCAATCACGGCGGCCAGGGCTGCGCTGGGCGCCTTGCCGGCGGCGGGCTTGCGGGGTGCCTTGGGGGGTTTGGCGGCGGCGGTTTTCTTGGCAGCGGACTTCGCACCGGCTTTGCCCGCCTTCTTCGCCGTGGCCTTGGCCGCCGGCGCACTCGGTGCGCCGGCGGCCGCCCCGGCGCGCTGACGTGGCGGGTACTTGCTGGTGCGCGGTTCGAACTCGAAGGCCACCTTGCCCGCCTCCGCATTCCAGGCGAGGTAGGCCTTGAACGGACGACGGGTGCGCATCGAGATGAACTTGTCGAGCAGATCGGTCTTGCCGGTGCTCAGGAGCTTTTGCACCTGCTCGATCGAGACGGGCTGCTGCAGGATGATCTTGCCGCTCTTGAAGTCGCACGAGGGCGTGGCCTGGGCGTGCGTGGGCACGGATTTTTCGCAGACGTAGTTGTTGCCATGCTCGCGCACGGCAGCCCCGCATTTGGGGCAGGCGCCCAGGGACGCGCTCTCACCAAACTCGACCAGCTCTCCACTGCCCTCATCCGACTTGTCGTCGCCGAAGTTGAATTCGAGTTTCCAGTTGCGCTCTTCCTCATTGAACTTGAGCACGATTTCGGCCGTGAAGGGCCAACCGGCCTTGGAGCGAAACCCCTCCAGCGGACCCACCTGCTTGTTGGCCAGCAAGGACTCCACTTCGTGCAACTCGAACGTGCGGCCCCCTGGCGTTTTGCCAAACGAGAAGCCACAGCCCTCGCCTTGGCCGTCCGCGCCGGTACAGGCAAAGCGGCGATAGTTCTCGCGCACCTGCCCCCCGCAGGTCGGGCAAGGGGTCGTGAGCGTGACGTAGTCACCCGGCACGGTGTCGCGGTCGTACTCCTTGGCTTTCTTCACAATGCGCTCGGTCATCGCGGCGATTTCGCGCATGAAGGCTTCACGGCTCAACTGGCCTTGTTCCATTTGCGAAAGCTTGTGCTCCCACTCGCCCGTCAGGCTGGGCGAGGAGAGCTCTTCCACACCCAGGCCTCGTAACAGCGTCATGAGCTGGAAGGCTTTGGCGGTGGGGATCATGTCGCGACCATCGCGCAGCATGTATTTTTCGTTGATCAAGCCTTCGATGATGGCCGCTCGTGTGGCCGGCGTGCCCAGCCCCTTTTCCTGCATGGCCTCGCGCAGCTCGTCGTCCTCGACCAGCTTGCCCGCCCCTTCCATGGCCCCGAGCAGGGTGGCTTCGGTGTAGCGGGCAGGCGGGCGGGTTTTGAGTGCCTGCGGGTTGACGGATTCGTTGCGCGCCATCTCGCCGGGCTTGACCGCCACCAGCGTCTTGCCACTGCCGTCATCCTCGGTCTGGACCTCCTTGCCGTAGATGGCGAGCCACCCGGGCTTGACCATCACCTTGCCCTCGGACTTGAAGTGGTGGCTGACGCCCTGGTGCGCCACCTGGGAAATGCGGGTCGTGACCTGAAATTCGGCTGACGGGAAGAACACCGCCAGGAAGCGCCTGACCACCAGGTCGTACAGTTTCTGTTCAGCCTCTGACAGACCCGAGGGCGCCTGCAATGTTGGGATGATGGCAAAGTGGTCACTCACCTTGCTGTTGTCGAACACGCGCTTGCTTGGCTTGATGTAGCCGTTGTTGAGGGCGGTGAGGGCAAAGGGGGCCAGGTGCTTCATGCCGCTGTCGGCCAGCATCTCGAAGGTCTGGCGCACCGTGGGCAGGTAGTCCTCGGGCAGGTGGCGCGAGTCGGTACGGGGGTAGGTCAGGGCCTTGTGGCGCTCGTACAGGCTCTGCGCCAGGGCGAGGGTGGTTTTGGCCGAGTAGCCGAAACGGCCGTTGGCCTCACGCTGCAGCGAGGTGAGGTCAAAGAGACCGCCCGATGACTGGGTGGTGGGCTTGCTTTCCTCGGTGACGGTGGCGGCCTTGCCTCGCACCGCGTCGGCAATGGCCTGCGCCTCTTGCGCCGACCAGACGCGATCGGCCTTGCGCTCGGGGTCGTTCTCGTCTTTCTTGTGCGCGGGGTTGATCCACTTGCCGGCATATTCGCCCGCCTCGACCAGGAAGCTGGCGTGGACCTCCCAGTAGTCGCGGCTGATGAACTTGCGGATTTGCTCTTCGCGCTCGACCACCACGCTCAGCGTGGGCGTTTGCACGCGCCCCACGGTGGTGAGGAAGAAGCCGCCATCGCGCGAGTTGAAGGCGGTGAAGGCACGGGTGCCGTTGATGCCCACCAGCCAGTCGGCCTCGGAGCGGCTGCGCGCGGCGTCGGCCAGGCCCTGCATCTGCTTTTCGGAGCGCAGGACATCAAAGCCGTCGCGGATGGCCTGGGGCGTCATGGACTGCAGCCACAGGCGCTGCACCGGCTTGCCCAGGGGTTTCTTGCCACCGGCGTATTGCTCGATCAGGCGGAAGATCAGCTCACCCTCGCGGCCCGCGTCACAGGCGTTGATGAGCGTCTCCACGTCCTTGCGCTTGGCCTGCTTGATGACCGCGTTCAGCCGCGTCTTGGTTTTGTCGACGGGCTTGAGGTCGAAGTAGGGCGGGATGACCGGCAAGTGGGCGAACGACCATTTGCCGCGTTTGACATCGAATTCCTCCGGCGCCTGGATCTCGACCAGGTGGCCCACCGCGCTGGTGACCACGTAGCGGTCGTTTTCAAAGTGGTCGTCGTGCTTTTCAAACTTGCCGGCGACGGGCGTGAGCGCCCGCACGATGTCCTGTGCCACTGACGGCTTTTCGGCGATGACCAGGGTTTTGCTCATGAATGACAGGGTCCTTGTGCTTCCAATTCTGGGGGCCGGGCTATTGTGCTTCTACAATCAGCCCTCGCGCGCACGCGCACGTGTGTGCGCACGCATGTACGTATTCAACTTAACAAAAAATCAGGCCGTGTCAACCAAGCCCTCCTCTTCCCCCTCCGGTCGTCGAATCCAGACCCGTCGTTCCGGCGTGCATGGCAAGGGCGTGTTTGCCTTGCAAGACATCCCCAAGGGAGAGGTGATCATCGAATACGTGGGAGAGATCATCAAGTGGAAGGAAGCCTTGCGGCGTCATCCCCATGACCCCCAGGATCCCAACCACACGTTCTACTTTCACCTGACCAACAAACGGGTCATTGACGCCTTGTACGGCGGCAATGCGTCACGCTGGATCAACCATTCCTGCAAACCCAATTGCGAGGCCGAAGAGGACGATGGCCGGGTATTCATCAAGTCGCTGCGCAAGATCAAGGCGGGCGAGGAGTTGAATTACGACTACGGTCTGATCATTGACGCGCCCTACACCCGCAAGCTCAAGGCCGAGTACCCCTGCTGGTGTGGCGCCAAAAAGTGCCGCGGCACCCTGCTGGCCCCCAAAGGCGATCGCTGATCCGTCACCATGGCAACGCCCTGGCCTCTGGAGGACCTGTGGCTGGCGTTGTCCCCGCTGTGTCCGGGCCTGAGCCTGGAGCTGGTGCCCAGCCTAGACTCCACCAACACCGAACTGATGCGGCGGGCCCGTCAAGGCCAGACCGACCCGGTGGTGCTCATCGCCGAGATGCAAACGGCCGGCCGTGGCCGCTTGGGTCGAAGCTGGACCAGCCGCTCCGGTGAGTCGCTGACGTTCTCCCTGGGGTTGATGCTGAACCCGCCTGACTGGTCGGGCTTGTCGTTGGCGGTCGGGGTGTCCCTGGCCGAATCTCTGACCCAGCTGCTGCAGGCACAGCCACCGCGCACCCCACACCCGGATCCGGACCGAGCTGTGCTGGGCCTGAAATGGCCCAATGACCTGTGGTGCGACACGGGGGGTGGCCCCCACAAGCTGGGCGGCATTTTGATTGAAACGGCCACGGTCGCCGACGCCCGCGCAGCCCGGACCGAGCGGTACGCGGTGATCGGCATTGGCCTCAATGTGCGCACGCCGCAGGGCGTGGACAGCAGCATCCCCCCGCTGGGCGTGAGCGAGGTGCAACCCGGCCTGAACGCGAGCGACCTCTTGCGCGAACTCATGCCCGATTTGCTGCGCACGGTGCTGGGCTTCAACCGGGAAGGGTTCGCGCCGTTGGTGTCACGCTTCGCCCGCCGGGACTGGTTGCTCGACCAGGCCATCCGCCTCTCCGATGGACGGGAGGGGTGGGCGCGTGGGGTCGATGCGCAGGGGCAACTGCGGGTGGACACCGACAGCGGTCGCGAATGCATCCACAGCAACGAGATCAGCATCCGACCGCGTTAGTCGCTTACTTCATTCCCACACGGTCCAGCATCTGCTGCACCTTGAATTGGTTCATGCCCACGGCGCTGATCGGCACCAGTTCGCTTTTGAACCCGCCCCCGGTCATGGCCTGCAAGGCTGGGTTGTCAAACTTCAAGCCGGGCACCACCGGCCACTCGTTGTTGCCATTGGCGAAGTGCTGCTGGGCCGCGGGGCTGACCAGATACTCCAAAAATTTCACGGCGTTCTCCGGATGCTTGGCGTGGCGCGCGACACCGCCACCGGCAATGTTCACATGGGTGCCCCAGCTGGCCTGATTGGGGAATACCACCCCCAGGTTGGCCATGAGCGCCTGATCGTCCGGTTTGTTGGACCGCATGATGCGCGCCAGGTAATACGTGTTGGTCAACGCCACGGCGCATTCGCCGGACGCCACGCCCTTGATCTGGTCGGTGTCCCCGCCCCGCGGGGGACGGGCCAGGTTGTCCACCAACCCTTTGAGCCAGCGCTCGGTCTGGGTCGGCCCCAGGTGCTCGGTCATGGCACCAAAGAGGCTCAGGTTGTAAGGGTGCGAGCCTGAGCGGATGCACAACTGACCCTTGAAGCTGGGGTTGGCCAGTTTCTCGTAGGTGTCGAGTGCTTCGCGTGGGTGGCGCCGCGGATCAAAGACGATGACGCGCGCGCGCGTCGACAACCCGAACCAGGCTGAGCCACCGTCCTCTGTTGGCTTGGCACGCATGGTCGCCGGCACGGACGTTTCCAGCACCTTGGACTTCACGGGCAGAAACAGGCCATCGACCTCGGCACGCCAGAGACGGGCTGCATCCACCAGCAAAATGACATCCGCCGGCGAAGCCGTGCCCTCGGCTTTGAGACGCGACAGAATGCCGGCATCGTCGGCATCGACCCGGTTGATGCGAATGCCCGTGGCCTGGGTGAACTGGCTGTACAAGGCTTCGTCGGTGGGGTAGTGCCGTGCGGAGTAGAGGTTGAGCACCTTGTCCTGCGACTGCGCTTGGACCGCCGGGGTCAGCGCCACGGCGCAGGCGACCAGGAGCAGGGCTCGGAGGTGAGAAATCATCGAGAGAGGGGGGCGCATGGGGATGGCTTCAGGTCTGCATCGGCCGACAGGGCCGAACAGAGGACATCCTACATCAAATGAGAACCATTCTCAATTGAGAGCATGGAGCCAACAGGGACTTCAGTCCGTGGCGGGTCGGCGCAAGGCCCGGCTGAGCAGCATCACCGGAATGAGCCCCACCAGCACCAGCGCCAGCGAGGGCAAGGCGGCCTCGCCCAGGCGCTCATCGCGGGCGAGCTGATACGCCATCACGGCCAGGGTGTCGGTGTTGAAGGGTCGCAGCACCAGGGTGGCCGGCAGTTCCTTCATGACATCGACCAGCACCAGCAACACGGCGGCGGCCACCGGACGCCGCATCAAGGGCCAGTGCACCGCTCGCCACAGGCGGGCCCAGGAGGTGCCCAGCATGCGGGCGCTTTCGTCCAGGCTGGTCGGAATGCGGGCGTAACCGCTTTGCATCGATTGCAGGGCCACGGCGACAAATCGCACCAGATAGGCCCACAACAAACCCAGCAGCGTTGCGGTCACCCACGCGCCCACGCCCCACTGCGGCCAGCGGCCCTGCACCCAGCCCACCGGCAGCAACAGGCCCACCACGATCACCGCACCGGGCACGGCATAGCCCAACCCCACCCCTTGCACCGCCCAGGTCACCGGCCCGCGCGGCTGGCGCCGGGCCTCAAAGGCCAGCCAACTGGCGGCGGCCGCAGCCAGCACCGCCGTCAGCAGGCCCAGGCGGAAACTGTTCCAGGTCCACTCAAGGAAACGACCCCAGGGCCAGTCGATGGCGTCTCCTGTTGTCCACAACGCTTGCAGCAACAAGATGACTGGCACCACAAAACCCAACAGCACCGGGAGCAGACACACCCCCTGCGCCAACCACTGCGCGCGCCCCCGCAGACGCACGGGCTGGGCCTCACGCGATCTCTCTGCCACGCGGCTGGCGGCAAAGCGCAAGCGGGACTGGGCACGACGCTCGACCAGCAGCACCCCCAGCACCACCCCCAGCAACAACGTGGACAACTGGGCCGCAGCGGTGCGGTCCTCCATCACCAGCCAGGCCTTGTAAATACCGGTAGTCAAGGTCTGAATCCCAAAGTAGCTCGACACCCCGTAGTCGGCCAGCGTTTCCATCATGGCCAGGGCCGCACCGGCCGCGATGGCCGGCCTGGCCAACGGCAAGGCCACCGCCCGGATACGACGTGACAGCGGCGCCCCCAGCAAGCGCGCGGCTTCCATCAGGTGGGTGGCCCGTTCGGTCAGGGCGCCACGGGCCAACAAGTAAACGTAGGGATAGAGGGTGAGCGCCAGCACACAGGCGGCTCCCCACAGGCTGCGAATTTCCGGCAACACACGCCCTTGCAAGCCCCACCCCTGACGCAGCCAGGTCTGCGCGGGGCCGCTGTACTGCAGAAAGTCGGTGTAGGCGTAAGCCACCACATAGGCGGGCATGGCCAGGGGCAGCAACAAGGCCCACTCCAGCATGCGTCGACCGCGAAATTCGAACAGGGTGACCGCCACCGCCGACGCAGTGCCCAGGCAGACCACGCCCACCAGTACCCAGGCGCACAGGAGCAGACTGTTGGCCGCGTAGTCGGGCAGGACCGTTTCCGCCATGCCCCGCAAGACCTCGGCGGATCGTGCGTCCGCTTGCAACCAGGCGCCGAACACCGTCAGCACCGGCAACAGCAAACTGGCCAAGACCAACAGAAGAAAGATTCGTGACAAACGCATTCGAGCCGACGTAGACGATAGGTTGTCCGTCCGAGCAGGCTCGGGCATCGAACCTGCTTTGAACGGATTTCAATTGTAGGCAGCCTATGCCGCAACGCGGCTATCTACAATGCCCAGCATGTTTCTTGATGTCTCGCAGTTGCAGGTCCAGTATCCAGGCCGACCCCAGCCCGCGGTCGATCAGGTGACCCTGGGCCTGCGCGCCGGCGAGATGGGCGTGCTCATCGGACCCTCGGGCTGCGGCAAGACGACCTTGCTGCGTGCCGTGGCCGGCCTGGAGCCGGTGACCGGTGGACGCATTCGGCTCAATGGCCAGGTGGTGAGCGAAGGCGAGCGCCACGTGCCCGCCGAAGAACGTCGCATCGGCATGGTGTTTCAGGATTACGCCCTGTTTCCCCATCTGGACGTGGGCGACAACATCGGTTTCGGCCTGGCCCACTGGACGCGAGAGGCACGCGAGCAACGTGTGCAGGCCGTGTTGCGCCTGGTCGGGCTGACCGGCAGCGCGCGCCGTCGTCCCCACGAGCTGTCTGGGGGTCAACAGCAACGCGTGGCCCTGGCACGGGCATTGGCGCCGCAGCCGCAACTGCTGTTGCTGGATGAACCCTTTTCCAACCTGGACGTTGATTTGCGCGAACGCCTGGCGCATGAGGTGCGCCAGATTCTCAAAGAAGCGCAAACCACCGCCCTGTTTGTCACGCACGATCAGCTCGAGGCCTTCGCCATCGGGGATGTCATTGGCGTGATGTCGCACGGGCAGTTGCACCAGTGGGACAACGCTTACTCGCTGTATCACCGACCCGCTTCTCGCTTTGTGGCGGAGTTCATCGGTCATGGTGTGTTCACCCCCGCCACGCTGCACCTGGAGGGTACCCAGGTGGTGGTGCAGACCCCGCTGGGGAACCTGACAGATATTGCCGAGTGCCCGATGCCCGGCGCATTTGCGGCTGGCCAGTGCGACGTGCTGTTGCGGGCCGATGACATCGTGCACGATGACGACGCGCCGGTCAAAGCCGAGATACTGCGCAAGTCCTTCCGCGGCTCGGAATTCCTCTATACGCTTCGGTTGGCCACGGGAGAAACCGTGTTGGCCCTGGTGCCCAGCCATCACGACCACACGGTGGGCGAATGGATCGGCATTCGCGCCCAGGTGGACCACGTGGTGACGTTCAACCGCGAGGACAACCCTGCCGCGCCATGAGCTTTTCAACCCCGACCTGGAGACCCGCATGAGCCTCACGCTGTACTACGCACCCGGTGCATGTTCTTTCATTCCCCATGTGTTGCTGCAAGCCAGTGGCGCAGCCTTCGAGCCCACCCTGCTCAAACTGCACAAGGGCGAACACCGTGAAGCGACCTACCTGGCCATCAACCCGCGCGGCCAGGTGCCGGTGTTGGTGGACAGTGGCACCGTGGTCACCCAGATCGTCGCCATCTGCCTGCACCTGGATGCACTGTTTCCCGACGCGCATTTCCTGCCCACGCAACCGCTGGCGCGCGCCAAGGCGCTGGAAACACTGGCCTGGATGAACAACACGGTGCACCCCACGTTCACGCATTACTTCATGCCCAACAAGTTCACCGATCAAGCTGAAGCGCAGGCCGTTCTCAAATCCTACGCGGCCGTGCAATACCGCTCGCTGATGGAGGAGTTGCAGCAGCTGGTGCAACACGCAACACAGGCCGGGCAAGCCTGGCTGAGCGGCTCGACCCTGGGTCCCCTGGACGCCTACGCACTCACCCTGCTGCGCTGGGGTTCGATCGCCGGCATCAACCCGATCGACCTGCCCGTGTTGTGGAGCCATGTGCAGAAGGTGGCCGAGCATGCGGCGGTCAAGACGGTGATGGAGCGCGAACGGCTGGTGCTGAATCTGTTCAAGGGCTAACGGCCCGATGTGAGTTCACGCTCGGACAGGGTTCGGGTAAAGCGCACCGTGAAGCATGCGCCCGGCGGCTGCCGGCCGTGGTGTGCTTCGTCCACCGTGACGGTGGCTTCGTGCCGGTTGGCAATCTCCATCACGATGGGCAAGCCCAGCCCCGACCCGTCAGTGTCCGAGCCCAACGCCCGGTAAAACGGCTGGAACACCAGTTCACGCTCGGACGGTGCAATGCCCGGGCCGGTGTCTTCCACCTGAAACACCGCCACCCGGCTGAACGGGTCCGCCAGCACACGGGTCGTCACCACACCGGGGTGATCCGCGCTGGACGGAGAGTAGTTGATCGCGTTGTCGATCAGGTTGCGAATCAGCTCCTTCAGCAAGGTAGGGTTGCCCGACACCCACACACCGGGGTTGTCCGAGGCGACACCGTCATAGCCGAGGTCGATGTGCCGGTCCAGTGCCCGCGGCAGGGAGTCCTGGATCACCTCGGTCACCAGGGTCACCAGGTTGCAGGGTTGGCGAGTCAGGTTGGCACCGCCGCTTTCGGCACGCGCCAGCGACAGCAGCTGGTTGACCGTGTGCGTGGCGCGCATGCTCGCGCGTCCGATGTGCTGCAGCGACTGCTTGAGTTCCTGGGCGCTTGCCCCTTCCCGCTGGGCCAGATCGGCTTGCATGCGCAAGCCAGCCAGCGGGGTCTTGAGCTGGTGCGCGGCATCGGCCAGAAAACGTTTTTGTGTGGCGATCGAATCTTTCAGTCGCATCAACAAGTCGTTGATGGACGAGACCAAGGGCGCCACCTCCAGCGGCACCACACGATCGTCCAGCGGGCTCAGGTCATCGGGTTTGCGCTGGCGAATCCGTTCTTCGAGCTGATTGAGCGGCTGTATGCCGCGCGCCAGCGCCAGCCACACCAGCAGCACCGCCAGGGGCAGGATCACGAACTGCGGCAGCATCACCCCCTTGATAATTTCCGTGGCCAGCACCGAGCGCTTCTCCAGCGTCTCGGCCACCTGCACCAGCACGTAGCGCGCCTGCGGCAAATCCACGCGCACCCAGACATAGGCCACGCGCACATTGGCACCGCGCATCGCGTCGTCGCGCAGCCGCACTTCGCCCGAGAGCGGTTTTTCCTCTTCCGCCGGCAACGGGAAATCGCGCTCACCACTGATGAAGTCACCGCTGGGCCCCAGGATCTGGTAGTAGATCAGGTCAGCGTCATCGGCTCGCAATATTTCACGCGCGGGCTGGGGCAGATTGAACTGCACCTGCTGGCCGTTGTAGCGCACGAGTTGCGCCAGGACCTGCACGTTGTATTCCAGACCACGGTCAAACGGGCGGCCCGCGATGCCCTGGGCCACCAACCAGGTCAGGGCCAGGCTGATCGGCCACAGCAGCAGCAAGGGCGTGAGCATCCAGTCCAGGATCTCACCAAACAGGGAGCGCTGTTCGCGCTGAAAAATTTTCACTTCATCCGGGAATTTTTTCGAGGCAGTAGCCCAGCCCACGCACAGTGGCAATGCGGATGGGGCCTTTCTCGATCTTCTTGCGCAGGCGGTGGATGTACACCTCGATGGCGTTGTTGCTCACCTCTTCGCCCCACTCGCACAAGCGCTCGACCAGCTGATCCTTGCTCACCAAACGGCCCGCGCGCTGCAGCAGCACTTCCAGCAACCCGAGCTCGCGCGCGGAGAGTTCGACCATCTTGCCGTCGATGGTGGCCACACGTCCCGCCTGGTCGTAGACCAAGGGTCCGTGCTTGATCGCGGAGGTGGTGCCGCCCATGCCGCGGCGCGTGAGTGCCCGCACGCGGGCTTCGAGCTCCTGCAGGGAAAAGGGCTTGGCCATGTAGTCGTCCGCGCCATAGTCCAATCCCTTGACCCGTTCCTCCACGCTGTCTGCAGCGGTGAGGATGATGACGGGCACGGCGCTGCCGCGGGCGCGCATTCGCTTGAGCACGTCAAGGCCGTGCATCTTGGGCAGGCCCAGGTCCAGGATCAGCAAATCGAATTCGTCGGTGGTCATCAGGGCCGCATCGGCCTCGGTGCCGCTGGAGACATGGTCGACCGCCGCCCCCGAGGCTCGCAGACTGCGCAGCAGGCCATCGGCCAGTACCTGATCGTCTTCGGCTATGAGGATCCGCATGGTGTCTCCTGATTGTGCTTTGTTCACCATTCTAGGCATCCGGCTCCTGGGCGTGACAACCCGAGACTTCACCGATAGTCGCCCGCATACGCCTCCAGGCCCAGCCAGATCACCGCCGCCACCTCGGCGCCCACTTCCTGCTCGAATTCACGCTGGGCCTGCCCCACGGCCATTTGAAAT
Source organism: Comamonadaceae bacterium (assembly GCA_947448375.1). Classification (GTDB taxonomy): domain Bacteria; phylum Pseudomonadota; class Gammaproteobacteria; order Burkholderiales; family Burkholderiaceae_C; genus Limnohabitans. The sequence continues at coordinate 2,218 of CANFMY010000002.1, read as the reverse complement.
GCGCGCACCCAGGCGCGGCCTGTCTCGGTGAATTCGATACGGCGTGCGCGCGCATCACGCGCATCCGCAGACCGGCTGACCAAGCCCCACGCTTCGCACTGATCCACCAGGTCGCCCATCGCCTGTTTGCTCATGCCCGCGCTGCGCGCCAACTCGCCCAGCCGCCCACCCTCCAGCGGCAAATGCCGGGTGATGTGGATGTGCGCTGCGCTCACCTGCGCGCGGGCGGCCAGATTGGACAGCGCCAGGGGCACATCGACATGCCGCGCCATCAGGGTCAACACCCGCTCATCGAATCGACGCAAGGCAACGCCCATGAGGCGACCCAGGTGGGCTTGCCGGCCATCCCAGGCCACCAGGGGAGGAGGTGTGTGACGCATGGCCAAATGGTAAGGCAAACTGACCAAAAATAGTATTTACGAACACCTATGCCTTCCGCTAAAGTACTGTTCAAGCATCCAGGCTGTTGATCAAGACAGTATCAGACGAGCCCGGATCCTCCCTCAACCCGTTGAATCAAAAGGACTTCTCATGGACGCACCCGTCAAAGGCACCGCCGCCAACAGCGAAAAAAGCAAGGCGCTCCAAGCCGCGCTGGCCCAGATCGAAAAGCAGTTCGGCAAGGGCACCATCATGCGCCTGGGCGAGGGCGAGGCCATCGAGGACATCCAGGTCGTCTCCACCGGCTCCCTGGGCCTGGACGTGGCGCTGGGTGTGGGCGGCCTGCCGCGCGGCCGCGTGGTCGAGATCTACGGCCCGGAATCATCGGGCAAAACCACCCTCACCCTGCAAGTGATCGCCCAGATGCAACAGCAAGGCGGCACCTGCGCCTTCGTCGACGCCGAACACGCCCTGGACGTGCAATATGCGCAGAAGCTTGGCGTCAACATCCCCGACCTGCTCATCAGCCAGCCCGACACCGGCGAACAGGCCCTGGAAATCGTGGACAGCCTGGTGCGCTCGGGCGCGGTTGATCTGGTCGTCATCGACTCGGTGGCCGCCCTCACCCCCAAGGCCGAAATCGAAGGCGAAATGGGCGATTCATTGCCCGGCCTGCAAGCCCGCCTGATGAGCCAGGCCCTGCGCAAGCTCACCGCCACCATCAAGAAGACCAACTGCATGGTGATCTTCATCAACCAGATCCGCATGAAGATCGGCGTCATGTTCGGCAGCCCCGAAACCACCACCGGCGGCAACGCGCTCAAGTTCTACGCCTCGGTGCGCCTGGACATTCGCCGCACCGGCACCATCAAGAAGGGCGAGGAAGCCATCGGCAACGAGACCAAGGTCAAGGTGGTCAAGAACAAGGTCGCCCCCCCGTTCCGCACCGCCGAGTTCGACATCCTGTTTGGCGAGGGCATCAGCCGCGAGGGCGAAATCATCGACATGGGTGTGAATGCCCGCATTGTCGAGAAGTCAGGCGCCTGGTACGCCTACAACGGCGAGAAGATCGGCCAGGGCCGTGACAACTCCCGCGAGTTCCTGCGCGAGAACCCCGAGTTGGCCTACGAAATCGAGAACAAGGTGCGCGAGTCGCTGGGCATCCCCCTGTTGCCGGACGCCAACTTCGCTGGCGCGCAAGACGCGGCCGACAAAGGCTGAGCTCCCGGTTGCCGATGGCCTTCTCCGCCCCCCAGCTCTCGCTCAAGGGCCGCGCCTTGCGGCTCTTGAGTCAGCGCGAACATTCGCGCGCTGAACTCGAGCGCAAACTGGCCGCGCATGAGGCTGAACCCGGCTCGCTGGGCCGGGCGCTGGACGAACTCCAGGCCAAGGGCTTCATCAGCGAGGAGCGGGTGGTGGAATCGGTCATCCACCGCCGCGCCAGCAAGCTCGGCACTGCGCGGGTGCAGCAGGAGTTGGCGGCCAAGGGCCTGTCGCCCGAATCCATGGCTGACGCGCTGGAGCAGCTGCGCGGCACCGAGCTGGAGCGGGCGCGCGCAGTCTGGTCGCGAAAATTTGGCGAATCCGCCACAGATCCGAAAGAGCGCGCGAAACAAATGCGCTTTCTGCTCAGTCGGGGGTTTGCGGCCGAGGTGGTGCGGAAAGTGACGGGCTAGGTCGGACTGCGACAGGCAGCCCCCTCACACCCCCAGCATCAGGCGAATGTTTTGCACCGCCGCCCCGCTGGCACCCTTGCCCAGATTGTCCAGGCGCGCGACCAGCAGGGCGTGCCGATGCGTTTCCTGCGGGTACACACGCAACTCCAGGCGGTTGGTGT
>CANFMY010000001.1 GCA_947448375.1 Comamonadaceae bacterium | reverse complement strand
GCCGGGTTTGGAAATCGACACCTGGTGGGGGCTGGTGGCCCCTGCGGCCACCCCGCCAGAGGTGGTTCAGCGGCTGCACCAGGCGTTTGCCGCGGCCCTGAACGACCCGCCAACGCGCACGCGCTTTGCACAACTGATGGCCGAGCCGGTGGTGAATGCCCCCGCAGCGTTTGGCGAGTTCATGGCGAGCGAGCGCGCCAAGTACGAGAAGGTCGTGAAGGCCAGCGGCGCACGCGTCGATTGAATGGGGTCAGTGCCCCAGGTACGCCGCCTGCACCTTGGGGTCGTCGAGCAGCTCGGACGCCGGGCCTGAGAGGGTGATCTCACCCGACTCCATCACATAACCACGTTGCGCCAGCTTGAGCGCGCGGCTGGCGTTTTGCTCCACCAGGAGCAGCGTGACACCCTCGGCGGCCACTTGCGCGATCACCTCGAAAATACGGTCCACCATCAAGGGGGACAAGCCCATCGAGGGCTCATCGAGCAGCAGCATGCGCGGTCGGCTCATCAAGGCGCGGCCCATGGCGAGCATTTGCTGCTCGCCCCCCGAGAGCGTGCCAGCCAGTTGCAAGCGGCGCTCCTTCAGGCGTGGGAACAGACCATACATCCGCTCGATGTCGGCGGCGATATCCGCCGTGTCGTGGCGCTGATACGCGCCCATCTGCAGGTTTTCCAGCACCGACATGCGAGCAAACACGCCACGTCCTTCGGGCACCATCGCGAGGCCCTGGCCGACCAGGTTCCAGGGGCCCTGCGTCGTCAATGACTGTCCCTGGTAGAGCACATCGCCCGAGAAAGGCAGCAAGCGCGTCACCGCCTTCATGGTGGTGGTTTTGCCAGCGCCATTGGAGCCGATCAGGCACACCAGTTCACCCGGCATGACCTCAAAGCTCACGCCCTTCACGGCCTGAATGCCGCCGTAGGAGACGCGCAAGTCGCGAACCGACAGCAGCGGCACCGGGTGCTGGGAGGGGGTGTTCATCTCAATGCCCTCCCGCGCCCAGATAGGCCTCGATCACGCGCGCATTGCGCTGCACCTCGGCTGGCAGGCCTTCGGCGATGCAGCGCCCCTCGTCGAGCACGGTCACGCGGTCGCACAACCCCATGACGAGTTTCACATCATGTTCAATCAGCAACACGGTGCGCCCATCCTGGCGAATGCGGTCGATCAGCTCGCGCAGTTGCAGTTTTTCGGTGGCGTTCATGCCCGCCGCCGGTTCGTCGAGTGCCAGCAGCAGCGGCTCGGTGGCCAGGGCGCGGGCAATTTCCAGACGGCGCTGGTCCCCGTAGCTCAAGGTACGGGATTTCTGCGCCGCGAGGTGGTCGATGCCCACGTAGCGCAGCCAGTGATGGGCGGCCTGTTCGATCTCGGCCTCTTCTTTCACAAAGGCCGCCGACCGCCACAGCGCCCCCCACACCCCGGACTGGGTGCGCACATGCCGCCCCACCATCACGTTTTCCAGCGCGGTCATGTCGGCAAAGAGGCGGATGTTCTGGAAGGTGCGGGCAATGCCGGCACGCGCCACCCGGTGCACCGCCGTGGGTTCATACGGCTTGCCCGCCAGCTCGAAGCGGCCACTGTCGGGGGCGTACAAGCCGGTGATGACGTTGAAGAAGGTGGTCTTGCCGGCCCCGTTGGGGCCAATCAGGCCGTAGACCTGGCCGGGTTGAATGCACAAGCCCACCTCGCTCAGGGCCTGCAAACCGCCAAAGCGCTTGGAGATGCCCGACACATCGAGCAAGGGGGCGCCACTCATGCGCGACCCTCCGAGCCCGTGGACTTGGCCGGCACGCCGTGATCGGGTGCGGGCCACAGGCCACGCGGACGCCAGAGCATGACCAGAATCATGGCCAGGGCGATCAGGAGTTGACGCAGGATGGCCGGGTCCAGCCGCCCATCGGTCAGGGCCATCAGAGGCCCCACGGTGTAGCGCAACACTTCCGGCAGGGCCGACAAGAGCACGGCCCCCAAAATGACGCCCGGCAAGTGCCCCAAGCCCCCCAGCACCACCATGGCCACGATCATCACGGATTCCATCAGGCTGAACGACTCGGGCGACACAAACCCCTGGAATGACGCGAACAGCGTGCCCGACACACCGCCCAGCGTGGCGCCCATGCCAAAGGCCAGCAGCTTGAGGTTGCGCGTGTCGATGCCCATGGCACGCGCGGCAATTTCGTCCTCGCGAATGGCCATCCAGGCGCGTCCGATGCGCGAGGTTTCCAGCCGATGCGAAAACACCACCGCCAGCGCCACCAGCAGCAGGAACAGGTAGTAGTACAGGGTGACCGACGGCAGTTCGATGAAACCCAGATCCAGCCGACGCGACAGCGGATGGCCGAACACCGTCACCGGGTCAATGGCCCCCAGCCCCTTGGGGCCGTTGGTCAGGTTGACGGGTTGGTCCAGGTTGTTGAGAAACACACGGATGATTTCGCCAAACCCCAGGGTCACGATGGCCAGGTAGTCGCCGCGCAGCTTGAGCGTGGGCGCTCCCAGCAACACCCCCAGCAGTCCCGCCAGTGCCGCCGCTGCCGGAATGACCAGCCACAGGGGCGTGTGCAAGCCCCCGGGCAGCACCACGGCCAACCACTCGAAGGTTTCCATCAAATGCGGTGAGGCCAACAAGGCATAGAGGTAAGCCCCCACCGCAAAAAACGCCACATAGCCCAGGTCCAGCAAACCCGCGTAGCCCACCACGATGTTCAAGCCCACCGCCAGCAGCACGTACAGCAAGGCCGTATCGGCAATGCGCACCCAGCCATTGCCCACTTGCTGCAACAGCAAGGGCAGCACGCACAAGGCCAGCAACCACAGCATCCAGCGACGAGGAGAGTTCACGTCCGGTCTCCTCAAGCCCGGTCCGCGACCCGCTCGCCCAGCAGGCCCGAAGGCCTGAGGGTGAGCATCAGAATCAGCACCAGGAAGGCAAAAATATCGGCGTAGTGGCTGCCCAGCACTCCGCCCGTGAGGTCGCCGATATAGCCCGAGCCGATCGACTCGATCAGCCCCAGCAACAAGCCGCCGACCACCGCACCGGCGAGGTTGCCAATGCCCCCGAACACCGCCGCGGTGAAGGCCTTGAGCCCCGGCAGGAATCCCATCGCGTGCTGCACCGTGCCGTAGTTCAGGGCCCACATCACCCCGGCAATGGCGGCCAGCACGGCACCGATGATGAAGGTGGCGGAGATGACCGCGTCGGGTCGAACGCCCATGAGACTGGCCACGCGCGGGTTCTCGGCCGTGGCGCGCATGGCGCGGCCGAGTGGGGTGGCGTGCACCAGCCACATCAGCACCGCCAGCGAACTGGCGGTGACCACCAGGATCATGATCTGCACCGGCGTGATCACCGCACCGGCGATGTCAAAGGGCGTGGTGGGCAGCAGGGCCGGATACGGTTTGTAGTTGGGCTTCCAGAGGATCATGGCCAGCGTCTGCAACAGGAGGGAGACCCCGATGGCGGTGATCAGCGGCGCGAGTTTGGGCGCATTGCGCAAGGGCCGGTACGCCAGCTTTTCAATGGTGTAGTTGAGCAATGCCGCCACGGCACAGGCCACCACCAGCGCGATCACCAGCATCACCGGGCCGGGCAAACCGGGGGCCACGTCTTGCAACCACATCACCACGGTCCAGCTGGTGAGCGCACCCACCATGAGCACCTCGCCGTGGGCAAAGTTGATCAGGTTGATGATGCCGTACACCATGGTGTAGCCCAAGGCCACCAGGGCATACATGCTGCCCAGTACCAGGCCATTGATCACCTGTTGCAGCAGGATGTCCATGTTGTGATGTGAGGGTTCAGGTTGAGTGGATGCGGGGGCGCGAACGGCACGTGAGTTGCGGCTGGGATTCAGCGCGAACCGGCGTCTTCGCCAGCCTCGTCGTCCAGGCGCCGTAAAAACGCCATTTTCTCTGCAATCTTGATTTCCAGGCCACGTGACACGGGTTGATACCAACGGGGGTTTTCCATGCCTTCGGGGAAATACGTTTCGCCTGCGGCATACCCATGCGGTTCGTCATGGGCATAGCGGTAGGCGTGACCGTAGCCCAGCTCCTTCATCAAGCGGGTGGGCGCGTTGCGCAGGTGCACCGGCACCTCGCGGCTCTGGTCCTGGCGCACGAAGGCACGCGCCTGGTTGTAGGCGTTGTAGCCCGCGTTGCTCTTGGGGGCCATGGCCAGGTAGATCACGGCCTGGCCCAGGGCCAACTCGCCTTCGGGCGACCCCAGTCGCTCGAACGTCAGGGCCGCATCGTTGGCCAGTTGCATGGCGCGCGGGTCGGCCAGTCCAATATCTTCCCAGGCCATGCGCACGATGCGGCGCGAGAGATAGCGCGGATCGGCACCTCCGTCGAGCATGCGGCACAGCCAGTAGAGCGAGGCGTCCGGATCGGAGCCGCGCACCGATTTGTGCAACGCCGAAATCTGGTCGTAAAAGTTGTCGCCACCTTTATCGAAACGGCGTGCATTGAGGGTGAGGGCCTCTTGCACAAATGCCGCATCCACCTGCATGCGCCCCAGCGTGCGAGCCGCCGTGTGACACTGCTCCAGCAGATTCAGCATGCGGCGTGCATCGCCATCGGCGTAGCCCACCAGGGTGTCCAGTGCCACGTCATCGATCTGCAGATCGGTCAGCACCTTGGCCTGGGCCCGCTGCCACAGCAGCTTGAGTTCATCCGCCGTGAGCGGCTTGAGCACATACACCTGCGCACGCGAGAGCAAGGCCGAGTTCACTTCGAACGACGGGTTCTCGGTGGTGGCGCCAATGAAGGTGATGAGACCCGACTCGGCGTAGGGCAGCAGCGCATCTTGCTGCGACTTGTTGAAGCGGTGAATTTCATCCACGAACAGCAGCGTGGCGCGCCCGCGCGCCAGCGATTGCTGCGCCTGTTCGATGGCGGCACGGATGTCCTTCACCCCCGAGAACACCGCCGACAGGGCAATGAACTCCGCCTCAAAACTTTGCGCCGTGAGACGCGCCAAGGTGGTCTTGCCCACCCCGGGCGGGCCCCACAGAATCATGGAATGCGGCTTGCCCGACTGAAACGCCAGGCGCAAGGGCTTGCCCTCGCCCAGCAGGTGCGACTGACCGATCACGTCATCGAGGGTGCGCGGACGCAAGGCCTCGGCCAGCGGCGGCGCAGGCGTATCACGCCCGAACAAGTCGTCGTGGGCCGACCCGGCTGCCCCCGGCCCACCCGCCAGCCCTGCCGCGTCGGCTCGACTCATGGCCGGATCACCTCGACTTTGGGCGGGGTCGTGAACTGAAACGCCGCTGACCCCAGCCCCGGTGGATTGGTTTCGATGCGGGTGAATTGCAACAGCGAGCGTTGCCCCATGGCGTCGACAATCTCCAGGCGTTCCATCGCGACACCGCGCTCGCCCGGGCGCAAGCCCACGCGCAGGCTTTGCACGCCCGCCTCGCGGGCACGTGGCGTGGCCTGCACCCAGTGCAAGCCGTCTTGCTCCGGCTGCGCCAGCAGTTGAAAGTCGCGTTGCAAGGCATTGAGGTCCGTGGCCGCGGCAATCAGCGCCACCGGCGTGGAGGCCAGGGCCTTGTCCTGAGGTCGTGCTGTCACCTGGGCCAGGTCGACGTCATACACCCACAACGTGGTGCCGTCCCCCACCAGCAACTGAGGGTACGGACGTAGGTATTCGAAACGGAAACGGGCCGGACGCTGAAAGGCAAACAACCCGTTCGACACTTTGGGGCGCTGTGCCTGTCCATCGCGCGGTGGCAATTGCACCGTCTGCGTGAACTCTGCGCGAGCGCTGCGGGTGCCCTGTAAAAACTGACCCAGGGTCTCGAGGCTGTCGGCTCGCACCGCGCCGGCCCACGCCATCGCGGCCAGCGCGGCCAGGGCGAGCAATGCGGGTGCCGCGCGGCGCGTCATTCCGCCCTCGCGGGCACCAGGATTTCGCGCTGACCGCTGCCACTCATGGCGCTGACCAGACCCGCCTTCTCCATGTCCTCGACCAGTCGAGCCGCGCGGTTGTAACCAATCTTCAGATGGCGTTGCACCAGCGAGATGCTGGCCTTGCGGTTCTTGAGCACCACCTCGACCGCCTGGTCGTACATCGGGTCCTTCTCGCCCCCACCGTCACCAAACAGGTCGCCCACCTCGCCACCTTCGCCATCGACCGTGCCGCCTTCGAGCACGCCCTCGATGTAGTTGGCCTCGCCTTGTGTCTTGAGGTAGCTCACCACGCGGTGGACTTCCTCGTCACTCACAAAGGCACCATGCACGCGCACCGGCAAGCCGGTGCCGCTGGCCTGATACAGCATGTCGCCCATGCCGAGCAAGGCCTCGGCCCCCATCTGGTCGAGGATGGTGCGGCTGTCGATCTTGCTGCTGACCTGGAAGGCAATGCGGGTGGGGATGTTGGCCTTGATGAGGCCGGTGATCACGTCCACACTGGGGCGCTGCGTGGCCAGAATCAGGTGAATGCCCGCTGCCCGCGCCTTTTGGGCGAGACGGGCAATCAGTTCTTCGATCTTCTTGCCCACCACCATCATCAGGTCGGCCAGTTCATCGATAACGACCACGATGTGCGGCAAACGCTCCAGCGGTTCGGGCTGATCGGGCGTGAGGCTGAAGGGGTTGGGGATGGACGTCTCGGCCGCCGTGGCGTCGTCGATCTTGGTGTTGTAGCCCGCCAGGTTGCGCACGCCCAGCTTGCTCATGAGCTTGTAGCGGCGCTCCATCTCGGCCACACACCAATTCAGGCCGTGCGCCGCCTGCCGCATGTCGGTCACCACCGGTGCCAGCAGGTGCGGGATGCCCTCGTAGACCGACATCTCCAGCATCTTGGGGTCGATCATGAGCAAGCGCACATCGCGAGCCTCGGCCTTGTACAGCAGCGAGAGGATCATGGCGTTGATGCCCACCGATTTGCCCGAGCCGGTGGTGCCGGCCACCAGCACGTGCGGCATCTTGGCCAGGTCGGCCACGATGGGGTTGCCCACGATGTCCTTGCCCAGGCCCATGGTGAGCAGCGACTTGGCTTCGTTGTACACCTGCGAGCCCAAAATTTCCGACAGGCGGATCGACTGTCGCTTGGCGTTGGGCAACTCCAGTGCCATGTAGTTCTTGCCGGGTATGGTTTCGACCACCCGGATCGACACCAGGCTCAGTGAGCGTGCGAGGTCTTTGGCCAGGTTGACGATCTGCGAGCCCTTGACGCCCGTGGCCGGTTCGATTTCGTAGCGCGTGATCACCGGGCCGGGAGAGGCCGCCACCACGTGCACCTCGACGCCGAAGTCCTTGAGTTTTTTCTCGATCAGGCGGCTGGTCATCTCCAGCGTGTCGGCGGGCACCGTGTCCTGGCGGCCGGTGTTGGCGTCGAGCAGATCGACTTGCGGCAGACGCGAATCGGGCATGTCGCTGAAGAGCGGCTTTTGACGCTCGCGGGCCACGCGCGTGCTCTTGGGAATTTCAACCACTTCGGGCTCGAGGATCAGCACCGGCGCAGGCTTGTGGATCTCGATGTCCTCGCGAACTTCGTGTGCCACCTCCTCGCGCTCTTTGGCGGCCGCCTGCCCCATGGCCAGGTCCTGCGCCATCTCGCGCTTTTCCTGCAGTCGCTCCCACAGATCATCGATCAGTTCGCCCAGCGACTCGGCCAGCCCCAGCCAGGTGAAGCGAAACACCCAGGAGGCACCCACCAGCAAAAACACGATGAACACCATGGCCGAGCCATTGAAGCCCAGCCACTGCAGGCCGTGCGAGCCCACCAGATACCCCACGGCACCGCCAGCGTGCAGACCGGGCAGATGGTCGTCAAATCGATACAGGCGCGTCCACTCCAGGCCGGTGCTGGAAATCATCAGCAACACCAGGCCCGTCCAGAAGGCCCAGGGGGTGTGCATCCAGCCCGACGGTTCGTCCAGGGCCTCGTCGTCCCCACGCAGGCGCTGGGCCAACGAGGTCAGCCAGGTGGTCAGGGCCGCGAGATAGCACCACCACACGGAGTAGCCCACCAGTAAAAAACTGAGGTCGCCCAGCCAGGCGCCCAGCCGTCCGCCCCAGTTACGCACCACACCCTGAGTGCCCGACGTGGTCCAGGCCGGGTCTGCGTTGGAGTGCGTCACCAACGCCAGGAACCAGAACGCCAGAAAAACGAAACCGGCCGTGAGGGCAATTTCCTGGGCAAATCGGCGAAATCCCGTGATCGGGGTCTGGACAGGCGCGTCCTTCTGAAGGGTGTGCAACGAGTAGGTCATGTCAGGGTGTGAAGCTTAACCGATCGCCTCCCTGGCAAATCGCCGCCGATCAGAGCGCCAGCGTGTGCCATCCCACGGGGTCAGCCGCCCTCTTCCTGCCGTGGCCATGGGGCATTCTCTACAATGCGGGTTCATCGCGCCGTCGTGTGGCTGTCGTGGGGTCCTTGGCGACCCCTGAGGCTGACTTCGCAGTCCCGATACCGCGCGCGTCGCCCTCCTTCTTCGACTCCCCTGCCTACTCCGTTGATCATGTCCACGACCCAACACGCCCAGGTTCTCATTCTTGGCTCCGGCCCCGCCGGCTATACCGCCGCGGTGTATGCCGCCCGCGCCAACCTCAAGCCGCTGCTGATCACGGGCATGGCCCAGGGCGGCCAGCTCATGACCACCACCGAAGTGGACAACTGGCCCGCCGACGTGCACGGCGTGCAGGGCCCGGACCTGATGCAGCGCTTCCAGGAGCATGCCGAGCGCTTCAACACGCAAATCGTGTTCGACCACATCAACGCGGTGGATGTCAGCCAGCGCCCCTTCCGACTGACCGGCGACAGCGGCACCTACACCTGTGATGCGCTCATCATCGCCACCGGCGCCTCCGCCAAGTACCTGGGCCTGCCCAGCGAGACCGAGTTCATGGGACGAGGTGTTTCCGGCTGCGCCACCTGCGACGGCTTTTTCTACCGCGACCAGGTGGTGAGCGTGGTGGGCGGCGGCAACACGGCGGTGGAAGAGGCGCTCTACCTTTCCAACATCGCCAGCCAGGTGCACCTGATTCACCGCCGCGACAAGTTTCGCGCCGAGCCCATCATGATCGACAAGCTGATGGACAAGGTGGCCGCCGGCAAGATCGTGCTGCAAGTCAATGCCACCCTGGACCAGGTGCTGGGCGACGCCTCCGGCGTCACCGGGGTGCGCCTGCGCCGCACCGCCGACCAGAGCACCTACGACCTGGCGCTGCAAGGCTGCTTCATCGCCATCGGCCACCAGCCCAATACCGAAATTTTCCAGGGCCAAGTCGACATGAAGGACGGCTATATCGTCACCCGCAGCGGTCTGCAGGGCTTTGCCACCATGACCAGCGTGCCGGGCGTGTTTGCCGCAGGCGACGTGCAGGATCATGTTTACCGCCAGGCCATCACCAGCGCCGGCACTGGGTGCATGGCAGCGCTGGATGCCCAGCGGTTTCTGGAACAGGGCGCCTGACGCGCTATAATCTTGGGTTTCGTGTCGCCCCCGTGAGGGATCGACCGGGGATACCGCCCCCCTATCAGGCGAGGTCAGGCCCTGGCGTCAGCCACCGGCCGTTTTATGGAGTGTCCACATGGCACGCGTATGTGAAGTAACGGGCAAAGGCCCGATGGTGGGTAACAACGTTTCCCACGCCAACAACAAGACCAAGCGTCGTTTCATGCCCAATCTGCAATACCGCCGTTTCTGGGTCGAGAGCGAGAACCGTTGGGTGCGTCTGCGCGTCTCCAGCGCCGCCCTGCGTCTGATCGACAAAAATGGCATTGACGCCGTGCTCGCCGACTTGCGCGCACGTGGCCAAGCCTGAACCCCATTCACTGAAAGGACACGATCATGGCATCCAAAGGCGGACGCGAGAAAATCAAGCTGGAATCCACGGCCGGTACCGGTCACTTCTACACGACCAGCAAGAACAAGAAGACCATGCCCGAGAAAATGACGATCATGAAATTTGATCCGAAGGCTCGCAAGCACGTCGAATACAAAGAAACCAAGCTGAAGTAATTCGGCGGTTTTCCTGGGGGCTCCTGGCTGCCTCAGCTGGAGCTCCACAAAAAACCCACTCGGGCGTTGGCCTGGAGTGGGTTTTTTATTGGGCGGGTCAATGGGCCGCGTCGTGGTGGTTGGTCTTCAAACGAGAGCGAGAGCGTGAGAGAGGGCTGATCAGCCGTTGAGTGCCGTGAATGCTCAGGCCCGGGCAGCGCGCAGGCGCACGGAAAAATCATGCAGCGCGGCAATACCGCTGTCTTCGGCACGACGACACCAGGCTTGCAGGTCGACGGCCAGCTGGTCTCTGGAGCGGTTGGTGGAGAGCCACAGCTGACGCAGCTCTTCGCGCATGCGCACCATGGTGTCGACGGTGGGCAGAGCGGCACGGGCGGCTTCGAGTTGGGCACGAACCGCTGCGGGCACTTTTTCCAGATCGCGGTGCATCCAGCGACGGGCAGCCTGGCTGACAGCCTCGGCGGGTCGCTGGGGCAGGCCTTGCAGCTCCTGGCGGCAGGCTTCGCGCAGCTGGCGCGCGTAACCCGCCATGACCTCGTAGCGGTTGGCGATGAGGGCTTCCAGGGTGTTGACGTCCGCTTGCGGCTGCACGTCGCCGTAGGCCAGCTTCGGGGGGGTCTTCTTGACGGTGGCCAGGCCCAGGGTTTCGAGGATGCGGATGTAGAGCCAACCGATGTCGAACTCGTACGACTTGACCGACAGCTTGGCCGAGGTCGGGTAGGTGTGGTGGTTGTTGTGCAACTCCTCACCGCCGATGATGATGCCCCAGGGCGAGATGTTGGTGCTGGCGTCCGCCGCTTCAAAGTTGCGGTAGCCCCAGTAGTGGCCCACGCCGTTGATGATGCCCGCTGCGGTGACGGGAATCCAGAGCATTTGCACGGCCCAGACCGACAGACCCAGGGCACCAAAGAGGGCCAGGTTGACCACCAGCATCAGGCCCACGCCCTGCCAGGGCAGGCGGGTGTAGATGTTGCGCTCGATCCAGTCGTTCGGGGTGCCATGACCAAATTTGGCCAGGGTCTCAGCATTGTTGGCCTCGGCACGGTACAGCTCGGCGCCGCGCCAGAAGACCGTTTTCAGGCCGCGTGTTTGCGGGCTGTGCGGGTCGTCAGGGGTTTCACATTTGGCGTGGTGCTTGCGATGAATGGCGGCCCAGGCCTTGGTCTGCATGCCGGTGCTCACCCACAGCCAGAAGCGAAAGAAGTGCGACGGCACCCCGTGCAGGTCCAGCGAGCGATGCGCCTGGTGCCGGTGCAAAAAGATGGTGACCGCCGCAATCGTGATGTGCGTGGTCACCAGGGTGTAGACGAGAACCTGCCAGCCGCTGAAACCCAACAGACCGTGGCCCAGCCACTGCACCAGCGCGTCGAGCCAGGGGGAGTTATGTGCAAACATGTAAAAGTAACCCAAAAGGGTGAATTGGCAACACCGCCGATTTTACGGCGCTTGCCAGACAGATGCAAAGAAGCCGTCACTGCCGTGCCGATGCGGCCACAGACGCAGGTACAGGCCGTCGGCGGTGCACAGCGATGCGGCTTGCGGAACTTTGAGGCTGTCGAGCAGTTCGGCCACCGGCACGGGTGTCCATCCGGGGTGGCTGGCGCTGAAGGCCTGGGCGATGGCTTCGTTTTCCTCCGGCAACAGGCTGCAGGTGGCATAAACCAGACGCCCGCCTGACTTCAACAGCCGGGCCGCGCTGGCCAGGATGGCCGTCTGCTTGGCGGTGAGTTCGGCCACGCTCTGGGGGGATTGGCGCCATTTGAGGTCGGGGTTGCGTCGTAGCGTGCCCAGACCCGAGCAGGGCGCGTCCACCAGCACCCGGTCGATCTTGCCCGCCAGGCGCTTGATGCGGTCGTCCCGCTCATGGGCAATGGCCGCGGGGTGCACGTTGGACAGGCCGCTGCGCGCCAGGCGGGGTTTGAACGCCTCGAGCCGATGCGCCGAGGTGTCAAACGCATACAGCCGCCCGGTGCTGCGCATGGCCGCGCCCAGGGCCAGGGTCTTGCCCCCGGCGCCCGCGCAAAAATCCACCACCATCTCGCCCCGTTTGGGGTCCACCAGCAGGGAGAGCAGTTGCGAGCCCTCATCCTGCACCTCGATGTCACCCCGCACAAAGGCTTCCACGCTGGACAGCGAGGGCTTGCCTTGCACGCGCAAGCCCCAGGGCGAATACGGCGTTGGCGTGGCCTTGAGACCCGCGGTCTTGAGCTCGGCCTGGATCGTCTCGCGCTTGGCACGCCAGGCGTTGACGCGCAGGTCCAGCGCCGCCGTTTGCTCCAGACTGGCCACCAGGGGCCAGAACTCGTTGCCCAGTTGCGCCTTGAGCGGCGCCACCAGCCACTCCGGCAGGTTGTGGCGATGGCGTTCGAGCAAGTCGTCGGTGTTGATTTGCAGGCACGCGTCCAGCCAGGCTTTTTCGTTGTCGCTCAGTGCCGCCCGCAACCACTCGGCCTGGCCTTGCGGCTGCAAGTGATCGTGCAAACCCAGAATCGCCCAGCGACGCTCACGCGGACCCGAACCGGAGGGCAGAAAGTGGTCGTAGCGCAACTTATGCCGCAAGACCTGGTAGGTGGTTTCGGCGAGGGTGGCGCGCTCGCGCGGGCCCAGTTGCAGGCGCTTGCGCTGCTCGCGGAAATAGCGCGACACCACCGCATCGGCGGGGTGGTCGAGTTTGAGGGCCTGGCCGACCAGTTCGGCGCAGGCCTCGAGTAAGGCTTTGGGGTGCATGGGGCTATTGTCCCATTGTGTTGCCCCACGTCGGGTCCGGCTCCCCACGCCGGGTGTTCCAACGCCCGGGTGCCCCCCGGGCACCGGCTGCAACCGGTCTGTGGATTCAGGCGAAGACGCCTGCCGTGTCCTGCATCCGTGCCGACACTTCACCCAGGTGATGCAGCGTGTCGCCAAACGTCATCTCCATCTGGGTCAGACGCTTGAAGTAGTGGCTCACGATGTACTCGTCCGTCACGCCAATGCCGCCGTGCAACTGCACCGCTTGCTGGCCCACAAAACGCATCGAGTTGCCCAACTGGAATTTGGCACGGCTGATGGCCGCACGCCGCTCTTCGGCGGGGAAGGACAGCTTGAGGCTGGCGTAGTAGCTCATGGAGCGTGCCAGTTCGAGTTGCATCTTCATGTCGGCCACGCGGTGACGCAAGGCCTGGAAGCTGCCGATGGTCACACCAAACTGCTTGCGGGTGTTGAGGTACTCCACCGTCACGGCCATGGTCTTGTCCATCACGCCAATGGCTTCGGCGCACAGCGCAGCGATGCCCACGTCCACGGCATGCTCCAGGGCCGGCAGACCGTCCTCGGTGAGGCACTGCGCCGGGGCCGACTTGAACGTCACCTCGCCGGCACGGCCACCGTCTTGCGTCAGATAACCGCGTGCCTCAACACCGGAGACCGAGCGCGCCACCACAAACAGGCCCAGCTGGCCTTGCGCCATGGCGGGCACGATGAAGGCGTCGGCTTGGTCGGCCACCGGCACGATGCTCTTGCCGCCGGTGATCACCCAGCCGTCGCCCTGTCGCGTGGCCTGGGTCTCGCAGAGGTTCAGGTGATAGCGGTTCTTGCGCTCTTGGGTGGCGAGCACCAGCAGGGCCTCGCCTGTGGCCAGCGGCCCGCTCCAGGCCTGCTGGACAGCCGGCGTGGCGTAGTGCGACAGCAGCACGCCCGCCATCAAGGTTTGCGCCAGAGGCTCGAGCACGATGCCGTGCCCCAGCGACTCCATCACCACCATGCTCTCGACCGGGCCCATGCCCAGGCCGCCCAGCGATTCGGCCAGGGTCAAGCCGGTGAGACCGAGTTCGGCCAGTTCGTTGTAGGCGTCGCGCGAAAAACCACCGGCCGCCGTGATGCCACGACGGCGATCGAAGTCATAGCCGCGCTCGACCCATTTGCTGACGGCGTCACGCAGCTGCTCTTGATCGTCGGAAAAATTGAAATCCATGATGTGTCCTGGTTGCGTGCGGGTCAGCCGAGCACGGTTTGCGCCACGATGTTGCGCTGCACCTCGTTGGAGCCGCCGTAAATGGTGGTCTTGCGCATGTTGAAGTAGTTGGCCGCCAGCGGTGCGCAATGCAGCGCACCCACCTGGTCACCCTGCCAACCCGCGTCCATCGCCTCCTGAATGAAGGGCAGGCTGTAGGGGCCAGCGGCCAGCATCATGAGTTCGGCGTAGCGCTGCTGAATTTCGCTGCCACGAATCTTCAAGAGGCCGGCGATGTCCAGCGACTGCTTGCCCGACTTTTCGGCCGAGAGCACGCGCAGCACCATCATCTCCAGCGCCACGACATCGACCTCGAGCCGGGCGATCTCGTCGCGAAAGCGCATGTCGTCGTACATGCCCTCGGCCTTGGCGATGCGCTTGACCCGCTCGAGTTCGCGCTTGGCGCGGTTGACGTCGGCGATGTTGGTGCGCTCGTGCGCCAGCAAATGCTTGGCGTAGGTCCAGCCCTTGTTTTCTTCGCCAATCAGGTTCTCGGCCGGCACCTTGACGTTGTCAAAGAACACCTCGTTGACCTCGCACTCGCCGTCGAGCAGGCGAATCGGGCGCACTTTCACGCCGGGTGACTTCATGTCGATCAGCAGGAAGGAAATGCCCAGTTGCGGCTTGCCCTCGGTGCTGGTGCGCACCAGGCAGAAGATCCACTCACCGAACTGGCCCAGCGTGGTCCAGGTTTTCTGGCCATTGACGATGTAGTGGTCGCCCACGCGCTCGGCTCGGGTCTTGAGAGAGGCCAGATCGGAGCCGGAACCCGGCTCGCTGTAACCCTGGCTCCACCACACCTCCCCGCTGGCGATGCCCGGCAGAAAGCGCTGGTGCTGCTCGGCGTTGCCGAAGGCCATGATGACGGGCGCCACCATCACGGGTCCAAAGGGCAGGATGCGCGGTGCACCGGCCAGGGCGCATTCTTCCTCGAACAAATGTTTTTGCACCGCCGTCCAGCCCGGCCCGCCGAACTGCGTCGGCCAGTTGTAGCCCAGCCAGCCCTTGCGGCCCAGAATCTTGGACCAGTTCTGCATGTCGTCACGGCTCAGACGCAAGGCGTTGTGCACCTTGTGCGATGTCTCGGCTGGCAGGTTGGCACGCACCCAGGCGCGTACCTCCTGACGAAACGCCTCTTCTTCGGCGGTAAAGAGCAAATCCATCAGTGATCTCCAGACAAAGGAAGGGTCATCGAACCGTTTTTAGCACGATCGTGCGTTTTTTTGATTATCGCCGAATCCGTCGCCTGCAACCAGGCCGCAATGGCCTGCGGATAGATCCGGTGCTCCTGGCTCAGCACGCGCGCGGCCAGCACCTCGGGGGTGTCATCGGGCAGCACCGGCACCACTGCCTGCGCCAGGATGGGGCCGTGGTCCAGCTCCGCCGTGACGTGGTGCACCGTGGCGCCCGCGACCGTGCAACCGGCTTGCAGGGCGCGCTCGTGGGTGCGCAGTCCTGGAAAAGCGGGTAACAAGGAGGGGTGGATGTTCACCAGTCGCCCCGCGTAATGCCGCACAAAGCCGGGGGTGAGGATGCGCATGAAACCCGCCAGCACCACCAGGTCCGGCTGGTACCGGTCAATCTCGGTCATCAGCGCGGCGTCGAAGGCCTCGCGGGGTTGGGCGTGGTCGGCAAAGGCCTGGTGGTCCACCACGGCCGTTTCAATGCCGGCCTCTCGCGCCAGCGTCAGCCCCGATGCACTCGGCTTGTTGCTGATGACGGCCGCCACCCGTGCGTGGTGACGCTGGGCCCACTGTTCGCGCTCGGCCGCCTGCACAACCGCCACCATGTTCGAGCCCGCGCCCGAAATCAGAATGACCAGGGATCGCATCAGGCCACAAGTCGAGAGTGGCGCGGCAAATGGGCCGTCAGGTATTCCATCTGGTCGGCCAGGATGCGCCGGTTGCGCAGGATGAAGTCCTCCCACAGCGTGGGCACGTAGGGCGCGTACAGCAAGGGCATGCGCGCTTGCTCGGGGGTGCGGTTGCCCTTGCGGTGGTTGCAGCTTTTGCAGGCGGTGACCACGTTCATCCAGGTGTCCTGCCCTTGCTGGCCAAACGGCATGATGTGCTCGCGCGTGAGGTCGCTTTCGTGGAAGGTGTCACCGCAATAGGCGCACAGGTTGCGGTCACGGGCGAAGAGCTTGCTGTTGGTGAGCCCGGGGCGCAGCTCGAAGGGGTTGATGTTGGGCACGCCATGCGTGCCGATGATGCTGTTGACATGGATGATCGATTGCTGCCCGGTGCGGGCATTGTGCCCCCCCCGAAACACGGCCACCGGCAAGCCCGCCTCCCAGCGCACCTCATCGGCGGCGTAGTGGATCACCGCCTGTTCCAGCGAGATCCAGGATTGCGGCAGTCCCTGCCCCGACAGCTTCAAGACCTTCAAGATCAGCCTCCTTCGTGGGGATCAGAGACAATATACCCGCTTTTGACGACATTCCGACGACACAACCTCACCCCCGCACATGCAGATCTTCCGTGGCTTTCATCACGCTGCCCTGGCCCCGGCCTGTGCCCTGACCATCGGCAACTTCGATGGCGTGCACCGCGGCCATCAGGCCATGCTGGCGCTGCTGCGTTCCGAGGCACGCCACCGCGGCGTGCCCAGCTGCGTGATGACCTTCGAGCCGCATCCGCGTGACTTTTTTGCCGGCTTGCAGCACAACCCGTCCCTGGCGCCGGCGCGCATTGCCAATCTGCGCGACAAACTCGAGGAGTTGCGCGCCTGTGGCGTCGACCAGTGCGTGGTGCTGCCCTTCAACCAGGCCTTGGCCAGCCAGCAACCGCAAGCCTTCATCGATGACGTGCTGTTGAATGGCCTGGGGGTGCGCTACCTGCTGGTGGGAGACGATTTCCGCTTTGGCGCGCGCCGCGCCGGCGACTACGAGCTCCTGGTGCAGGCCGGCCGCGAGCAGGGATTCGATGTGGCACGCATGAACAGCTACGAGCTTGACGGCCTGCGCGTGTCCAGCTCCGAGGTCCGTGCTGCCCTGGCGCGCGGCGACCTGCAAGCCACGGCCCAACTGCTGGGCCGTCCCTATGCCATTTCCGGGCACGTGGTGCATGGCCGGCGCCTGGGCCGTGAGCTCGACTGCCGCACCCTGAACGTGCGCTTCCAGCACTGGAAACCCGCCGCCAGCGGCATCTTTGTGGCGCGCGTGCACGGCTTGCATGAGCAGCCGCTGCACGGCGTGGCCAACCTGGGCGTGCGACCCTCACTCGACGCCAACGACGTCAATGGCGGGCGTGTGCTGCTGGAAACCCATTGCCTGACCTGGCCCGCCCCACTGGGCCCCGAGGGGGGCTACGGTAAAATCATCCGGGTGGAACTGCTGCACAAATTGCACGACGAACTGAAATACGACGGTCTCGACGCCCTTCAACAAGGCATTGCCCGGGACTGCGAAGCCGCACGCCTGTGGTTTGCCGCCCATGAAGCGCACAGCGCCACCGGTGCCACCGCCGGTCACGCCACCACCCGTCGCCAGACCACGCGCGACCGAATTTAAACGGCACCCGCCGCTTGCCGTCCCGATGCGCGCTTCGCGCATCTCCCCAGACCGAACAGCCGTGCCTGAACCACGGCGCACCAGACCATGTCGACCTCTTCTGCTCCCGACTACCGCACCACCCTGAACCTGCCGGACACGCCTTTTCCCATGCGGGGCGACCTGCCCAAGCGCGAGCCGGCCTGGGTCCAGGGCTGGAACGAGCAAGGCATTTACAAGAGCCTGCGCCTGGCGCGCCACGGTGCTCCGCTTTTTGTGCTGCACGACGGTCCTCCGTATGCCAACGGCAAGCTGCACATTGGCCACGCGCTCAACAAGGTGCTGAAAGACATGATCGTCAAGTCGCGGCAGTTGGCTGGCTTCGACGCGCAATACATCCCCGGCTGGGATTGCCACGGCCTGCCGATTGAAAACGCCATCGAGAAACTGCATGGCCGCAAGCTCAGCCGCGACGACATGCAGGCCAAGAGCCGCGCCTTCGCCACCGAGCAGATCGAGCAGCAGCGCGAGGACTTCAAGCGCCTGGGTGTGCTGGGCGACTGGGAGCGTCCCTACCGCACCATGGACCCGGCCAACGAAGCGGGTCAGCTGCGGGCCTTCAAGCGCGTGATCGAGCGCGGCTTTGTGTACCGCGGCTTGAAGCCGGTGTACTGGTGCTTTGATTGCGGCTCGTCCCTGGCCGAATTCGAAATCGAATACGCCGACAAGAAAAGCGACACGCTGGACGTGGCCTTTCGAAGCGCCGAGCCCGAGCAGCTGGCCCAGGCCTTCGGCCTGACGTCCTTGCCGGGCGAGGTCTTTGTGGTGATCTGGACCACCACCGCCTGGACCATCCCCGCCAACCAGGCCCTCAATGTCCACCCCGACATCGACTACGCGCTGGTGCAGACCGACCGCGGCGTGCTGCTGCTGGCCGCCTCCCTGGTGGAGAAATGCCTGGAGCGCTATGGCCTAAAGGGTCAGGTCCTCGCCACCGCCCAGGGCAACGCCCTGGCCGGTTTGAGCTTCGAGCACCCGCTGTACCAGGTGGACCCGGGCTTTCAGCGCCACGCCAAGATTTTGCTGGCCGACTATGTGGGTGAAGGCGATGGCACCGGCATCGTGCACTCGGCCCCGGCCTATGGTCTGGACGACTTCAACAGCTGCGTCTCGCACGGCCTGGCGTACCAGGACATCCTCAACCCGGTGCAGGGTCAGGGTGCCTATGCACCGGATTTCCCGCTCTTTGGCGGCCAGCACATCTGGAAGGCCGTGCCAGGCATCCTGGACACACTCCAGGGCGCGGGCCGTTTGATGGCCACACAACCCATCACCCACAGCTACCCGCATTGCTGGCGCCACAAGACGCCGGTGATTTACCGCGCGGCCGCGCAGTGGTTCGTGCGCATGGACGAAGGCGAAGGCGTGTTCACGAAGGACAAGGCCGCCAAGACGCTGCGTCAACTGGCGCTGCAAGCCATCGACAACACGCAGTTCTACCCTGAGAACGGCCGCGCGCGTCTGCGCGACATGATCGCCAACCGGCCCGACTGGTGCATCTCGCGCCAGCGCAGCTGGGGCGTGCCCCTGCCCTTCTTCCTGCACCGCGATTCGGGCGAATTGCACCCGCGCACCCTGGAGATCCTGGACCAGGCGGCCGACATCGTTGAACACGGTGGCATCGAGGCCTGGAGCCGCGTCACCGCTGAAGAGATACTGGGTGCGCCGGATGCCGAGCACTACACCAAAAGCACCGACATCCTGGAGGTCTGGTTCGATTCCGGCTCGACCTTCCAGCACGTGCTGCGCGGCAGCCACCTGCACGCCTACGACCGCCCCCCCTTCCACGAGCAAGGCCCCGAGGCCGACCTGTACCTCGAAGGCCATGACCAGCACCGCGGCTGGTTCCACAGCTCGCTGCTGCTGGGCTGCGCGCTGTACGACCGTGCGCCCTACCGTGGCCTCCTGACCCACGGCTTTGCCACCGACGGCCAGGGCCGCAAGATGAGCAAGTCGCTGGGCAACGTGGTGATCCCGCAAGAGGTGACGGACAAACTCGGCGCAGAAATCGTGCGCCTGTGGGTGGCCGCCACCGATTACTCGGGCGACCTCAACATCGACGACAAGATCCTGGCGCGCGTGGTGGATGCCTACCGCCGCATTCGCAACACGCTGCGCTTTCTGATGGCCAATGTGAGCGACTTCAACGCCGCCACCGACACCGTGCCGGCAGATCAATTGCTGGAGATTGACCGCTATGCGCTCAGCCAACTGGCGGCGGTGCAGGCCGACATCCTGGGTCACTGGACGGCCGAGACCGGCGTGTTCCAGGGCGGCCATTTCGGCGCCTATGAATTCCACCCGGTGGTGAGCAAGCTGCAGGTGTACTGCTCGGAAGAGCTGGGCGCGTTCTACCTGGACATCCTGAAAGACCGGCTCTACACCACGGCCCCGCACTCGCTGGCACGCCGCAGCGCCCAGACCGCGTTGTGGCAGATCACCCAGGCCATGCTGCGCTGGATGGCGCCGTTCCTGAGCTTCACCGCCGAGGAAGCCTGGCAGGTGCTGGGCAATGCCAACAGCATCTTCCACGAGACCTTTTTGAAGCTGGCCGAGCCCGATGCGGCGCTGCTGGCCAAGTGGGCTCGCATCCGCGAGATCCGCGATGCGGTCAACAAGGACATCGAGGCGCTGCGCAGTGCCGGTCAGGTCGGCGCTTCGCTGCAAGCCGAGGTGACGCTCACTGTCAACGCAGATGACCATGCGCGACTGGCCTCGCTGGGTGAGGACCTGAAATTCGTCTTCATCACCTCGGCCTTGCAACTGCAGAGCGGGGCTGAGCTGGGCATTCAGACAAAGCCCAGCACCGCCGTCAAATGCGAGCGCTGCTGGCACTACCGTGACGATGTGGGCCACGATGCCGCGCACCCCACGCTGTGCGGGCGTTGCACCAGCAACCTGTACGGCGCGGGTGAAACACGCACGTGTGCCTGATGCACACCAGCCATCACCGCCTGTACCTGGTCCGCCCCCACCCCGCTGGTCACTGAACACAACCCCTCATCGCCCATGAGCACACGACGCCCCAGCGCTCACCGCGCGCCCTCTCTCTGGCTTTGGCTCTCGCTGGCCCTGCTGGTGCTGGTGATCGATCAACTCACCAAGTGGCTGATCGTGGGGCAATTCGTGCTCGGCGACAGCCGTCCCGTCACCAGTTTTTTCAATCTGGTGAGGGCCCACAACTCGGGGGCGGCATTCTCGTTTCTGGCCCAGGCCGGCGGCTGGCAGCGCTGGTTCTTCACCGGCATTGGCCTGGCCGCTTCCGCCTTGATGGTCTGGATGCTGCGTGCCCACCCCGGGCAAAAGCTGTTCGGCTTTGCCATTGCCTGCATTCTGGGGGGCGCCATCGGCAACGTGATCGACCGACTGGTGCATGGCTATGTGGTGGACTTTCTGGATGTCCACTGGGCCGGCTGGCACTTCCCGGCCTTCAATGCGGCCGACAGCGCCATCACGCTGGGCGCTGCCTGCCTGCTGCTCGATGAGTTGCTGCGCGTCAAGCGCTCGAAGAGCTGACGCCTTCGGTCAGGCCGGTAAACGGCGAGGCATCGCCATGCGCCTACGCCTCACGCCCTGCCCCACTGAGACAAGGTCGTGGGCCGTAGCAGACACCGCGGTCGCGCGGTGCTGCTGACGCCCCAAGCAGCGGTTTACAACGTGAAGATGGTGCAGCCCGTCGTCTTGCGCGCCTCGAGGTCGCGGTGCGCCTGCTGCACGTCTTCCAGCGCGTACCGCTGGTCGATCGCGATCTTCACCTGGCCCGAGCTCACCACGGCCGACAAGTCGTCCATCATGGATTGCGCCGACTCGCGGCTCGACAGGTGCGAGAACAGGGTCTGGCGCGTGACGTAGATCGAGCCCTTGCCCGCCAGGATGCCGGGCGCAAACGAGGGCACCGGGCCGGACGCATTGCCAAACGAAGCCATCAGACCGAACGGCGAGAGGCAGTCGAGGGACTTCTCCCAGGTGTCCTTGCCCACCGAGTCGTAGACCACCTTGACGCCCTTGCCATTGGTGATCTCCTTGACCTTGGCCAGAAAGTCTTCGCGGCTGTAGTTGATGACGTGGGCGGCGCCGGCTTTTCGGGCCAGTTCGCACTTCTCGTCCGTGCCAGCGGTGCCAATGAGTTTCAGGCCCAGGGCCTTGGCCCACTGGCAGGCAATCAGGCCCACACCACCGGCGGCGGCGTGGAACAGAATGTGGTCGCCGGCTTGCAGGCCGCCCTGGGGCAGCGTGCGCTTGAGCAGGTACTGTGCGGTCAAGCCCTTGAGCATCATGGCCGCACCGGTCTCGAAGCTGATGTCGTCAGGCAGGTGGCACACGAGCTTGGCCGGCATCAGGCGCACGTCGCTGTAGCTGCCGGGAGGGTTGGAGGCATAGGCGGCACGATCGCCCACCTTGAGGTGGGTGACGCCCTCGCCCACGGCTTCGACCACGCCCGAGGCTTCCATGCCCATCATCAGGGGCATGGGCAACTGGTACAGGCCCGAGCGCTGGTAAACGTCGATGAAGTTCAAGCCTGCGTTCTTGTGGCGGATGCGGATCTCACCGGGACCGGGGTCGCCCACCTGAACGTCGATGATCTTCATTTCTTCGGGACCGCCATTACGGTCGATGCGCACGGCACGGGACATGGGTTGCTCCTCTGGGGGACAGTTGTCGTTGGGGAAGGCCGGATCGTGCCACGAATCGGGTGCCCGTGGTTGTCACCCAGGTATCGCACGCCGCGCAGGTCGCCTCGGGCGGCCAGCACCCGTCTGCGGTAGAGTCCGGGCATGTCCGCTCCTGGCCCTCTCACCCCCCGCACAGCCGGGCTGCTGCTCATTCCCCCCGTGTTGTGGGCGGGCAATGCCGTGGTGGGGCGCTTGGTCAACGAGTCCATCCCCCCCATCACACTGAATTTCCTGCGCTGGTTGCTGGCCTTCCTGTTTCTCCTGCCGCTGGCCTGGCCGGTGCTGCGGCCTGGCAGCGAGCTGTGGGGGCACTGGAAACGCTTTGCGCTCTTGGGCCTGCTGGCCGTGGGCGCTTACAACAGCTTCCAGTACCTGGCGCTGCAAACCTCAACGCCCATCAACGTGACGCTGGTGGCCTCGAGTGCACCCATCTTCATGCTGGTCATGGGCACGCTGTTTTTCGGGCAGCGGGCGCAAACCCGCCAATGGATCGGGGCGGCCCTGTCGGTCCTGGGCGTGTTGCTGGTGCTCAGCCGGGGGGACTGGAACACCCTGGTGCAGGTGCGACTGGTGATTGGTGACATCTATGTGTTGTGCGCCACGGCCGCCTGGGCCTGGTACAGCTGGCTGCTGAGTCAGCCCAAGGATCCGCCCGCCATCCGCGCCAATTGGGCGCAGTACCTGCTGGCGCAGATGGCCTTTGGCCTGGTCTGGGCCGGCGGCTTCACCTGGGTCGAGTGGTCGGTGCAGCCGCGCGAGATCGTGTGGAGCAGCGGCATGGTCGCGGCGCTGGTGTTTGTCGCGGTGGGGCCGTCGCTGCTGGCGTATCGCAGCTGGGGGCTGGGTGTGCAGCGCGCGGGGCCCAGCACGGCAGCGTTTTTTGCCAACCTCACGCCACTCTTTGCGGCGCTACTGTCCTCGGTGATGCTGGGCGAGTTGCCCAGGATCTACCACCTGCTGGCCTTTGTGCTGATCGTGGGTGGCATCGTGGTGTCGTCGTCACGACGACCCACGTCCTAGCAACCCCCCCGCTCAACGCCTGCAATCAGGCGATCAGTAGGTGCCGGGGTAGGCGCCACCGTCGATCAGCACGTTCTGCCCGGTGATGTAGCTGGCCTGCTGGCTGCACAGGAAGGCGCAGGTGTCACCAAATTCCTCGGCCGTCCCGAAGCGTTGCGCGGGAATGGTTTTCTTGCGCACCTCGGCGACCTGGTCGATGGACTTGCCCTGCTTTTCTGCGGCGCCCTTCATGGTGCCGCGCAGTCGGTCGGTGTCAAAGGCGCCCGGCAACAGGTTGTTGAGGGTGACGTTGCGTGACGCCAATTGCGTGGTGCGTGACACGCCAGCGATGAAACCGGTCAGCCCACTGCGCGCGCCATTGGACAGGCCCAGGATGTCGATCGGTGCCTTCACCGCGCTGGAGGTGATGTTGACGATGCGACCAAAACCGCGCTCGGCCATGCCGTCCACCGTGGCTTTGAGCAACTCGATCGGGGTCAGCATGTTGGCGTCGACGGCCTTGATCCAGGCCTCACGCTCCCAGTCACGGAAGTCGCCAGGGGGCGGGCCGCCGGCATTGGTGACGACGATGTCATAAGCCTTGCCCGGACCACCCGCCACCGACCAGATGGCCTCACGCCCAGCCGGTGTCGTGATGTCCACGGCGACCGGCAGGATGGTGGTGCCCCAGGCACGCAGCTTCTGGGCAGCCGCCTCGAGCGCCTCGGCGCCCCGCGCCACGATCACCACATTCACGCCCTCGCGTGCCAGGGAATTGGCACAGCCAAAGCCCAGGCCCTTGCTTGCACCGCCCACCAGGGCCCATTTGCCTTTGAGTCCGAGATCCATCAGTTTGCTCCGTACTTGGAAAAAAAGAAACACACCACCCAACACCAGCAGGGTTCCGACCCCGATCCACAGGTTGCGCGACTGACCCAGGAATATAGCGCCCAAGGCCAGGGTGGACATCGGGCCCACCATGCCGGTCTGCGCCGCCAGCGACGAGCCAATGCGCTCGATCGCCATCATCACCATGAGCACCGGCGCCACGGTACAAGCCAGGGCGCACAGCAGGGCCAGCCACAACACCTCCGACGGCACGTCGGCCGCCGACAGCGGCCGCAACACCAGGAACTGACCAATACAAAACAGGCACGCCACCGTGCTGGCCCAACCCACCAGACGCAATGAGCCCAGGCGTTTGACAATCTCGCCACTGTAAAGCAGGTAGAAGGCATAGGTCAGTGCACTGAGCACCACCAGCACGGTACCCAGCGCCACGTCCGACCCGGCAAAGTTCAACTCGTGCCAGAAGACCAGCAACACGCCGCTGTAACTGAGCGCCATGGCGGCCACCCGCATGGCCGTGATGGGCTTGCGGTACAGGGCCCAGCCCAGCAGCATCACAAAGGTGGGGTTGAGGTACAGGATCAGCCGCTCAAGACCTGCTGTGACGTATTGCAGCCCCAGAAAATCGAGATAGCTCGAGAGGTAGTAGCCCAGAAAGCCCAAGCCCACGATGCTCAGCAGATCGCGCTGGTTGAGCGGTTGCGCGCGCGCACTGGCGCGGCGTTCCGCCCACCAGCCCATCAACAGGAAGAAGGGCAAGGCAAACAGCATGCGCAGCATGATGAAAGTGGCGGCGTCCACACCGTAGCGGTAGGCCAGCTTGATGATCACCCCCTTGCCGCTGAAGGCAATGGCGCCTGCAATGGCCAGCACGATGCCGGTCGAGACAGGAGAGCGGGTTGCAGGGGTGGAGGTCATGCGGTGCTGCGATTGTCTCGCATCGCTCGGGCGCGGCGGGGTCGCCTGTGTGCCACGGTCAGAGGGTTGCTGCGGACAAGCCGCGCCCTTGCGCAGAACGTGGGTGATATCACCACGCCAAAAAAAAGCAGACCCTGAGGTCTGCTTGCAGAGCGAGGGCCACCGGGGCGGCCCTGTCAAACGTCGTCACTCTTCGACGAACGCTTCCTCTCGTTTGGACTTCACCGATGGCAAGAGCACGATGATGAGCAACAACAGGGCAGCGGCCAGCAGCCCCCCCGACAACGGACGGGTGACAAACACCGACCAGTCACCGCGCGAGAGCAGCAGCGCACGACGCAGGTTCTCTTCCATCATCGGGCCCAGGATGAAGCCCAGCAGCAACGGCGCAGGCTCACACCCGAGCTTGAGGAAGAGGTAGCCAATGAGACCGAAGGCCGCCACCATCCAGATGTCGAAGGTGTTGTTGTTGGTCGAGTACACGCCAATCGCACAGAACAGCACGATGGACGGGAACAGGAAGCGATAAGGCACGGTCAAGAGCTTGATCCACATGCCGATGAGCGGCAGGTTCAGGATCACCAGCATCAGGTTGCCGATCCACATCGAGGCAATCAGGCCCCAGAACAGCTGCGGGTTGCTGGTCATGACCTGCGGGCCCGGCTGGATGTTGTGGATGGTCATGGCACCCACCATCAGCGCCATCACCGCGTTGGGCGGAATGCCCAGCGTCAGCAGCGGGATGAAGGAGGTTTGCGCACCGGCGTTGTTGGCCGACTCGGGAGCCGCCACGCCACGGATGTTGCCTTGTCCAAAGGGCACCTCACCAGGCTTGAGCTTGGTTTTCTTCTCGATGGTGTAGGCCGCAAAGGCTGCCAGCAAGGCACCGCCGCCCGGCAACACGCCCAGCAGGCTACCCAGGGTGGTGCCTCGCAGCACGGCCGGGATCATGTTCTTGAAGTCCTCCAGGGTGGGGAACAGGCCCTGCACCTTGGCGGTGAACACCTCGCGCTCGTCCTCGGGGCGAGACAGGTTGCTGATGATCTCGCCATAACCGAACACACCCATGGCGATGGTCACGAAGCCCACGCCGTCGGTCAGTTCGGGAATGTCGAAGCTGAAGCGCGCCACACCCGAGTTCACGTCGGTGCCGATGAGACCCATCAACAGACCCAGGATGATCATGGCGATCGCCTTGATCAGCGAGCCAGACGCCAGCACCACGGCACCGATCAGGCCCAGAATCATGAGCGAGAAATATTCGGCCGGGCCGAACTTGAAAGCCAGTTCGGTCAGCGGCGGCGCAAAGGCAGCCAGGATCAGGGTGCCGACAGAACCGGCAAAGAACGACCCCAGACCGGCCGCCGCCAGCGCGGGACCCGCACGGCCCTTGCGGGCCATCTGGTAGCCGTCAATGGTGGTCACCACCGAGGACGATTCGCCCGGCAGGTTCACCAGAATGGCGGTGGTGGAGCCACCGTACTGGGCGCCGTAGTAAATACCGGCCAGCATGATCAGCGCCGACACGGGGGGCAGCGCATAGGTGGCGGGCAGCAACATGGCGATGGTGGCCACAGGGCCAATGCCCGGCAGCACGCCAATGAGGGTGCCCAACATACAGCCGATGAAGGCATACAGCAGGTTGATGGGCGTGAAGGCCACGCCGAAGCCCATGCTGAGGTTTGCGATCAAATCCATGGTGTCTTGCTCCTCAACCAGCGATGAAAGTGGGCCACACGGGCATCTGCAGCTTCAGCAGCACGATGAACGCGAGGTAGCTGCCGACGGCCAGAATGGTGGACAGGATCAGCACGTCGCGCAGCTTGTAGCTGTCGCCGGCCTTGCTGGCAATCAGCACCAGCGCGTAGATGGCCACGATCAGGCCCATCGACGGCAGCTTGATGCTGGGGAGACCGCCCAGCAATATGCCAAATGCCAGGTTGGAACCCAGGATGTAGCCAATGGGACGCCAGGCAAACGACCCCACCTTGTCGCCCGAGGGGGTTTCCACCACCAGGGAATAGAACATCACCACGCTGCCCAGAATGGCCAGCAGGACACCCAGCAGCAAGGGAAAGTACCCCGGCCCCATGCGGGCACCGGTACCCACAGAGTAGGACGTTGCGCCCCAGGCGAAGGCAGCGCCCACGACCAGGAACATCAGTCCCGAGAAAAAGTCTTTTTGACTTTTAATGCTCACAACAGTTCTCCTCGAAAATTTTCGATGGGCGGATTGTGCGGTCGGACTGGAAAAAAAATCATGTGGATTCCACCTATGCCCCCGCGCAAACCCAGGCTCCACGGGGGATAACTGCCCCGCGGCGGCCCTTTCGCCCCCCTTTGTTGACGCCTACGCGACAGGTTTGAGCACCCGCACCCAGCGCGTGGCCGGCAGGGGCCAGCGGGCCTGGATCGCTTCGGCCTGCGCCGCCAACGCGCCTCGCTTGGGGACCAGCGGTGTGCGCAAGGCCAGCACCACGGTGTTGCCCTCGCGCGTGGGCTTGAACACCCAGACCGCCTCGGCCCCGAAGGCCGAGACGATCTTGTCCAGGCTTTCCGGGTAACGGTTGGAGCGTCCAAAGAGGTTCACCGTCATCACGCCGTGCTCGCTCAGCAACTGTCGGCAATCGGCGTAGAAGTCAGCGCTGTCGAGCACCGGCGCTGCCGCTTCGTGGTCGTACAGGTCCACTTGCAGGGCATCGATCTGGCCGCGCCAGTGGTCATGCGACGCCACCTCGGCAGCGTCCCCCAGCACCACCGACAGGCGAGAAGAATCCGGTGGCAGCTTGAACCACAGACGACACGCCGCCACCACCTGCGGATTGAGTTCAATCGCGGTGGTCTTCATGCGCAGATGTTTCCAGCAGAACTTGGTGAGAGACGCCGCCCCCAGGCCCAGTTGCATGGCCTGCAGGGACGCCACCCGCTCCAGCGGCACAAACAGCAACCAGGCCATCATGCGCTGCACGTAGTCGAGGTGGATGTCGTAGGGCTGGTCGATCATCATCGAGCCCTGCACCCACGGGGTGCCCAGGTGCAGGTAGCGCACGTCGCCATGATCGGAAAAATTCACTTCAGGCAAGGGGGGGCGGCGGGTCATGGCGTGCGGGTTGTGTGTGGAGTCAGATGGAACAAGGGGTGTCCCCGCATTTTCACGCGAGCGGGGGTATGCCGGGTGCCTTCAAGCCCAGGACGCGGCGTGCATTGGCGGTGGTTTGCTGTGCCAGCGTCTGGGGGTCCAGCGCCCGCAGTGTCGCCAGCAGCGTGCCGATGCGCGGTAACTCGGCCGGGCTGTTGCGCCCTTGCGCCTGACCCTCAGCGCGGGCGGCGGCCGGGGTGTAGAGCCACTGCGGGGGAATATCGGGGGCATCCGTTTCCAGCACCAGCGCCTCCAGCGGCAGCGCACGGGCCAGTTCGCGCAGGCGCGTGGCGCGCTCGTAGGTGAGCGCGCCGCCAAAGCCCAGTGCAAAGCCCAGGTCGATGAAAGCCCGGGCCTGTTGGGCGCTGCCGTTGAAGGCGTGCGCGATGCCCCCGCGCACCCGCACCTGCCGCAACTGTTGCAGCACCTGTTCCGAGGCGCGGCGCACATGCAGGATGACCGGTAAGTCCTGGGCTCGGGCCAGTTCCAGTTGGGCGCGAAAGATCTGCACCTGGCGCGCCAGGTCCAGCCCCGGCACAAAACCATCCAGGCCAATCTCGCCCACGGCCACCAGGCGCGGGTCCGCACGGTGCGCTTGCACCGCCGCTGCCAGCACCTCCAGGTCCGTCTCGGCGGCCTGCGGGGTGTAGAGCGGGTGAATGCCCAGGGCATACACATCCGCATGGCGATGGGCCAGCGTGCGCACGGCCTCCAGCGTGTTCACATCCACCGCCGGGTACACGCACAGGCCCACGCCTGCGGCGCGCGCCTGCGCTCGCACCGCGTCACGGTCGGCGGCAAACTCCGCGGCATCCAGATGGCAATGGGTGTCGATCCACATCTTGGGTCGGCCAGATCGGCGCGCGCCTCAGGGACCCAGTCGACCTGCTTGCAACGACAGCACACGCTCGCAGCGGGCCGCCAGGTGCACGTCGTGTGTCACCACCACAAACGCTGTGCCCTGGTCGCGCGCCAGGGCCAGCATCAAGTCCCACACCTGGTCGGCGGTGGCGCGGTCCAGATTGCCCGTGGGCTCATCGGCCAGCACGCACGCAGGACGCGTCACCAGCGCACGCGCCAGGGCCACGCGCTGACGCTCACCCCCCGAGAGTTCCGAGGGTCGGTGACCGGCGCGCTCGGCCAGGCCCACGGCCGCCAGCAGGGCATCGGCTTGCTCGCCGGCCTGGGCGCGATCCCCGCGCCGAATCCACAGCGGCATGGCCACGTTGTCGCGCGCCGAGAACTCGGGCAGCAGGTGATGAAACTGGTACACAAAACCCAGATGCTGGTTGCGCAACTTGCCCAACGCTGCCGGCGACAAGCCCGCCAGCGGCCGCCCCATCAATTCGATGCACCCGTGGCTGGGTTGGTCCAGCCCCCCCAGCAGGTGCAGCAAGGTGCTCTTGCCGGAGCCCGACGCGCCGACGATGGCCACGGTTTCGCCGGCGTGCACCTGCAAGTCCACCCCGGCCAGCACCTGCACATCGAGCTCGCCTTCCTGAAAACGACGCCCCACCCCCGAGGCCTGCAGCACGAGCTCATTCATAACGCAGCGCCTCCGCCGGTTGCACCCGGCTGGCACGCCAGCTGGGGTAGAGCGTGGCCAGCAACGCCAGCAACAGCGACAACACCACCACCGGCCCGATATCGGCCAGCTGCGGGTCACTCGGCATGCGGCTGATGAGGTAGATGTCCTGCGGCAAAAACCGCAGACCCAGCGCCTGCTCGATAGCCGGCACGATGACGTCGATGTTGAACGCCACCACGAGGCCCAGCAACAGGCCGCTCAGGGTGCCCACCACCCCCACCAGCGCACCCTGCACCATGAACACGCCCATGATGGAACCCGGCGAGGCCCCCAAGGTGCGCAAGATGGCAATGTCCGACTGCTTGTCCGTCACCGTCATCACCAGGGTGCTGACCAGGTTGAAGGCAGCCACCGCCACGATCAAGGTCAGGATGATGAACATCATGCGTTTTTCAATTTGCACCGCGGCAAACCAGTTGCGGTTTTGACGCGTCCAGTCGCGCACCATGAGCAGCGGGTCGACCTGCAAAGAGAGTTCGCTCGCCACCACACGGGCTTGCTGCGCGTCGCGCAGTTTGAGGCGCAAGCCATTGGGGCCTTCCAGTCGCAACAACCGTTGTGCGTCATCGATCTGCATGACGGCCAGTGTGGCGTCAAATTCGTAATGGCCGGTGTCGATCAACCCCAGCACCTCGAGTTGTTTCAACCGCGGCAGCACGCCGGCCGGTGTGACCTGCCCGCCCGGGGCCACCAGGGTCACCCGGTCGCCCACGCGCACGCCCATCTGGTGCGCAATCTCCACCCCCAGCACCACGCCAAATCCGCCGGGCTCCCACGCTGACTGCAACGCGGGCGGCAGCAGCGCAGCGTAATCTGCCACGCCACGCTCTAGCCGTGGGTCGATGCCGCGCACCACCACCCCGCGCATGTCCTCACCCCGCGCGAGCAGGGCCTGGGCCGAGACATATGGCGCCACCGCCACCACCTCGGGGTGCCGGCTCAGACGCTGGCTCAAGGCCTCGGTGTCCCACAAGGCGCCGCCGTCGCGCGCCACCACCTCGGCGTGGGACAGCACGGACAGCATGCGTTCGCGCACCTCTTTTTGAAACCCGTTCATCACACTCAGCACGATGATGAGCGCGGCGACCCCCAGGCTGATGCCCAGCATGGACACCCCGGAGATGAAGGAAATGAAGCCGTTGCGGCGTGAGGCACGACCGGCGCGGGTGTAGCGCCAGCCCAGCACAAGCTCGTAGGGAATGCGGGTATTGGACATGGTCTTGGGGGTTGATTGTGGCATCAAGGACAATGCCCCTCTGTGATCGCCGCCCCCACCGTCATCCTCTCCCACGCCCTGCCACCTGCGGACAGCCCCGAGATGCTGGCCGCCTTGGCAGCCTTGCCGCTGCCCTGCGTGCGCCGGTGGCTGCAAGACAGCGTGGCGCAGCACACGCTGACCGCGGCCGCAGCGGGTCTGGCCTTGCCCGAGGAGTGCGCCCGGGCTGAAACGCTGGGCTGGACCTCACCGCAGGGCACCTGGCCCTGGGCAGCGCTGGCGGCACAGCGCTCGCACGCTGCACGCATCCCCGACAGCGCCCTCACGCCCCCATCCCACCACGCCTGGGCTTTCATCAGCCTGTGCCATTGGCAGGTCGGCAATGGCCAATTCACCCTGCTCGATCCGGGCCCCATCACGCAGCAAGAGTCCGACGCCTTGCGGGCCTCGATGCGCCCGTATTTCGAGGAAGACGGCATCACCCTGCACCCCCACGAGCCCGGACGCTGGCTGGCGCACTCGGCGCTCTTTGACGGATTGGCGAGCGCCAGCGCTGCACGCGTCATGGGCTTGCCCATCGAACCCTGGTTGTTGGGAGCCCACCTGCCCGAGTTGCCCCCGGCCGTCCGCACGCTGCGTCGCCTGCAAAACGAAATGCAGATGCTGCTCTACCAGCACCCGGTCAACGACGCGCGGCGCACCGCCATCAATTCGATCTGGGTCGAGGGCTGCGGCCCCTTGGGCGGTGACTGCCCTGCGCCACCACCGGGTGCTGCATCGGCCGTCTTGCTGGAGGATTTGCGAGAGCCCTGGCTGTTGCGCGATGCCGCCGGATGGGCCCGCGCCTGGGAGCGACTGGACGCCGAGGTGTTGCCTGAGTTGCTCACGCCCCCTGGCGCGCGCATCGCCTGGTGTGGTCAACGACAGGCCCGCTGGTGGGTTCATCAGCCACCGACTGTCTGGCACAAGCTGCAGCGCATGGTGCGCCCGCCCCAACTGACCGAGGTGCTGTCGTGCGATGCCTGACGCGTGATGCGCCCCCGCGCAGCGTGTGGGCGCTGGAACAGGCCGGGGTGCATCCCCTGCTCGCGCAACTCTTTGCGGCGCGCGGCGTGAAGGGCCCCGAGGAACTCGACACGCAACTGCAACGTCTGCTGCCCCCCCCCACGCTTGAGGGTGCCGCACAAGCCGCTCGCCTGCTGGCCGACGCCATCGAGCACCACCACCACCTGTGTATCGTCGCCGATTACGACTGCGATGGCGCCACGGCCTGTGCGGTGGGCGTGCGCGGCTTGCGGCTCCTGGGCGCCACGCAGGTGAGCTTTGTGGTGCCCGATCGACAGGTCGATGGCTACGGCCTCACCCCCCCGATTGCCGAACGGGTGCATGCGCTGGGTGCGCATGTGCTGATCACCGTGGACAACGGCATCGCCAGCCTGGAAGGCGTGGCGCGCGCGCAGGCGCTGGGCCTGCAAGTGTTGGTGACGGACCACCACCTGCCCGGGCCCGAGTTGCCGGGCGCCGACGTGATCGTCAACCCCAACCAGCCGGGCTGCCCCTTTGCCAGCAAGCACCTGGCCGGCGTGGGGGTGATGTTTTATGTGCTGATGGCGCTGCGCGCCGAGCAGCGCCAACGCGGCCACCTCGTGGCGGGACAAGAGCCGCGTCTGGACACGCTGCTGCCGCTGGTGGCCCTGGGCACCGTGGCCGATGTGGTCCGACTCGACGCCAACAACCGCCGACTGGTGGCCCAGGGGTTGGCGCGGGTGCGCAAGGGACAACTCCCGGCCGGCATGGCAGCGCTGTTCGAGGTGGCGGGGCGAGACAGTCGCCGGGCCAGCAGCCAGGATTTCGGCTTTGCCGTGGGGCCACGTCTCAACGCGGCGGGCCGCCTCTGCGACATGACCCTGGGCATTGAGTGTCTGCTCACCGATGACCCCGCTCGTGCGCTCGAGTTGGCGCAGGCCCTGGACCGCATCAACCGCGAGCGACGCGAACTCGAAATCGGCATGCGTGAGCAGGCCCTGGCGCGCGCCGATGCGCTGCTGCTGTCTGATGGCACACCGCCATCGGCGCTGTGTGTCTTCAACCCCGAGTTTCATGAAGGCGTGGTGGGCATCGTGGCCTCACGCCTGAAGGACCAGCACCACCGACCGAGTTTTGTGTTCGCGCGCAGCGCGTCGGCCCAGCATGGCCCGGTGCTCAAGGGGTCGGGCCGCTCCATCGCCGGCTTTCATTTGCGCGATGCACTGGACTTGCTGAGCAAACGCCACCCGGGCGTGTTGCTGCAGTTTGGTGGACACGCCATGGCGGCCGGTTGCTCGATCGCGCCCGATCGGTTTGACGACTTCGTGCAAGGTCTGCAAGCGATTGCCACCGAGTGGCTCACCCCCTCGCAACTCACGCGCTGCCTGGAAGTGGATGGACCCTTGCCTGCCGAACATCGACGTGCCGACGTCGCCGAGTTGTTGCAACAAGAGGTCTGGGGTCAGGGTTTTGGCGCACCGACGTTTTGCGACACGCTGGAGGTGGTGGGCCAGCGCGTGGTGGGCGAGCGGCACTTGTCGCTGCGCTTGCGCCACCAGGGACAGGCCGTGGATGGCATCTGGTTCGGTCGCAGCGAGCCCTTGCCCGCCCAAGCCACGCTGGCGTACCGACTCGAGGTCGACGAGTGGCAAGGTGCTCGACGCGTGCGCCTGGTGATCGAGGGCGAAGCCAGCGCAAACCCCTGACAGACCGTAAAATCGGCCCCGTGTCCATCCTCAACGCTGACCTGCACTGCCACTCCGTCGTCTCCGACGGAACGCTCACCCCCGAAGTCCTGGCCCAGCGCGCAAAAGACCGGGAGGTGGAACTGTGGGCCCTCACCGACCACGACGAAGTGGGCGGACAGCACCGGGCCGCTGCGGCAGCACGCGCCTTGTCTCTGCCCTACCTCACCGGCACCGAAATTTCCGTCACCTTTGCCAACAAGACGGTCCACATCGTCGGACTGGGCTTTGACGCGGACAACCCCCAACTCGTGCAGGGACTGCGGTCCACACGCGGCGGGCGTGACGTGCGGGCGCAAGAAATGGCCGACCAACTCGCGGCCGTGGGCATTCGGGGCAGCTTCGACGGTGCCTTGAAATACGCCGGCAACCCGGAACTGATTTCACGCACGCACTTTGCCCGCTTCCTGGTGGAAACGGGCGTGTGCAAGGACACCTCCGAGGTCTTTCGCAAGTACCTCACCGAAGGCAAACCCGGTTTTGTGCCGCATCGCTGGGCCACGCTGTCCAGCGCGGTGCGCTGGATCACCGAGGCGGGCGGCGTGGCCGTCATCGCCCACCCGGCACGCTACGGCTTCACTGCCAACGAAGAGTACGCGCTCTTCACCGAATTCAAGGCCCACGGCGGCCGGGGCGTGGAGGTCGTCACCGGCAGCCACTCCAGCGCCGACGCCGTCACCTATGCCGACATGGCTCGCGAGTTTCAGCTGGCCGCCTCGCGGGGCAGCGACTTCCACAGCCCGGATGAAAGCCACACCGACCTGGGCCAACTGCCCTGGCTGCCGGGCGATCTGCAGCCTGTGTGGGAATTGCTGACCGACCGCATCCAATGACCGAGGTCTCGGGCCGGTCCGCCGCGCTGGGTTCGGGCGTTGTCTTTGCCGTCCTGGCGATGGCGTGCTTTGCCGTCATGGACGTCACCAACAAGGTGCTGGTGGCCGGCATGCCGCTCTTGATGGCCCTGTGGTTTCGCTACATGTTTCAGGCCGTGGCCACCACCGTGGCGGTGTTGCCGCGCCGTGGCTGGTCCTTGTTCCATACCCGACAGCCCTGGCGACACGTGTTGCGCGGGGTGCTGCTGTTTTTGTGCAGTCTGCTGGCCTTTGTCAACTTGCAGCACATGCCCGTGGCCGAGTTCACCGCCGTCGGCATGCTGACGCCGCTGGCCGTGACCGTCCTGGCCCGCTATTTCCTGCACGAACGCGTCTCGGCGCTGCGCTGGGCCTTGATTCTGGGCGGCATGGTGGGCGCCTTGCTGATCGTGCAACCGGGCGCGCAAATGTCGCTGGAGACGGCCTGGCTCCCGCTCTTGATGGTGGCCTTCTACGCGAGCTTTCAGGTGCTCACCAGCGTGATGGCGCGCACCGAAGAGCCGTTGACGCTGCACTTTTACACGGGGTGGATCGGCACAGCCATCGCGTCGTGTCTGGTGCTGGGCTGGTGGACCACCGATCTGCGCCTGGCGCAGTGGAGCATGCTGGTCGTGCTGGGCGTGGCAGGCACGCTGGGGCATTACCTGCTGATCCTGGCCTTTGCCCGCTCACCGGCGTCGCGCGTCACGCCTTTTCTCTACAGCGGTATCGCCTTTGCCACCCTGGGTGGCTGGCTGGTGTTCTCCCACGTACCGAATACGCTGGCCCTGACGGGTATGCTGCTGATTGTGGGGTGTGGTCTGCTGGCGGGCTGGGTCACCCTGCGCGAACAGCGCATCAGCGCCACTTCCTGAGCAGCGCATGAATGCTTCTTCCTGATTGTTTGCCCCATGGCCCAGTTTCTGCACGTTCACCCCGACAACCCCCAGGCCCGTCTGCTCAAGCAGGCGGCTCAATGGCTGACTCGCGGCGAGGTGCTGGCCGTTCCCACCGACTCCAGCTATGCGCTGGCCTGCCACCTCGACGACAAGGCGGCGGTGGAACACTTGCGCCGCATCCGCGGGGTGGACGACAAGCACCACCTGACCCTGCTGTGCCGCGACCTCTCGGAGCTGGCCCTGTTTGCGCGTGTGGACAACCGGCAATTCCGCCTGCTCAAGGCCGCCACACCCGGGGCTTACACCTTCATTCTGGAAGCCAGCAAGGAGGTGCCCCGTCGGGTCAGCCACCCGCAGCGCAAGACCATCGGACTGCGCGTGCCCGATCACCGGGCCCTGCAAGAGTTGCTGAGCCTGCACGGTGCCCCGCTCCTGGCCACCACCCTGATCCTGCCGGGCGAGGAGCTGCCGCTGAACGACCCCGAGCAGATTCGTGAGCAACTCGAGCACGAGATTGCCGCCGTGGTCGACGCCGGCGCCTGTCCGCTCGAGCCCACCACCGTGGTGGACCTCACGCCCATGGGCCAGGGCGATGCCCCGGTGGTGATCCGTGAGGGGCGCGGCTCGCTCGACATCCTGGGCCTGGACTGAGCGGCAGGAGGCTGAAAGTGTTGCATCCGCACCTCCGGTTTTAAGTGAAACGCATGGCATTTGCCCCTGTCAGCGGGCGTTGGGCATAACAAAGTCATAATTCGGGGGTGAACTTCCCTGATCTGGTCCAGACCGTCCTCATTTACGCCCTGCCGGTGCTGTTTGCCATCACCTTGCACGAGGCGGCACACGGGTACGCGGCCCGGCATTTCGGCGACAACACGGCCTGGATGATGGGACGCGTCACGCTCAACCCGGTGCCCCACATCGACTGGGTCGGTACCCTGGTGATGCCCCTGGCCCTGTACTTTGCCACCTCGGGCGCCATGCTGTTTGGCTATGCCAAGCCGGTGCCGGTCAGGTTTGACCGCCTGCACAACCCCAAGCGCGACATGATCTGGGTGGCGCTGGCCGGACCGGGCGTCAACCTGGTGCAGGCCTTGCTGTGGGGGGTGCTGCTGTACGTGCTGGTGGGTGTCGGTCTGCAAGAGCGGTTTTTCCTGGAGATGTGCCGCGCCGGCATGCTGGCCAACGTGGTGATGTTTGCCTTCAACCTGTTTCCGCTGCCACCGTTGGACGGGGGCCGCATTGTCGTGGGTCTGTTGCCGTGGCGGCAGGCGCTCATGTTCTCGCGCCTCGAGCCTTACGGGTTTTTCATCGTGATGGCCCTGGTGTTGATGGGCGTCCTGAGTGCCTGGTGGATGCACCCCTTGATGGACCTGAGTTTCGAGTTCCTCAAACTGGCCCTCAGTCCGCTCGATTTTTTGGTGAAGTAACACAATGAAAGACCGTGTCCTCTCCGGCATGCGCCCCACCGGGGCCTTGCATCTGGGTCACTACCACGGAGCCCTCAAGAACTGGGTTCGACTGCAGTCCGAGAAGGAGTGCTTTTACTTCGTGGCCGACTGGCATGCCCTGACCACCCACTACGAGAGCCGCGAGGTCATCGAGAAAAACGTCTACGAGATGGTGATCGACTGGCTCGCCGCCGGCCTCGACCCCGAGCAGTGCACCATCTTCCTGCAAAGCCGTCTGCCCGAACACGCCGAACTGTTCACGCTGCTCGCCATGGGCACGCCGCTGGGCTGGCTCGAACGCGTGCCCACCTACAAGGATCAGCAGGAAAAACTGAAAGACAAGGACCTCTCCACCTACGGCTTCCTGGGCTACCCGTTGCTGCAGGCGGCCGACATCCTGATCTACAAGGCCAAGTACGTGCCGGTGGGCGAGGACCAGGCCAGCCACGTCGAGCTCACCCGCGAGGCGGCCCGCCGCTTCAACCACCTCTACGGCCGCGAGATCCACTACGAGGAAAAAATCCAGGCCAGCCTGGCCAAACTGCCCAAGGACAGTGCCAAGCGCTTCGAGAAATCGCGCAAGCAGTTCCAGGAAACCGGTGACGTCAAAGCCCTCGAGGGCGCCATGGGCTACATCGCCTCCGCCCCTGAACTCGACTCGCATGACCGCGAGCGTCTCGAGGGCTATTTCCGTGGCACCGGCAAGGTGATCCTGCCCGAGCCGCAGGTGTTGCTCACCGAAGCCAGCCGACTGCCGGGCCTGGACGGCGCCAAGATGAGCAAGAGCTACAACAACTCGATTGCCATCCGCGAAGACAAAGCCACCCTGGAACAAAAGGTCAAGCGCATGCCCACCGACCCGGCGCGCGTCAAGCGCACCGACGCCGGCGACCCGGCACGCTGTCCGGTGTGGGAGTTCCACAAGGTGTACTCGTCCCCCGAGGTGCGGGGCTGGGTCGAGCAAGGGTGCAAGTCCGCCGGCATTGGCTGCCTGGAGTGCAAGCAGCCGGTGATCGACAGCATGCTCACCGAGCAGCAACCGATGCTGGCCCGTGCCGAGCCCTATGTGGCCAACCCCCGCATCGTCCGTGATATCGTTGACGCTGGAACCGAGCGCGCCCGCGTGGTGGCGCGCGAGACCATGCGCGACGTTCGAGAGGCCATGGGCCTGAATTACTGAGCAGGAGTGTTTTCATGAGTTTGTACGTCATCGATGACCACCCCCTGGTTCGTCAAGCCATCGGGATGCTGTTGCGTCGTTTGCGTCCGGCGAGCAAGGTGGTTGAACTGGAAAAGCTCAGCGAGTTGCAAGCCGCCATCATCAAGAACGGCGAGCCCGAGCTGTTTGTGCTTGATCTGCTGCTGCCCGGCGTGAAAGGCGCGTCTGCCGTGAGCGACATCAAGAGCCTCTACCCGGAAATTCCGCTGGCTGTCATCTCGGCCATGCCAGCCGGTGAAGCCGAGGAAACCTGCATCGAAGCCGGGGCCGATCTGTACCTGGAAAAGTCAGCGCCAGCCCAGGACATCACCAACGGACTGCAAGGACTGCTCGCCGCCGATGTGCCCACCGACGAAGAGGGGGCGACCGCGCCAGGCGACACCAAACTGTCCAAGCGTCAAAAGCAGCTCATCCTGATGCTGGACCGAGGCCTGAGCAACCGCGACATCGCCACCGAACTCAGCATCAGCGAGCACACCGTCAAGGTGCATTTGTGGCGCCTGTTCCGCCGCCTGGGCGTCAAGAGCCGCACGCAAACCCTGCACTTCGCCCGCACCCACGGCTTGTTGATGGGGTGAGCCCCCCGGCTCAAACGCCCACCAGCCCGGGGCCAGTGCCCGGGGAGCCGCGGGCCTGATCAGGGCATGGGTCCCTCGATCTTCAACTCCACACCCGACGCCCCCACGCTCACCGGCGTTTTCATCACGCCCAGGTCGCCCGGCTTGGATAGGGCGTCTCCGGTGCTCGAGATACGAGCGCGCAAGGTCACCTGCGTCTGCCCCGCGAGCGACGCCTGCGGGTTCATGGCTGTGGACTCATCCAGCACAAAATTGAACGGCAACTGAGCCACCGTGGTGCGCACAATGGCCAGTGGCATGCGCGAGCCTTGCGCGGGCGTGGCGTAGATGAACACTGTGTCACCCGGTGAGACCTTGGACATCAGACCCGGCGCCAGCACCACCCGGCCGGTGATGCGGGCCGACACCACGCCTGGAACTGAGGACGCCACTTGACCTGAAGACGCCCCTCCCTGCGCAGCGGGCGCACCCGCAGCGCCGCTCAAGGCCTGGTTGGGTATCGGGCCTCCCGCTTTGCCCCCCGCCTGGGCCCCCAGCCTGGACTCGGCCTGCGCAATGGCGTCGTCCAGTTCTGCCTTGTCGGGCGCACCGGCGGCCATGCGGCTTTGCACCCGCTTCCAGTGCATGAGCGCGACTGCGTAACGCCCTTCGGAATAGGCAGCACTGCCCGCCAGCAAACGCGCGCCTTCATGGTCGGGGTCTGCCTTGAGCACGCCCTGGATGATCTGCCAGGGCTCGCCCTCGAAGCCGCCACGTCCGCGGGCCAGCACCTCGGCGCGTTCGATCGCCACGTCGTCATTGGCACTCAGACTCAGCGCGCGGGCGAAGGCCTGGGCTGATTCGTCGAAGCGCTCGCGCACCCGCTGCACACGAGCGAGCATGAGCCACCCGTCGAGTTGCTGCGGCTCTTCGGTCAGGCGTTGCTCGAGCTTGGCCACCATCTCGGTCAGCTTGGCTGGGTCCACGGTGTGATCGGGCTCGCCTTGTGACAAGGCGACGGGGTCGAGGGCCAGCGGTTGCCCCAGCCAGCCATACAGACCGAGGCCCGCCAGCGGCAGG
Organism: Comamonadaceae bacterium; assembly: GCA_947448375.1. Lineage (GTDB taxonomy): Bacteria > Pseudomonadota > Gammaproteobacteria > Burkholderiales > Burkholderiaceae_C > Limnohabitans. The sequence goes on along the minus strand of CANFMY010000001.1, from coordinate 14,008 downwards.
TACAAGGCCAGGCCCAGGGCCAGCCAGCGACGCGATCGGGTGGAGGGGGCAGCGGCAACGGCTGCCGTGCGTGCTCGCGAAGACAGCCGGGACCCGGTGTCTGCAGCGAGCTGGGCATCCTCCAGCAAACGTCGGCTGAGTTCGTCTCGCGCGCTGGTGACCTCGGGCTCAGTCAGCAGGCCTTGCTGCCAGTCGCGCTCGAGTTCGGCCAGTTGTTCGCGATACACCGCCACATTGGAGCCCACCTGGTCTCCCTCGGGAGATTCCACCGTGGACTCGGCGGCCCGCTTGAGCGCCCGCCACCACACCCACGCCACGCCAACACTCAGCGTCAGCACCATCACCAGAAACAGCACCACGGGGTTCACATCAATCCTTCAGCAATTGCTCGGCGCGGGCACGATCGGCCTCGCTCAAAGAGGTCTGGCGCGGCACCTGGTCGCGGCGCTGGCGCAAATACCGCCCCAGCACCACCAAGGCCAACACCAGCAGCGCAAAGGGACCGAACCACAACGCCCAGGTCAGCGGCTTCACCTCGGGTCGGTACAACACGAAATCACCGTAGCGGTCGACCAGAAAGCGTTTGATGTCCGTGTCGGACTTGCCCTCGCGGATCAGGCCTCGCACCTCGCGGCGCAAGTCCTCGGCCAGCTCGGCGTGCGAGGACGCCAGCGACTCGTTCTGACACACCAGGCAACGCAGCTCGTCGGCAATGGCCACCAGGCGAGCCTCCACCACCGGGTCCTCGGCCCGAGGTGCCGCCTCGCGTGCTGGCGCCAGGCCAGCGACAGCGAGCAGCACCCCCGTCAGCAGCGCTTGAATGAAGGGTTGCATGCGCAGCCTCATGATTTCTCCAGCTCGCGGATCAGGGGCAGGATCTTCTCGCTCAACAGGGCCGGCGTCACCACGCCCACGCGCTTGTAGCGGATGACGCCCTGGCGGTCGATGACGTAGGTCTCGGGCACGCCGTACACACCGTAGTTGATGCCGACACGGCCATCCAGGTCCATCACCGACAGCGCGTAGGGGTTGCCGTGCCGCGCCAGCCACACGGTGCTGCGCTCGCGGGCCAGTTGCAGCTTGGCCTCGGGTGAGAGCTTGCCATTGGCTTCGTCCTGCGGCTGAATTTCCTTGTAGCTCAGGCCCACGATGGGCACCGCCTGCTGGCGTGCAAACGCCACCAGCACCGGGTGCTCCTCGCGGCACGCCACACACCAGGTGGCCCAGACGTTGAGCATCCACACCTGGCCTCGCAGGCGCTCGGGTGTGAACAGCTCGCTCCCTTCCAGCGTGGGCAGGCTGAAGGCCGGTGCCGGCTTGTTGATCAGGGGCGAGGGGATTTCGCGCGGATCGCGCTTGAGCCCCACGGCCAGAAAAGCCACCAAGGCCAAAAACAAGGCCAGGGGAATCAGAAATTTTTTCATGTCGTTGTCTTCAACCCGCACGCGCCGCCGCCGCACCGTCGGTGAGGCCATCGGCGACCCGCGTCTTGCGGTAGCGCCGGTCCAGCGACGCGGCCGCGCCGCCCAACACCATCAGCAGCACGCCGCCCCACAGCCAGGGCACAAAGGGCTTGAAATACACGCGCATGCTCCACTCGGGTCGGTTGCCCTCCAAGCGGTCACCCAGGGACACGTACAGGTCGCGCATGAAGCCCGAATCGATGGCCGCCTCGGTCATGGGCATGGCCGATGACAGATAGTTGCGCTTTTCAGGCCACAACACCTCCAGGGGCTGACCGTTGCGCAGCACGTGCACCTCGGCGCGCACTGCACGGTAGTTCGGGCCTTGCACGTTGTTCATGCCCACCAGGCGGAAGGTGTAGGGGGCAATCGACACGTCGTCTCCCAAGCCCATGCGCACGTCGCGCTCGACTTCAAAGGACTTGACCCCGGTCACGCCCACCACCAGCACCGCCATGCCCAGGTGTGCCAGGTGCATGCCCCAGAACGCGGCCGGGATGCGTCCCGGCTTGCGCACGCGTTGCACCACCTGCCAAAGGGTACCGAGTCCCACCCAGGCCCCCAGCGTCCAGCCCAGCGCGGTACCGACAGACCAGGCTCCAAAGGCGAGCGGGGCAACGCAGCCCACCAACAGCGACAGCAACCCCACCCAGCGCAGCTCGATCACGAGCTCGGTGAGTTTCGCTTCGCGCCAGCGCGCCACCGTGCCCGGGATCATGATGAACAAGAGGGGCACCATCAGGGGGGCAAACACCAGGTTGAAATACGGGGGGCCCACCGACAGCTTGCCCAGATTCAGCGCATCGATCACCAGCGGATAAATCGTGCCCAGCAGCACAGCCCCGGTGGCCACCACCAGCAGCACGCTGTTGACCAGCAAAAACGTCTCGCGCGAGAGCAGTCCCATGCTGCCGCCGAGCGTGACCTGTGGCGCACGCCAGGCAAACAGCGTGAGCGAACTGCCCACCACCACCGCCAGGAACAGCAACACGAAGACACCCCGCGACGGATCGGACGCAAAGGCATGCACCGAGGTCAGCACCCCGGAGCGCACCAGGAAGGTCCCCAGCAGCGACAGGGAAAACGCGCCAATCGCCAACAGCACCGTCCAGGCCTTGAAGCTGCCGCGCTTCTCGGTGACCATGAGGGAGTGGATCAAGGCCGTGGCCACCAGCCAGGGCATGAGCGAGGCGTTTTCAACCGGGTCCCAGAACCACCAGCCGCCCCAGCCCAGTTCGTAATAGGCCCACCAGGACCCCAGCCCGATGCCGAAGGTCAGGAACGTCCAGGCGATGAGCGTCCAGGGGCGCGACCAGCGGGCCCACGCCGCATCCAGGCGACCCGACAACAACGCGGCAATGGCAAACGCAAAGGCCACCGACATGCCCACGTACCCCATGTAGAGCATGGGCGGATGGATCACGAGTCCGGGGTCTTGCAGCAGCGGGTTGAGGTCGCGGCCCTCCTGTGCGGCCGGCAACAGGCGCTCGAACGGGTTGGACGTGGTGAGAATGAAGCTCAGAAAGCCGATCGACACCAGCCCCAGCACACCCAGCACCCGGGCCACCATGGCCAGGGGCAGACTGGCGGAGAACACCGCCACGGCCGCACTCCACAGCGCCAGCAACAACACCCACAGCAGCAAGGAGCCCTCATGGCCGCCCCACACAGCGGCGAACTGATAGGGCTTGGGCAGCAAGGTGTTCGAGTGCTGGGCCACGTACACCACCGAGAAATCGTTGGCCAGGAAGGACGACGACAGGCAGGCGAAGGCCAGTGCCACCAGCGCAGCTTGCATCAAGGCCGATGGGCGCGCCAGCGACTGCCAGGCCGTGTTGCGATGGAGTGTGCCCCACAACGGCAGCACGCCCTGCACCACGGCCACCAGCAAGGCCAGGATCAGGGCAAAGTGTCCAAGTTCAGGAATCATGAGAGCTTTCAGGGCTTGACGGATTGAGCCGCTTTGGCGGCAGCGGCCTTGTCCAGCGCGTGCTGGGCTTCGGGAGGCATGTAGTTTTCGTCGTGCTTGGCCAGCACCTCGCTGGCAACAAAAAGGCCTTGCTCGTCGAGTTTGCCTTGCGCCACCACGCCCTTGCCCTCCTTGAAGAGGTCGGGCAACAGGCCGCTGTAGCGCACCGGTGTTTCATGAATCGTGTCGGTCACCACGAACTCCACCACCACCTGATCGCGCTTGACACTGCCCTCCTTCACCATGCCCCCCACCCGGAACACGCGCCCCTTGGGGGCCTCGCCCTGGGCGATCTGCGTGGGTGAGAAGAAAAAGACCAGATTGCTCTGGAAGGCATTGAGCACAAACGCCGCCGTGACGGCCAGCACGGCCACGGCCGCGGCAATCAACCCCAAGCGCCGATGACGGGGTTTCATGAAAATTCCTTGTCGTTCAACGCTGAGGGGGGTGACGCATCGCCTGCCTGCAGGTCACGCTCGCGTTGCACCGCGCGCCAGGTCTCGACGCGGTGGCGACGCGCCAGCCAGACCTCAACGGCCATGAGCAGCGCGGTCATGGCAAAGCTGCCCCACACATACACGGCGTACCCGCCCATGGCCCAGAACTCGGCCCAGGAAGTCCATCTCATGCCGCACCCCGGGCCAGCTCGGGCAGCTCGCGCACCCACTGGGCATGCTGCTCACGCTGCAAGATGAGGGTTCGCACCCGGTACAGCACCAGCGCGATCGAATACAGCCAGAAGGCCAGCGCCATCAGCAGCATGGCCCACAGCATCAGGCGCGCCATGGAGGGCGCCTGCGTCAGCGACACCGAGGCACCCTGGTGCAGGGTGTTCCACCACTTCACCGAAAAATAGATGATGGGCACGTTGATGGCGCCCACGATGGCAATCAGCGCACCGGCACGATCACCCCGGCGCGGGTCATCGATGGCCGAGGTCAGCGCGATGTACCCCAGGTAGAGGAAAAACAGAATCAGCTCGGACGTGAGACGGGCATCCCACACCCACCAGGTGCCCCACATGGGCTTGCCCCACAACGCCCCGGTCCACAGGGACAGGAAGGCAAAGATGGCCCCCGTGGGCGCGAGTGCGCGGGTCATCATGCCGGACAGGCGCGTGTTGAAGGCCAGGCCCAGCACGCTCCAGAACGCCATGGCCAGGTAAATGATCATGGACATCCACGAGGCGGGTACGTGCACGAAGATGATGCGGTAGCCCTCGCCCTGCTGGGCATCGGTCGGCGCCACGGCCAGGCCCAGCCACAGCCCTGCCAGGCCCAGGGCGGTCGCCACTGCGGCCAGCCAGGGCCACCAACGCCCAGCCAACCCGTAAAAGGGTTGGGGAGAGGCGTAATGAAATGGGTTCATAAGGTCGGGTCAACCGCCAAGGGTGTGAGGCTGAGTTGGGGGGATTTTAGGGAGGTCCCGATGGGCCTGAAATGACCAAGGTCAAGCGGCTGTCTGGCGTGACACGTCAGGACGTTGTCATGCCGACGATTCAGGGGTGACACGCAGACCGTTCCGGTTCATTCCAGCGCAATGCGCAAGGCCACGGCGCACGCCAACGGACTGAGCGCGGCAGCGGGCAGCAGCAGGGCCATCAGGATGGAGACATGCGCCTCAATGCCCAGACCCGCGATCTGCGACTCCACCGCCCCGGCCCCGAACACCAGCACCGGCACAAACAAGGGCAGCACCAGCAGCGACAACAGCACACCGCCACCGCGCACCCCCAGGGTAAGCGCCGCGCCAATCGCGCCGATGAGAGACAACACCGGCGTGCCCATCAGGAGGGTCAGGATCAACACCCCCAGCGATTCAACAGGCAAATCAAATTGCAGACCCAGCAGTGGCGCCAGCAGAACCAGGGGCAGGCCAGATGTCAGCCAGTGCGCCAAAATTTTGGCCGCCACCAGCCAGGGCAGCCCGACCGGCGACAAGGCCAAATGCTCGAGCGTGCCATCGCGGTAGTCCGATTCGAACAGGCGACCCAGCGACAACATGCTGGCCAGCAAAGCCCCCACCCAGATCACCCCGGGTGCCACCTGGCGCAACACGGCCATCTCTGGCCCGATGGCGAGCGGAAACAGGGACGCCACCACCACGAAGAAGAACACCCCGGTCAGCACCTCGGCCTTGCGCCGCAGGGCCAGCAGCACATCACGACGCAGCACGGCGTTGAAGGCACTCATGCGGCCAACCTGTAGTGATGACCCGTGCCGCCCATGGGCACGGTCTGGTGACTGGTGTAGAGCACCAGGCCACCCTGCGCGACGTGCTGTCCCAGCAAGTCCACCAGTTGTGTGACCGCGCCGGGGTCGAGCGCCACAAAGGGCTCGTCCAGCAACCACAGCCGCGCGCGGGTGGTCAGCAACCGCGCCAGTGCGGCACGTCGCTTTTGCCCCTGCGACAGCACCCGCAGCGGCAGATGCTCACGCCCGCGCAACCCGAGCGTCGCCAGTCCCTGCCGGGCTCGCGTCTCGTCCAGCGGCTCGCCACTCACCGCCGCCTCGAACTGCAGATTTTCCAGGGCGCTCAGATCGTCCTTGAGCGAGAGGGTGTGGCCCAGGTACAGCATCTGCGCGCGGTACACCTCGGCACACTGCCGGATAGGCACACCGGCCCACCGCACCTCGCCGGCCGCTGCCGGCGACAAGCCGCTCACCAGGCGCAGCAGACTGGTTTTGCCAGCGCCGTTGTCACCCTGCAAGTGCATCCATTCGCCAGCGCACAGGCTGAAGCTGACGTTGGCGAAGAGCGCCCTGCCCCCCCGCTCGCACGCCAGCCCTTGCACATCCAGCCGGGTCGCACTCATAGGTAAGTGCCTGCCAGGGTCAGCACGCGCCCGCCCGTGCCGAGTTTGAAGCGCGCGATGCCGGCGCTGCGCTGGGTGTTGACGCCCCCCAGGTCGAGCAGGCGCACCCCACGCTGCTGCAAGGCCTCGATGGCTTGCCACAGCAACAGGTTGTGCGCATTGAGCTGCCGGCCCGTGTCGTTGGACCAGCCCACCTGGTACGTGGCGGCGGTGCCATGCAGCAAAAACATCATGGCTGCCACACGCTCGCCCTGGTGATCGGCGCGCAACGTCAGCACGGTGTGCGCGGCGGACTTGCGCGCCTGGATGTAGCGCTCGATAAAGCCCGACGGCAGCCCCGCGACGCCACGTTGCTCGCGCATCGAGTCCTCCTGCTCGAGCAACCAGCGAAATTGCGCCGGATTGGCCCCCAGTCGCTGCACCGTGAGCCCGGCCGCTTCGGCTGCCACCAGACGGTTGCGCCATTTGCCCTCGAAACCGGCTCGCAATTGCTCACGCGACTGGCTGAGGTCCAGGGTCACGGTGGAGTACCCCGTCATGACACGCCGCCAGGGCGAGAGGCCCAGCGACTCGCCGGCCGGCTCCTCGGGTGTGAAAAAAGCCAAGCGTGGTCGCAACATCGGCAGACCTGCACGCAGTCGACGGTACACCTCGGCCTTGTCCGCGGCCGTGAGCGACTCGGTCCAGACCGGCCCGCGCGAACACAGCGCCACGGACACCATCCCCGCCAGCCGGCGGCCAATGAACTGCGCCAACGCCACCGTGCGCCCCTCGGCTTCAACACGCACCCGCCAGCAAGCGACCCCGATGGCCTTCATGCAGCTGCCATAGGCCCAATCCTGCTGCAAGGCCGCCGAGGCGGCGGCGTGGTGACGGTCCCAGTCGCCCGCGTCGAGGTCATCCCAAAACAGCTTCATCGCCCTAGAATGCCTTCTCTATGACAGCTGACACGTCCTGGCTCACCCGCTGGCGCATGCCCCCGCCGCAAGAGGTCATGGGGCATCGCATCGAGGAGCCGCGACTGACCGGCATGGCCTGGGTGTGGGGCATGCTGGTCCTGGGCGGACCCCTTCTGTTGCTGGGCATGGCCGTGGACGGCGTGATCCAGGCCATCACCGGGCAGTGCACCGGCGTGTGGTGCTGGTTCTGAATGGTGGTGAGTCGCCCCGTCATCGTGGGGGTATCTTACTCGCCGTCGATGCCTGAAACGTCACTGCCCTGATCGTCCTGCGCCGAGGCTTTCACCACCTGCGCCACGAGCTCCAGGCGTTTGAGGGGGTCGTCGGTGGACAGCAGGTGCTCCTTGAACGGGACCGCCAACGGCAGGAGTTCGGCCCACCGGTTGGCGACCCATCCGGCCTCGTCCAGGCGATAAGGCGTTGCCAGCGGCAACAGGGCCTCCATGCCACGGCGCTGCGCGTCTGCAATCAACTGCCCCAGCCGATCCGCCAGCGGCTGCAACAACGGGGGGATGGCCGCCGCGGGATCCGGGTCAGACAACTGCGCCTGGCCCCGCCAGCGCCCGTAGGCACCCCGCTCGGAATGCAAGAGCTGAAAGCGCTGTCCACCCCGACAACTCACCCGCAGCAAGGCGGGCTGAATCTGTTCGACGGCTTCCAGGTGGGCCAGACAACCCCAGGTGCTCGGGGTCTCCATCACGCCGGCCTGCTGCACTTCGCTGCCTTGGTGCAGCATCACCACCCCGAAGGGTCGACCCTCACGCTGGCACTGCTTGATCAGGTCGAGGTAACGCACCTCGAAGATCTGCAAGGCCAGCTTTCCATCGGGAAACAGGCCGTTGGAGAGCGGAAACAGCTCGAGTTCAGTCAGCTTTGGCTCCGGAGGCCTTGACGATGGGGCCCCAGCGGTTCACCTCGGCGCGCAGCATCTCGGTCATGTGGTCGGGGGTGCTGCCGATGATGTTGTAGCCCAGTTCGGTCATGCGCTTGACATAGTCCGGTGCCTTGGTGCCTTTGACCGCTTCGGCATTGAGTTTGGCGATGATCTCGCGCGGGGTGCCGGCCGGCACGGCCAGCCCGAACCACACGCCCGACTCGTAGCCCGCCACGCCTGCTTCGGCGATGGTGGGCAATTCGGGCAACAGCGGGTCACGCTTGGCGCCGGTGGTGGCCAGGGCACGCAGTTTGCCGCTCTTGATGTGGGGCAGCGCCGAGGGAATGTTGTCCAGCATGATCATGACCTGTCCGCCCATGAGGTCGGTCAGGGCCGGTGCACTGCCTTTGTAAGGGATATGCGTCATGTTGACGCCTGCCAGGTGCTTGAACATTTCGCCCGACATGTGAATGCTGGTGCCGCTACCGCTGGAGGCGTAGGTGACTGCCCCCGGCTGGGCCTTGGCCAGGTTGATCAACTCGGACACCGAGTTGGCCTTGACCGACGGGTGCACCACCAGCACGTTGTTGAGCGACACCAGGGCCGACACCGACGCCAGGTCCTTCATGGGATCAAACGGCATCTTGGCGTACAGGAACGGGTTGATGGCCGAAATACCGCTGGTGGTCATGAAGAGGGTGTAGCCATCGGGAGCAGAACGAACCGTTTCAGCGCCACCGATGTTGCCGCCGGCTCCGGGCTTGTTGTCCACGGTCACCGGTTGACCCAGGTTTTTGGACAACTCGGCCGCGATGGCGCGCGAGGCGATATCCACGGCACCCCCGGGCGGGAACGGGCAGATCAAGCGGATCGGCTTGCTGGGAAAGGATTGCGCTTGCGCCGCCAGCGTCATGCCCAGAGCAGCCGTCAGCACCAAGAAACGGGATTTGAAACGAGACAACATGGTCAGTACCTTCCTGTCGACACTATGGGGGTGCATCCTACCCCCGAAAGGGCGTTCGACGCGCAATCCCGGGCATTCGCATGGGAATAGACGCGCCGCGGTTGGTGGCGATCGGCCCTGCGGGGATGGATCATCTCAGGCGAAAAAGCCCTGAAACCCATCGACCGGCTCGAACCGGCGGTTGACAAAGCGCAGTCGGGTGGGGCCGTGCATCACCCGCTCGGTGAGCGAGTGCCTGGGGTCGCCCGGGTAGCAAATGGTGCGCACGCCGTCGTCGTCAAACGGCTCGGGCTGGATGGTCGCAGGCGCGCGCTGGCGGGTGTCGTCCAGTACCGCCTGCACCGTGTCGTGACGCAGCAATTGCACCAGGCTCATGATCTGGGGCGGCGCGAGTTCGATGCGTCGTTCCCAATAGTCCTCCAGGGCCTGACGCGGTTGCAGCCAGGTGCTGTGGGTGGTTTCCACGTTGTCATGCACGGCGTCCTGACCTGCCGGCACAGCGGCGACGAAAAAGCGCGTATCAAAGCGCTGCGAGGACACCGATGCCAGCTTGGGCGTGATCCAGCGCGACCACGGCACGAGAAATCGGGTGGTGAGTTGCAAGGACATGTCGCGCAGCACATCCGCAAAGCTGGTGCCGGCACGCAAACGCTCACCGGCGCGCACGGCATCAGGGGCCTGTCCGTCGGGGCCGTGGGCAAACAAAATTCCCGACTCCTCGAACGCCTCGCGCAGCGCCGCCACATACAGGCCACAGGCGCGGGCCGCGTCCAGCTCGGGTTCGGCCAACTGGCGGTGCAACAGGTCGCGGGGCTGGTCGAGGTGACGCGCCGGGTCGAGCTCGGCGTCCGCCACATCGAGCTTGCCACCGGGAAACACATAGGCACCGCCCAACACCGCCGAGTTGCTGTGTCGTTGCAGCATGAAAATTTCCAGCCCGTGGGCGCCATCGCGCAGCATCAGCACGGAGGCCGCATCACGCGGGGGTGTCTTGATTTCCTGGTGGTTGAGTTCCATGCAGGTCATTGTGCCCGCAGTCGTAGGCGGCCATCGACGCCTCGATGACACATCCCGGTCCCGACGATCAGCCATTGGGGCCTCAGCGATCCGTCAATGAAGCGGGGCATGCCCCTGCGCGGGCACGGCCGGTTGATCACGCCTCCTGGCGCGATGCCCGCATCTCTTCTTCGCCCGGCAGACCGAGGACGCAACACGCCCCGATGACAGCGATCAGGGACATCGACAACATCAGCGTGGTGAAGCCGGCCTGCTTGACCACCGGACCGAGCATGTACACCGCCAGCGAGCTGAAGCCAAAGGAGATGGCAATGCGCGTGCCACTGACCCGCGAGCGCATCGAGTCGTCGATGTAGCGCACCACCATGGCGTCATTGAACGGAATGGAGGCAAACACGGCCACCATGTAAACGATGGCCGAGCCATACCAGATCCAGCCGGTGGTGCCCGACGACAAGTAAAACACCACGCCTTGCAAGGCCAGGATGCCGAAAAAGAGCGGCTTGATCGGCACCGTGTCGATCAGGCGACCCACGATCACCTGCGCAAACGAGGCCACGGCGTACACCAGGGCCAGCAACAGACCGAGCATGACGGGTTCATTCACCAGTCCATCCAGGCGCTGGGCCAGCAGTTGTGCGTTGCCGTTGGTGGTGAAGTTGAACAACAGGCTGCTGCTGATGGCGGTGGCGATCATCACCACCAGGGTGCGCAGCGCCAGCCAGCGCGGCAGGTGCACGCCCGAGGCCTTCTTGCGCGCTGGCGGGGCGATTTCGGTGGGGGCATGGCGGGCGAACAGCCAGCCGCACACGATGGAGACCACACCCGGCACCACAAAGGCCAGTCGCCAGCCACCCCATTGCACCAGGATCCCGGTCAGCAAGGCTGCCACCGCGATGCCCATGTTGCCGGCCAGGCCGTTGATGCCGATGGTCAGCCCCGGGGTGCGAGAGCCCTGTACCAGCAGCGGAATTCCCACCGGGTGGTAGATGGACGACACCGCACCCAGGAGGGTCAGCGCGATGGCCATTTGCCAGGGGCTTTGGGTAAGCGACACCAGCAACGCGGCCACGCCCATGCCGTAAAAAAACACCAGCATCATGCGCCGACGCCCCCACAGGTCGCCCAGTCGGCCCGACGGAATGGAGCCGAGCCCGAACAACAAGAAGGCGCCCACGGTGAATGGCATCATGTCCTCCCAGCGCTCGATCTGGAAGTCCTGGGCAATGGCCCCGACCGCCGTGGCAAAAATCAGCAGAAAGAGGTGGTCCAGGCCGTGGCCGACATTGAGGAGAAGCGAGGCGATTCTGGGCATGGGCCCATCATAGGACAGCCTTGACCCTGACGCAGCCACATCCGCCCACAACGCAGCGCCCCCTGCGCCGCGTGAAATGAACACGCCGGGGCTGACGGCGAGGCTCGCTCAGGTGTCTTTGGACACCTTGATGGTCGGGAATTTCGAGGAAAAGTCCTTGGCCCGCGCGGCCACCCGAATCGCCACCTGGCGCGCCAGCATCTGGTAGGTGGCGGCAATCGGGCTGTTCGGGTCGGCCACCACGGTGGGGCGCCCGCCATCGGCGTGCAAGCGGATGTTCAGGTCCAGGGGCAAGCCGCCCAGGTAGTCCACGCCCAGTTCCTCGGCCATGCGGCGTCCGCCGTCCTGGCCAAAGATGTGCTCGGCATGGCCACACTGGGTGCACACGTGCACCGCCATGTTTTCCACCAGTCCGAGGATGGGCACGCCCACTTTCTCGAACATGCGGATGCCTTTGCGGGCATCGAGCAAGGCGATGTCCTGGGGCGTGGTGACGATCACCGCGCCGGTCAGGGGCACGCGCTGGCTCAGGGTGAGCTGGATGTCGCCGGTACCCGGCGGCATGTCGACAATGAGGTAATCCAAGTCTTTCCAGTTGGTCTGGCGCAGCAACTGCTCCAGCGCCTGGGTGGCCATGGGGCCACGCCAGATCATGGCGTCGTCGGCGTTGACCAGGAAGCCAATGGACATCACCTGAACGCCGTAGTTTTCCAGCGGCTCCATGCTTTGGCCGTCTTCGGTTTCAGGGCGGCCCTCAATGCCCATCATCATGGGTTGGCTGGGGCCGTAGATGTCGGCATCAAGCAGGCCCACGCGGGCGCCCTCGGCAGCCAGCGCCAGTGCCAGGTTGGCCGCGGTGGTGCTCTTGCCCACCCCACCCTTGCCCGAGGCCACGGCGATGATGTTGCGCACCTGGGGCAGCAACTGCACGCCGCGCTGGGCCGCATGGGCAATCACGCGGGTGCTGATGTTGACCGACACATTGCCCACACCGGTCACGCCTTTGGCCGCGCTGATCAGGGCCTGACGCAAGGCCGCGTGCTGGGTGCGTGCGGGGTAGCCCATCTCGAGGTCGAAGGCGACGTCGCTGCCCTGGATCTGCAGGTTGCGCAGCGCCTTGGTCGTGACAAAGTCTTGGCCCGTGTTGGGGTCGGTCACGGCCTGCAGGGCGGCCAGGAGGGTGGGTTCGGTCAGGGACATGAGGGGCTCCGCAAATCAGCCGGCTAGTCTATCCAACCTGGTACGACCTCGAATCGGTCAGGGTTGCTGAGGGTTGGCGTCGGTCGCCACGCGGGCCCAGCAGAGCGCTGGATGGCCCCTGACCTAAAATCCTGGTCTCTGTCTCCTCCGACCCCTTTGCGATTCCGCCGCCCCTTGGCCGCGGACCTGACCCATGTCCCAACGCCAACTGTTCGTCACCACCGCCCTGCCGTACGCCAACGGCAAGTTCCACATTGGCCACATCATGGAATACATCCAGGCCGACATCTGGGTGCGGGTGATGCGCATGCAGGGCCATGAGGTTCACTTCGTGTGCGCCGACGACGCGCACGGCGCGCCCATCATGATTGCGGCCGAGAAGGCCGGGGTCACGCCCCAGCAGTTCGTCGCCGACATCGCCGCGGGTCGCAAACCCTACCTGGACGGGTTTCACATCGGCTTTGACAACTGGCACAGCACCGACGGCCCGGAGAACCACGAACTGGCCCAGGCCGTGTACCTCGACCTCAAGCAGGCTGGCCTGATCGAGACCCGCACCATCGAGCAGTTCTATGACCCCGACAAGGGCATGTTCCTGCCGGATCGCTTCATCAAGGGCGAGTGCCCCAAATGCGGCGCCCTAGACCAGTACGGCGACAACTGCGAGAGCTGTGGTGCCGTGTACGCGCCCACCGAACTGAAGAACCCCTACTCGGCGCTGTCGGGTGCGACGCCGGTGCTGCGCACCTCCGAGCACTTTTTCTTCAAACTGTCCGACCCGCGCTGCCTGGATTTCCTGGCGCAATGGACCCACAGCGGCGCGGTGCAAACCGAGGTGCTCAACAAAATTGCCGAGTGGATCGAGCCCGGCGAGGACGGCAAGCCCAAAATGGGCGACTGGGACATCTCGCGCGACGCGCCCTACTTCGGCATCGAGATTCCCGACGCACCCGGCAAGTACTTCTACGTCTGGCTGGACGCGCCCATTGGCTACCTGGCCTCGCTCAAAAACTACTTCGGCAAGATCGGCAAGAACTACGAGGCCTTCATGGCTGACCCGTCGGTGGAGCAGTACCACTTCATCGGCAAGGACATCATCACCTTCCACACGCTGTTCTGGCCGGCCATGCTCTATTTCAGCGGCCGCAAGGTGCCCAACGCGGTGTTCGTGCACGGCTTCCTGACGGTGAGCGGCGAGAAGATGAGCAAGAGCCGCGGCACCGGGCTGGACCCCCTCAAGTACCTGAGCCTGGGCATGAACCCCGAATGGCTGCGCTACTACATCGCCGCCAAGCTCAGCGCGCGGGTGGAAGACATCGACTTCAACCCCGATGACTTCGTGGCGCGGGTCAACTCCGACCTGGTCGGCAAGTACATCAACATCGCCAGCCGCGCCGCCGGGTTCCTGAGCAAGCGTTTCGGCGGCACGCTC